>NZ_VIDW01000062.1:0-24840 GCF_006519665.1 Paenibacillus sp. tmac-D7 | reverse complement strand
GGATTTCCCCTCGGGGAATTTTTATTTTGCCCAATTGGGCTCGGTAGCTCAGTCGGTAGAGCAGAGGACTGAAAATCCTCGTGTCGGCGGTTCGATTCCGTCCCGAGCCACCATGGAATTAACACGGAGGCTTAGCGAAGTGGCCAAACGCAGCAGACTGTAAATCTGTTCTCTGACGAGTTCGGTGGTTCGAATCCATCAGCCTCCACCAGTTATCCAGTATGAGCCATTAGCTCAGTTGGTAGAGCACCTGACTTTTAATCAGGGTGTCGTAGGTTCGAGTCCTACATGGCTCACGTTTAATTCAATATGCGGTTGTGGTGGAATGGCAGACACGCTATCTTGAGGGGGTAGTGGGCGTACGCTCGTGGAGGTTCGAGTCCTCTCAACCGCACCATATCCAAACATGCGTTCGTGGCGGAATTGGCAGACGCGCTAGATTCAGGTTCTAGTGGGGTAACAGCCGTGGAGGTTCGAGTCCTCTCGAGCGCATCGTGTATCAGAAAAGGAGCTTCAGCCTTTGAGGTTGAAGTTTTTTTTCTGCCGTAAGGCAAGATCGGCACTCATGGTATAGATCCATGTATGTGGGATCAAGAGCTCTCCTTGCTGCATGAAAAAAGTAGTTGACAACATGGTGTTATACATGATATGATATCCTTCGTTGACTTGACAAGATGTGCCCTTAGCTCAGCCGGATAGAGCGTTTGACTACGAATCAAAAGGTCGGGAGTTCGAATCTCTCAGGGCACGCCATTCATCTTCATCGAGTTACAAAGTGCATCTCTCAGGGCGCACACCATTGCAACAATTGTACGAGCCGGTATGGCGGAATTGGCAGACGCGCGCGACTCAAAATCGTGAGGGAAACCGTGGGGGTTCAAGTCCCTCTACCGGCATTAAACAACGGGATGTAGCTCAGCTTGGTAGAGCACCTGGTTTGGGACCAGGGGGTCGCATGTTCAAATCGTGTCGTCCCGATACTAACAACGGTAAACAAAAAATTGCGGGAATTTTCTCCGCAATTTTTTTGTTTTTTCTGCATGTCAAAACGTACCGCTCTCAAGGGAAGCTGAATTTCATAAGGCATCCGGCTGCACCCGGGATTCGCTTTATGAGCGGTTATTGTCCCGCCTGTTGCGGGGATTCTTACTCAAGCTCTTGGTCGGATCCCTGTTGGTTATTCGTGTCGTTATTATCAGAAGACAAAGGATTTCCGCTTTGCCGCACCTTCTCTTGAAATTCGAGCTCGTGCCTGAGCGCTTCCTCCTGTGTTTTCTGCAGCTCCTTCAATCGTTTCTTTTCGGCGGTTCGTCTCTGATTGTTCTGCTCGTATTCTTGCTTTTTGATTTCCTGATACATTTTCATCTGCTGCTGCAGTTCCGTATCAATCGGTTTATCGCTTTGCTGCCGCGATTGCTGATCAGGGGCATTCTCTTTTCCGCAGCCGGCAGTTAAGACGAGCGGAACGGTGAAGCAGAAGAGTAGACCAATAATAAGGTACCGCATACGCAGAGCATGCCTCCCGGACTCGGCCGCGCAGTTAGGCCGGTGAGATGTTCGTCCGTTCGTTCCCGGCTAGAGAGAACCGTTCATTGCCGGACATCGCTTAGCTTGCCCTTTTTTGCAAAAAACATGTTGGTTCGCAGCTATTTTCATATTATGATGGATGATGAAACGAAAAAGGGCAAACTTGGGGTTATGGGGAGAATGCTGTATCGGCGGCTTCCCATTCATCGGACGTCGAGCTCTGCAAAGCGGTGGCGGAAATTTTGTTCGCCAATCAGAACGCTATGGGTATGAACCGTGGCCAATGGCAAGCTCCGCTGGCTGGCGGAGCTGGGCATTCATATACAGCCCCCGGCAGAGCAGAGAGAATGGGGTGCTGTATACGGCTAGTAAGCAGCGTCGCGCTGGCTTGCGCCGAGCACATACACTTTAACGTTCTTCTTGACGCCGAAATCACGGGCTTCTTTCAGATCGGTCATGTAGACGTCGATGCGTGCGCCGCGAATCGCGGATCCGGTATCCTCGGCCGTACGAAGTCCTATACCGTCAATGAACACCTTCGTGCCGATCGGGATAATCTTCGGGTCGACGGCGATCGTGCGGCCTTCCTGCGCCTTGCTGCCGCTGTAGGTGATCCCGTATTGCGGGTGGGCAGGCGTCTTGCCCGTCGATTCGTAGCCGGCGGTGTAGGCGGTTAAGGTGGAAGACAGCACTTGTTCGACGACGTTCGTTTGGCCGTCGGCAAACTGCAGTGCAGGCTCCTGAACGGGAATTTCGAGCTGGGTGCCGATGGATAGCCGGCTCGCATTCGGGATCGAGTTGGCGGCCAGGATGGCAGTCAGGCTGACGCCGAACGAACGGGCGATCTGATACAGCGTGTCGCCGGAGCGAACGATATAAGGAACGGTGGCCGGAATGACGACCGGCTCCGCCGCCGTATGCATCGTATCGGAAGCATCCTGGTTCGCCGGGTCTTCCGAAGCGATGTAGAAATCGTTAATAAAGATAGTTTCATAGCCGGCCGCGTCGGCCGGATCGGCAGCTGCAGGGGACGATAATGTCGTCACCAGGCTCAAACATGCGAATAAAACAACAAACATACGAGTCATACCATGCATCTCTCTCATTCCTCCTCTAGCAATATGTACCGATTCTGCTACTAGAGTTGCCGAAATGAGAGAGTTCTATACATGGTACATACCTTGACTCGACAATCGGAGGAAACCATATGGCAAAATTAACCGGCAAACGCATCGCGATTACAGGGCCGCGCAAAGCAGCGGAGCTGAGCATCATCGTAGAGAAAATGGGCGGTATCCCGCTCGTTCGACCGGCGCAAGGCACGGTTGCGGTCGAGGGAGAGCAGGTGCAGGGCGAAGTGGCGAAGCTGATCGAGCGGGGCGCCGACTGGATTATGTTGACGACGGGGGGCGGCACGGAGCTGCTCGTGCAAGCCGCCGAAGCGATCGGCAAGGCGGACGCTTTCGCTGAGCTGCTGCGCAGCACGCCGATTGCCGCCCGCGGCTACAAGACGGTGAATGTGCTGAAGAAGTTAGGCGTGATACCTCAAGTGCGCGATGACGACGGCACGACCTCCGGACTTTTGCGGGCGCTGGAGCCGATCGATCTGCGAGGGAAACATGTCGCGCTGCAGTTGTACGGGGATCATGCGCCGCGGCTTGTCCGGTGGTTGGAAGAACGCGGCGCGACGCATCACGAAATATTGCCGTATCTTCACGTCGCTCCCGAGCTTGAGGTGGTGGACCGATTGCTGCGCGAGATCGTGAACGGCGAAGTGGACGCGGTAACGTTCACCAGTACGCCGCAGGTACGCTTCCTCCTGCAGTACGCCAGAGAGCAGGGTGTGGCCGGACAGCTGCTTCAGGCGTTCGCGGAAGGCGTCGTCGCCGTTGCGGTAGGCAAGGTTACGGCCGAAGCGCTTCGCGAGGAAGGAATCGAACGGGTGGTCGCACCCGAAGAGGAGCGGATGGGGAGCATGATGGTCACCCTCGCGAAATACTACGAATCGTAATCCGGCGTTTATTTGGGCCGGGACGGACAGGTATGGTATACTTTTCCTGTTGGAAAAGATACGATACCTTTTTGGCTTAAATGGAGGCTCCATCATGAATACGCCGGTAGTGAAGCTCCACCAGGTGACGAAAAAAATCGGCGCCAAAACAATCGTCGACGGGTTGACGTTCGAAGTCCGCCCGGGCGAAGTATTCGGATTTCTAGGCCCGAACGGGGCTGGCAAAACGACGACCATCCGCATGATGGTCGGATTGATCTCGATATCCGGAGGAGAAATCCGGATTCAAGGCCATAGCGTGCGCGGGCAGTTCGAGCAGGCGATGCGGCATGTCGGCGCGATCGTGGAGAACCCGGAGTTTTACGGCTTTATGACCGGGTATCAGAACTTGATTCATTTTGCCCGGATGATGCCGAGTGTGGATAAAGAGCGCATCGATGAAGTCGTGCGGCTCGTCCGCTTGGACAACCGGATTCACGATAAAGTGAAGACGTATTCGCTGGGGATGCGTCAGCGGCTCGGCGTCGCTCAGGCGATATTGCACCGGCCCTCGGTTCTCGTGCTCGATGAACCGACGAACGGACTCGACCCGGAAGGCATCCGGGAGCTTCGCGATTATTTGCGGACGCTGGCCCGCGACGAAGGGCTTGCGATCATCGTCTCGAGCCATCTGCTGTCGGAGATGGAGCTGATGTGCGACCGTGTCGCCATTATCCAGAACGGCCGGCTGCTCGATGTACGCTCTTTCAAGAACGCATCGGACGATACCGATACGCACGAGGTACGGTTTGAATTAGACCGCCCGGGGGATGCGCTGAAGCTGCTCCAGGACGAGCTGGAAGCGCGGACGGAAGGCTCGGAGCTGGCTGTCCGGCTGCCGAACCGGCGGGAGGCGATAGCCGCGCTGAATGCGCGTATCGTGGCGGCGGGTATCGCCGTCTACGGGATCCGTACGATCACCAAGACGCTCGAGGAGCAGTTCCTTGAGGTAACAAGGGGGAATCGGATTGTCTAGCCTATTCGCGCTCGTTCAGAACGAGCAGATGAAAATTTACAGCCGGGTGCGGACTTGGATCATGCTGGCGATTCTCATCTTATGCGTCATCATGACAGGGGTTCTGATGAAGTTCATGCTGGATGCGAACCTGGCGCACGTGCTGCAGTTTATGGCCTTCGCGACTTTCCTGACCATGCTGGTCACGATTTTCAGCGTCATTGTGGCAGGCGATATGGTCGCCTCTGAATTTACGTGGGGAACGATCAAGCTGCTGCTTATCCGCCCGGCGTCGCGAAGCAAGATTCTGGCGTCCAAGTACATCGCCGTGCTGCTGTTCGTGCTGACGCTGCTCGTCGTTCATTTCATAAGCGCCTATTTCACCGGGCTGCTGCTGTTCGGCGTAGGCGGACAGGTGGGCGAAGGGGTGACGATGGGAAACATTGTGCGAACGTACCTGCTCCACGCGGTGAATATTGTCATGGCGGTAACGCTCGCCTTCATGATCTCGGCGGTTTTCCGCAGCAGCTCGCTGGCTATCGGGTTGTCCATCTTTCTGTTGTGGACGAAAGACGGTATCGTAGCGGCGCTTGTGTCACTAAAGTACGAATGGGTCAAATACTTCGTCTTCGCCAACACGGATCTGACCCCTTACATTGTAGGCGGCAAGCCGCTCTTGCCCGGCATGACGTTAGGTTTCTCGGTTACGGTGCTGGTCTTGTACTGGCTGCTGTTTTACGGCATATCCTGGCTATTGTTTACGAAACGGGACGTTGCCGGCAGTTAGCGCAAATAAACGTGACGGTCTTCCGCTCAAGCGGAGGATAACGTCACGTTTTTTTGTAAGTGCTGCAAGTCGCTCTGTATCGCAAGAAAGCTTCCGCTGAAACATAAATGTATGTCCTTCGAAAAGGTCTCCGGTCAGGGGCTCTACATGCGGGGTACGTTCAGAGAAGGACGTTTCTTGCAGCTGCCCGGACGCTGGTTCTTCCGACCTATTGAACGGTGGTTTGACGGTGAACGGAACTGAAACCGCCTTCACGGAAACGGGCGGGCCAACAGGTAAAATAAGGTTAGGTAAACCTGTGAAAGGAAAGAGGAAAACCACAGATCGTGTCGAATGTTTTTTTGTTGGCCAATCTAACTAAAAGGGGATTTATGGTTACTTATGATAGAATTCAAAAATGTTTCCAAAGTGTATCCCAATGGAACCGTAGGTCTCAAAAATATTAATTTGAACATGAAAAAGGGAGAATTCATCGTCATCGTAGGGCTGTCTGGAGCCGGGAAGTCAACTTTGCTGCGCTCGATCAATCGCCTGCATGAAATTACCGACGGTCAAATCGTCATCGACGGCCATTCGATTACGGCGGCATCCGGAACTCAGCTTCGGCGGCTGCGCCGCGATATCGGAATGATCTTCCAAAGCTTCAATCTCGTGAAGCGCTCCTCGGTGCTGCGCAACGTATTATCCGGGCGGGTCGGCTATCATTCGACGTTGCGGACCTTGCTCGGCTTGTTCCCGAAGCAGGATGTCGAGCTTGCCCTGAACGCCCTTTCACGTGTAAATATCCTGGATAAAGCCTACTCGCGTGCCGACGAGCTGTCCGGCGGACAGCAGCAGCGCGTATCGATTGCCCGGGCATTGGCGCAAGAAGCGAAAATCATTCTCGCCGACGAGCCCGTCGCCTCGCTTGATCCGTTGACAACGCGCCAGGTCATGGACGACCTGAAACGAATCAATCAGGAGCTCGGCATTACAACGGTCGTTAATCTTCACTTTATCGATCTGGCGCGCGAGTATGCGACGCGGATCATCGGGCTTCGGGCTGGAGAAGTGGTGTTCGACGGTCCGGTAGCGGAAGCGACGGACGAGAAGTTTTCGGAAATATACGGCCGTGCCATTAAGAAGGACGAGTTGCTGGGGGGAGAGGCGTAATGACCGACTCCGAGCGCAAGAAGATTTTACAGAAACCATCGCGTATGAAGTCGTATATGACGACGCTGCTGCTGATCGTGCTGCTCTGGTGGAGCGCGGAGAACACCGATTCGAGCCTGCCCAAGCTAATCCAAGGGGCGCCGGAGATGGGCAAGCTGATCGTCGAAATGTTCCCGCCGGATTGGAGCTATATCGACGTCGTCTGGGATCCGATGATGGAAACGGTGCAAATGGCCGTCATCGGTACGACGATCGGCGGACTGCTGGCGATTCCGATCGCGCTGCTCGCGGCCGGCAACGTCGCCCGGACGCCGTGGATTTACCAGCCGGCCCGATTCATTATGAACCTGATCCGGACCATTCCGGAGCTGCTGTTTGCCGGCTTGTTCGTCGCCATCTTCGGAATCGGCGCGGTGCCCGGCGTGCTGGCGCTTATTTTCTTCTCGTTCGGCCTGATCGCCAAGCTCACGTATGAGTCGATCGAAGCGATCGATCCGGGACCGCTTGAAGCGATGACGGCCGTCGGCGCGAACAAAATGCAGTGGATTCACTTCGGTGTCGTGCCGCAGGTGGCGGCGCAGTATGCGGCGTATTTCTTATACACCTTCGAAGTTAACGTTCGGGCGGCAGCCGTGCTCGGACTGGTCGGAGCCGGCGGGATCGGGTTGTTCCTGGATCGCACGCTGCAGCAATTCCGGTATGACCGCTCGGCGCTGATCATCATTCTGACGCTGGCGATCGTTCTTATTATCGATTACATCAGCACCAAGGTAAGGGAGAGGCTGCTATGAGTACGAAATCGGTTCGTAAACCTTTCCGTATCCGTTATTGGCTCGTTGCGATCATCGTGCTGGCCATTTACGTCTGGTCGTTCACCGGGATCGAGTTCGGGGGATTAACCGAAAATGCCGGCCGCGACTTCGCTACCATCATGAGCGGCCTGTTCAACCCGGACTGGGGGTTCGTCTACGATCCCGAAGGAGAAGATTTGCTTCGAGGCTTGCTCGATACTCTGGGCATCTCGATCATCGGGACGTTCATCTCCGCCATATTGTGCGTGCCGTTCGCTTTCTGGGCGGCCACGAATATGAGCCGGTACCGCGCCGTAACCGGAAGCGGCAAATTCATGCTAAGCTTGATCCGCACGTTCCCCGAAATTATTATGGCCATCATTTTCATTAAGGCCGTCGGGCCGGGCGCTTATGCCGGCGTGCTGGCGTTAGGTTTGCACTCGATCGGCATGCTGGGCAAGCTGTATTCGGAAGCTATTGAAAACCTGGACATGGGGCCTACGGAAGCGTTGACCGCTTGCGGGGCCAACCGGCTGCAGGTGCTCTGGTTTGCGATTATGCCGCAGGTGCTGCCGCACTTCTTCTCGTTTGCGCTGTACCGGTTCGAGATTAATATACGATCCGCGTCCATTCTGGGCTTGATCGGTGCCGGCGGGATCGGCGCGCCGCTGATCTTTGCCTTGGAAGCCCGCGCATGGAATCGCGTTGGCATCATTCTTCTCGGCATTATTGTGATGGTGACGATTATCGACATCATCTCGTCGTCCATCCGCAAGCGTTTGGTCTAAAATTGAAAACACCGATAAAGCCCCTTCTTGACAGTCGTCAAGGATCGGGCTTTATTGGCGTTGGGCAGGCAGATTGGAAGGGGTCGTGAAGAAATATCTTGCCAAAACAATTAAAGGTAGTTACAATGTAATCAAACATAGTGATGTAAACGCTTTACAAAAGGCCGGCAGGAAGTGAAAACATCATGATGTTAGAAACAATTGGTTTTTAGGGTGGCTAATTAACAAAAAATAAGCAAAGGGGCAAGCAGATGAAACAAATGATGAAATGGGCATCTGTTTTACTTGTCGGTACGGTCGCAATCACAGGCTGTGCTCAAACGAACAAAGCGGGCAGCGAAGCGCAAAATACAAACACCGGCGAGGCGAAGAAAAGCGAGTCGAAAGTAAAAATCAGCTTTATCCATTGGCGCGGAGAAGATAAAAAAGTGTTTGAAGAGCTGATCGCGGATTTTAATAAAGCGAATCCGAATATTTCGGTGGAAATGAACATCTTCCCGTCCGAGTCGTATCTGGCGAACGCGCAGGCTAAGCTGCTCGACGGTTCTTCCGGGGACGTGTTCGCTTCGTTTCCGGGCGCTCAATTTGAAACGATCTCGAAATCGAATTTATATGAGGACTTGAGTAAAGAGAGTTTTGTAAGCAATTACAATGACAATTTGATCCAAGCGGGGAAAAAGGACGGAAAACAGTTCGCTTTCCCTTACCAGTTAGTTTACAACCAGCCGATTTACAACAAGGCGATTTTTGAAAAATTAAAGCTGCAAATTCCTAAAAGCTGGGATGAGTTTTTACAGGTTTGCGAAACGTTAAAGAGCAACGGGTATGTTCCGATCGCCTTCCCGGGTCAAGACATCGGTCCAGGGCAGTTCGTCAACTCGATGATGATGAACAATAACACGGACGAAGACATCTGGTCCAAAGTCGAGTCGGGTCAGGCCAAGCTGACGGACGAATGGTTCGTCAAAACGTTGTCCCAATTCAAAGAGCTTGCGGATAAAGGATATTTCCAGAAGGATTCGCTCGGGACGAATAAAGATATTGCAGGATCGCTTTTCGCTCAGGAGAAAGCGGCGATGCTCGCAACCGGATCGTACATGATGTCCAGCAACAAGCAGCTTAACCCTAACCTGGTTCAAGGCTTGCTGGCGCCGATTACCGTATCCGCGGACAAGGCGGTATTCGAAGGGATTCATACGACGACCTTTATGCTCGGGGTCAACGCGAAGTCGAAGTACAAGGAAGAAGCCAAGAAGTTTATCGAATTCCTCAGCCAGAAAGAAAACGCTGAGAAGTATGCCAATCAAACCGGTCAGATGGTTACGGTGAAAGGCGTCCAATACAATACGCCGGAATTGAAGGAATCGGCCACTTGGATGGACAAGAAAACACGTTTTCATCCGCGGTATTTAATCAGCAATTCCCAGAATGAAAAAGCGGTTGTCGCTTCGATCCAAGCGGTGGTTGGCGGGAAAAGTCCGGAACAAGCCGCCAAAGAAGCCCAAGCTATTATCGATCAAAATGTAAAGAAGTAAGCTTAGCGGCATGGGAGGAGGCGGTCCCTCCTCCCATAGCAAGACGGAGGTAGCTGATGAAGCAGAGTAAATCGCTTTATTTGTTTGTATTGCCGGGCCTTTTGCTTTATTTGCTGTTCTTTGTGTATCCGACGATTAACGGGCTAATCCTTTCGTTTACGGACTGGGAAGGCATATCGCCGGAATGGAATTGGGTGGGGCTCGCCAACTATGAGAAAATGCTCTTTGGCGACATGATCTTCAAAAAAGCCATGGTCAACAATTTGAAGTTTATGCTCTGCGTAGTCTTGTTTCAAACCGTGTTCTCTCTGGTTTTGGCGATTTTGCTTCTGAAAAATTCGAAAACGAACGTTTTTCTGCGCGCGCTTTACTTTTTTCCAACGATTATTTCCTCGATCTCCGTAGCTTTCATTTGGGGATTCGTATTGAATCCGAACGTTGGGGCTTTAAACATTATGCTCGGGAATATCGGGCTTGAAGCCTTGGCGCAAAACTGGCTTGGCAATCCGAGCATCGCGATGCTATCGATCGCTTTCGTACAGATTTGGGCGCATACGGGACAGATGCTTGTCATCTTCGTAGCGGGATTACAAGCCATTCCCGGAGAGCTTTACGAGGCCGTTTACCTGGACGGAGCAAACCGCTGGCAAGCGTTCAAGAACATTACTTGGCCCATGGTCGCCCCGGCTGCTACCATCGTGGTCGCCTATACGACCATCCAGTCGTTCAAAGCCTTTGATTTGATCTTTGCCTTGACCGGCGGAGGCCCGGCCTTCTCGACGGAGATTTTATCCACCTACATTTACCATACGGCCTTCCAGAACTCCGAATTCGGCTATGCGGCTACTCAATCGATGGCCTTCATGGCGATTATCGCGCTCATTACGTTTGTCCAGTTTAAATTGCTGAAGGGAAATCGCGCGGCTTGAGAAGCTTGTACGAAAGGATGAACCGCCCGTGAATCAGATCAATCAAGAAACAGTGGCAGGCGGCCTGCTCAAAAGAATCGTTCTTCTGCTTGGCGCGCTCCTGATCATTGTCCCGGTATCTATTGTCGTTCTCGCCTCTTTTAAAACGACGGCGGAGCTGTTTCAAAAACCGCTCGGGTTGCCCTCGGGACTGAATCTGGACAATTATATCAGCATGTTCAGGGAGCAAGCGATCGGGCAATATTTTATGAACAGTGTGGTCGTAACGTTGGTCACGATCTTCCTTATCCTGTTGTTTTCCAGTTTATTGTCCTATGCGATATACCGATTTACCGGCTGGGTCGGGTTAGTCCTGTACGGATTGTTCGCGGCAGGGATGATGGTTCCTCCCCAGGTGAATATGATTCCGATTTACTCCCTTGTTTCCAAACTCGGGTTAACGAATTCCATCACGGGATTGATCGCCGTTTCCACGTCGGTATTCATGCCGGTTGCCGTATTTATTTTATCCGGCTTCATGAAGACACTGCCGAAGGAAATGATCGAATCGGGATCGATAGATGGAGCGAACGAGTGGAAGATGTACACCCGGATTGTGCTGCCTATCACGCTGCCGTCCTTATCCGCCTCCGCCATTTTTTTGAGCGTCATGATTTGGAACGATTTATTGTATCCGCTGCTCTTTATTAATTCCAATGCTAAGAAAACGTTACCCTTGGCCCTGCTGCAATTTCAGGGTGAATATTTGACCAATTATCCGATGATTTTCGCCGGTGTCGTGATCGCTTCGGCCCCTATGGTTATCGCATACGTATTCCTGCAGCGCTTCTTTGTCGAAGGGGTAACGGCCGGATCGGTTAAAGGCTAGAAAGAGATAAGGAGAGAAACATGAGAGAGAAACTTAGAGAGCTGCAAGCGTTCAATCCGCATGTTCGGTTGTATACCGTGAATGAGGAACAATTTCGGCCATATGGCAGCGTGTTAACCGGCTATGATTTTCAGGAAATCCTGACGCTTATGGAGAATACCCCGATTCCGCAAGAGGGCAATACGTATGTGGCTTCGGTAGAGGAACTGGAGCAAACGGCAGTCAAGGAAACGCTCCGGGCCTCGATGTATGGAGGGATGGACATACAGATCGGCTACTGTAACGGTCGGAATTCCAGCCTTAACGGCTTGGAGTACCACAAAGGCAGTGAAATCAATGTCGCAGTGACGGATCTTGTGCTCCTTCTGGGAAAGGTGCAGGATATCCGGGACAATTCGTACTCGACTGAACATGTACAAGGGTTTGTCATTCCTCGCGGAACGGCCGTAGAGCTGTATGCGACAACGCTGCATTTTGCGCCCTGTAAAGTTTCCGATGAGGGCTTCAAGTGCGTCGTGATTCTTCCGAAAGGCACCAACGAACCGCTGGATCGGCGGCCGGAACAGGTGACGGCTGAGGATCGGCTTCTGTTTATGCGGAACAAATGGCTGCTGGCCCATCCGGAGCGTACGCCTTTGCTGGAAAGAGGCGCACATCCCGGCATTATCGGCGACAATCTGGCGATTAATTACTAGCCTATTCGGGGAGCGTGAATCGGTTGATTAGCGAAGCAACTAATGAAGAGGGCCTTATCATTTACCGGCATGAGGATGGATTCGACATCAAGTTAAACGGCTCGGCGCTCATTAGCCATACGACAGACCAGCCTTTGCTGTATGTCGGCTACGGCGAAGAAACGATGGAGATGTACAGAGGCAACTTCGACATCCAGGATTATGTGATCGAACGTTTGGCGCTGCGGCACGCGGAATGGAAGAAGCAAGGGGAGGCCGAGTTTGTAACGTTCTTTAACGCGAAGGGCGGACAGCCGTACCTGACGCTTTCTTTAGAGCAGGAGGCGCATGGCATCCGGCTGGCTTTCACTTCTGAGCAGTCGTCGATCAACCGTGTTTGGTTCCGGGTTGCATCGGATGCGGAGGAGAAAGTATACGGCTGCGGAGAGCAAATGTCGCACTTCAATTTAAGGGGCAAAAGCTTCCCGCTGTGGACTTCCGAACCGGGCGTAGGGAGAAATAAGAAAACCTATACGACTTGGCAGGCCGATGTGCTCGATAAGGCGGGCGGGGACTATTATACGACGAATTATCCGCAGCCGACTTACGTGTCCAGCAAGAAATATTACTGTCACGTCGAAACGACGGCTTACGCGGACTTTAATTTCACAAAGCCGAATTACCACGAGCTTCAAATCTGGGGCGTGCCTCGCTGGATCATCGTGGAATCGGCTGCAACCTTCGTCGAGCTGGCAAGTCTTATTGCCGACAGATTCGGACATCAGCCTGAGCTTCCGGAGTGGACGTATAACGGGATTATTCTCGGCATTCAGGGCGGTACGGGCGTGGTCGAGGCCAAGCTGGAGCGCGCCTTATCCAAGGGTGTCAAGGTAGGGGGCGTGTGGTGTCAGGATTGGCAGGGCAAACGGATCACTTCCTTCGGCAAACGATTAATGTGGAACTGGCGCTGGAATCCGGAGGAGTACCCACAGCTGGACGAAAAGATCGGACAGTGGAAAAAGCAGGGCATCCGGTTTCTAGGGTATATCAATCCTTATGTCGCCGTCGAAGGGGATCTGTTTCAAACGGCAAAAGCAAAAGGATATTTAGCGCTAACCGAACAGCGCGATATTTATTTGGTCGATTTCGGCGAGTTTTATTGCGGAGTCGTGGACTTTACGAATCCCGAGGCTTGCGAATGGTACAAACAGGTGATTAAGGAAAACCTGATCGATTTTGGCTTGGATGGCTGGATGGCCGATTTCGGCGAATATTTGCCCATCGATCTTACTTTATACAGCGGCGAATCCGCCAAATTGATGCATAACGCATGGCCTGTGCTGTGGGCGAAGATCAACTATGAAGCGGTAAAAGAAGCGGGTAAGCTGGGCGAGATCGTTTACTTTATGCGGGCCGGTTATACCGGCGTGCAGCAATATTGCACTTTGCTGTGGGCGGGGGATCAAAGCGTGGATTGGTCGCTTGACGATGGACTCGCTTCCGTTATTCCCGCAGCCCTGTCTTCGGGTATGGTGGGCAACGGACTGCATCACAGCGACATTGGCGGCTACACGAGCTTGCACGGAAACAAGCGCAGCAAGGAGCTGTTCATGCGGTGGGCGGAAATGGGCGCCTTTACCCCGGTAATGCGAACGCATGAGGGAAATCGCCCGTATGATTGCTGGCAGTTCGACAGCGACGATGAAACGCTGGAGCATTTGGCCAGAATGACGGAGATTTACACTTTGCTGTCGCCTTATACGAAGGCTATGGTCAAAATCAATGCGGAATTGGGAATTCCCGTACAAAGACCGCTGTTTATGCATTATGAGGAAGATGAGCGCAGCTACGATATTCAGTACCAGTACTTATACGGTCCCGATCTTCTGGTTGCGCCGGTGCATCAAGAGCACGAGACGTCCTGGACGGTCTATTTACCTGAAGATGAATGGGTGCACTTATGGAGCGGGGCGAAGTATACAGGGGGCTTCATCCAGGTAGAGGCTCCGCTCGGCAAGCCGCCCGTATTTTACAGGGAGCATTCATCGTATAAAGAGTTGTTCCGTGAAGTGGGGCAGCTGTAGAGAACATAAAGTCTTTGCCGCATCAAACAATTCCATGACCGAAGGTGTGACACTTCCATGTTGGAAACATCCGTGCTTTACTTGCCCATTGGCCGCAAAACATTTGACTTGGCTGCAGCGGAGGTCGTTTGGGCCGAAACCTCCGAGTTTCTAAAGAAGCAGTGCCGGACGCTGCACGAGCCTGAGCATATCCTGACTTCGATTGAAGAGCTGGAGCAATTCTTGCAGAGCGTCCAGGGTCAATCTATCGATTCCGTCGTGTATCAAAGCGTCACGTTCGCAGACGGGGAATTCGCCGTCAAAGTGCTCGAATATTTCAAAGCGCCCGTGATCGTTTGGTCTGTACGGGAACCGAGCGTGGGCGGACGCCTTCGCTTGAATTCTTTAACCGGAGGCAACAGCACCTGCAACGTATTAAAAAATCTAGCGCATCCTTTCGCCTTCGTATTCGGCAATCCTTCGGAGCCCCGGTTGCAGGAGAAGCTTCACATGCAGCTCCAGGTGAACCAGGTGATCCATAAATTAAAGCAGCTGTCGATCGGTATCGTCGGGGAGCATCCGCCGGGCTTTTTCTTCTCCGATTCGGACGAAGCGGAACTGCAAACGGCGCTGGGCGTCCGATTGCACAAGCTCGATCTGCAGCAAGCCTTCAGCGAATGCGCGAAAATTGATGAATCGCGATGGATTCGTGCTGTCGAAAGGGCTGAAAAGCAGGTCGTAGGATTAAACCGGTCCGATGAAACGGTCAAAAAATTTGCCCAATTTTATTCGTACCTCGAAGATTACATTCAAGAAAACCGGATCCAGGCCTTAGCGGTTCGCTGCTGGCCGGATTTCTTCAATGAGCTTGGAGCTGCGGCTTGCTCTACGTTATCCCAGTTTACGGAAGGCGGCATCGTCTCCTCCTGTGAGTCCGACATCCACGGCTCCATCTCGATGTATGTGCTCCAGGAGCTAAGCGGCGGAAGCGCGCCTTACTTGGGGGATCTCGTGCATGTGAATGAGGAACGGAACTCCGTAGTCTTTTGGCATTGCGGAGCCGGGGCGTATTCGCTTGCCCATCCGTCAACGGGTGCGCAAGCGGGCGTGCACCCTAACCGCAAGCTTGGCTTTACGATGGAATTCGGGCTGAAGCCCGGCGGCGTTACGATCTTCAGAGTAAGCCATACGCCAAGCGGCTATAGGCTCCTCGTCATGCGGGGGAATGCGCTGGATGTGCCGCAGCCGTTTAACGGGACTTCCGTCGAGGTGCAGCTTCCTCATGATGTCAGCCGGACGCTGACCGGACTTATGAACGAAGGGTTCGAGCCTCATTTTGCGCTTGTGTACGAGGATGTGGTTGATGCCTTAATCGAACTTGGGCGACAACTGGGGATAGAGACGATCGCTTATGTTTGATTCAGGAGGTGGTTTTTATGCTTAAAATCGCTGTCGGGCAAGCCGGAGGGCCAACCTCTGTCATCAACGCGAGTCTGGTAGGCTTTGTAGACGGTCTGCCCGATCAGACTCAAATTTACGGTATTATGAACGGGTATCAAGGCTTGGTTGAGAACGATCTGGAGCTCATCGAAGGCTCTGGCCTGGATTGGCTCAGAAGTCATAAAAACGTACCAGGCGCCTGCTTGGGGTCGGGAAGGTATCCGTTCACTCCCGATTCCATAACGAAAGCCGTGCTCAATCTGAAGGAAAGAGATATTCATACGCTTGTCTTTATCGGCGGCAACGGTACGATGGCCGCATTGCAAAAAATGAGCGAAGCCGCCGCTTCCATGAATTACGAGCTGCAAACGATAGGGATTCCCAAAACGGTGGACAATGACTTATCCGGCACCGACCATGCGCCGGGTTATGCAAGCGCAGCCCGTTATGTTTCATTATCCGTCAGGGACATAAGCAAAGACCTGGAAGCTATGCGCAATTTCGAGCAGGTGAGAATTATCGAAACGATGGGCCGCAATGCCGGTTGGCTCGCTCTTGCCTCCGGATTGCTTAAGCAGTCCGAATTCGAAGGGCCGCACATGATCTGCGTGCCGGAAGTTCCCCTGTCGAAGGAGCGGTTTCTGGCGCAGGTCCAAGACATCGTGAAGGAGAACGGCATGGCGACGATTGTCGTTAGCGAAGGCGTTACCTTCGACGGGGATTCGCAAGTGCAAAGAGAAGTCGTGAAGGGCAGAGCGGTTCTCGGGGGCATTTCTACGGAGATGGAACGATTGATCCGGATGAATATGGGAATGACCGTCCGTTCGGAAAATTTAGGGATGAATCAGCGCTGCGCCGTGTGGGCTATCTCCGATCAAGATCGAACCGAGGCTTACGAGGTTGGGAATGAAGCGGCTCTTTACGTAAAAAAAGGAATGTCCAATGTCATGGTAAGTATACAAAGAAACCAGGTAATTGGATATAATTATAAATTAAAGAGCGTCGCCCTTGAACATGTGGCTAACGACGGGGAACGGTTATTGCCCCAGGAATACATTTCAAGGCCAGCCGAATTTTACTCGTGGCTTGAACAATTAATTGGAGACCGCATCATGAGATATCCTCCGATGTGGAGAAGGAGAGCCTTCGATGACCTCATACAGCATCAACCCGAATTCCGTAGATCCCAATAAGAACATTGCGTTATATCAACAAGTCAAGGATGCCCTGCTCAAGCTTATTCACAACCAGGTGTGGCGTCCCAACAGCCTGATTCCTACGGAACAGGAACTGATGGAGACGTTCAAGGTAAGCCGCACGACCATCCGGCAAGCGATCAATATGCTTGTTCAGGAGGGGCTGCTGGAGAAGCGCCAAGGGAAAGGCACGATCGTGCTGCCGCTGAAGCTCGTAGGGAATCTGGGGCGCCTGCGCGGTTTTGCGGAAGAAGTCATGGAGCGGGGACTTGTCCCGCATTCGCAGCTCATCCGGGCGGAGTTTGTGTCGATGTTAAATTTTGAGAAATCGGTGCTGCAGGTGCCGGAGAATGAAAGTGTCTTAATTATTGAACGAATTCGGCTTGCCAATGATGTGCCCATTGCTTTAGAACGCAGCTGCTGGCCTGAGAAAATCGGACAAATTCTTATGAAATACGATCTGAATTCAGCTAAATACTATGAAATATTAGAAAATCACGGAACATTTCTCAAGCATGCCAAAGAAAAAATATCAGCGATCAACGCAACCCTGCATGAAGCCGATCTTCTCGGGATTCGCGCCGGTGAGGCTTTACTGGAGATGACCCGGTTAAGCTTCGGGATCGACGATGCTCCGATGGAATATACAAGAACGAAATTCAGAAGCGACCAATATAGTTACGATATTGAACTTACGCGCTAAGGAGAGATGCATCATGCCTTTTATTTCCGGTACAACGATGTTGAAGAACGCTTGGGACAACGGGTACGCCGTCGGCGCTTTCAGCGCTCATAACGCGGAAAGCATCCAGGCGATTTTGTGGGCCGCGGAAGCGGAGCAGGCGCCGGTCATGATTCAGGTCGGTCAAAGAGTGATCCACTATATGGGGCTCGAGCCGATGAAGGTCATGATCGATACGTTTGCCCAAAATACGAACATCCCGGTGTGCATCCATTTGGATCATAGCCGGCAGTACAATCAAACGATGAAAGCCATCCAACTTGGCTTTCAATCCGTCATGTTCGACGGGTCGTCGCTTCCCTTTGAGGATAACGCTTCGATTACCCGCAAGGTTGTGGAGGCTGCAAGAGCTCTTGGCATCGGATCGGAAGGGGAAATCGGAAAAATAGGCGGAACAGAAGACGACATTACGGTCGATGAAGAGGATGCAATGATTACCTCGGTGGAGGATGCGGTGCGTTTTGTACAGGAAACCGATGTTGATTATTTGGCGGTTTCCATCGGTACGGCGCACGGCATCTATAAGAATCCCCCAAAGCTCGCGTTCGCGCGTCTCCAGGAAATTGCAGAGGCTGTGAAGCGTCCGATCGTGCTTCACGGAGGTTCGGATGTGCCGGACGAACAAATTACAAAGGCCATCTCCCTGGGCATCTCTAAAATAAACGTCGATACGGAATTGAGACAATCGTTTACGCAAGGTATGCTTGACGTGCTGCTGAAAGACCGGGAGGAGTATCATCTGGCCGTATCGCTTGGCCGCGGCAGAGAGGTCATGCAGGCCAAAGTTCAGGAAAAAATCCGCTTGTTCGGCAGCTCCGGCAAAGCGCGTGATTACCACAATTAGTTACGATTAAAGGTCGTAACATTACTATAAATACGAGGTGATGTATTCGTGGATTCCAATCGAGCATTCGGTTTATATGTCAACGGACAATGGGAACAAACGGAAAGAATCATGCAGGTGACCGACAAATATACGTTACAGCCGTTTGCCGAAATTGCACGGGCCGAGAAGAGCCATGTCTCGAGGGCCGTAGAAGGTGCAAGCGCGGCTTGCCGACAGCCGTTCGCGCCATTCGAGCGTTATCGGGTTCTCATGAAAGTGGCGGAGCTGCTTCAAGCAAAGAAAGAGCTGTTTGCAACAACATTGGCCGCAGAGGTAGGCAAGCCGATCCGCGAATCGCGGGGCGAAGTGGATCGGGCCATTCAGACGATCATTATATCGGCGGAAGAAGCGAAGCGCATTCACGGGGAGGGCATTCCGGTGGAGTCGGCGGCCGGCTCGGAGAACCGGATGGCGTTCACGATCCGCGTCCCGGTTGGGGTCATCGCTGCCATTACTCCGTTCAACGTTCCTCTCAATCTGGTATGCCATAAAATTGGTCCGGCTATTGCGGCCGGCAACAGCGTCGTATTGAAGCCGTCGGAGGTTACTCCCGTTGTTTCGCTGTTGTTGGCCGAGCTGTTCGGCGAAGCCGGGCTGCCCAAGGGGCGATTGCAGGTCGTGACCGGCGACGGCGCAGAGATCGGCTCTTGGCTCCTTGAGGATCAGAGGGTGAGCATGTTTTCCTTTACGGGCAGCGTACGCGTCGGGGAAATCATCCGTCAACAAGCGGGCTTGCGCAAAGTCGCGCTGGAGCTCGGAAATAACTCGGCGACGATCGTGCATAAAGACTGCGATTTGGACCAGGCGGCCGAGTTGGTGGCGCTCAAAAGCTTTAATAACTCCGGTCAAGTATGTATTTCCGTCCAGCGCGTTTATGTCCATGAAGAAGTCAAGGAGGCGTTCATCGAGCGGGTGAAGGCGAGAACGAGCAAGCTCATCGTGGGCAATCCGCTGGAGGAAACGACGGACATCGGGCCGATGATCAGTGTAAGGGAAGCGGAAAGAGTGGAAAGCTGGGTACGGGAAGCGGTGGAGCAAGGAGCGGTTCCGGTGCTTGGAGCCAAGCGGGAAGGGGCGTTCTACTATCCGACGATCTTGACTCATGTTCAGCCGGGCATGAAGGTTTGCTCCCAGGAAGTTTTCGGTCCGGTCGTCTCTATCGATACGTACCGGGAGGAGGAGGAAGTCATTGCCAAAGTGAATGACTCGGACTACGGTCTTCAAGCCGGGCTGTTCACCAATGACCTGCGCTTTGCCATGAAGGCGGCCAGAGAAATTGAAGTGGGCGGACTCATCGTTAACGACGCTTCCGCTTACCGTGTAGACCACATGCCTTATGGCGGAGTGAAACGCAGCGGAACCGGCAAAGAAGGGCCGGCCTATGCGATAGAAGAAATGACGGAAGAGCGGCTCATTGTGCTGAATTTATAAAAGAGGAGAGCAGGAAACAAGCTTTCTGCTCAAGATGCGCTTAGAGCGGTTTGGCAAGGAGGCCTAGCACATGGAACAGCTGCGGAAGACGAATGCATTCATGGAGAAGTGGATTTATGTGATCATGCCTCTGATCATGCTGCTCGGCTTGACATCCGGTCAAGGGCTTTCGGCCTGGACGGGATGGACGTCGTTTCTTTTTATGATCCTGACCTTTATTTCATCGATGCAAGCCGATTATCGCAAATTTGTTCTTTTATTCAAAAAACCGGGTTTCCTCGTTTTGTTCATGGCAGGCGTGCATCTGGTTATCCCATGGACCGTTTTTCAGATCAGCGGCCTGGTCTTCCCTTTCCATCCGGATTTGGTTACCGGCGTTACGTTGTCAACGCTGCTTCCCCTTGGCGTGACCTCCATATTTTGGGTCGCCTATAATAAAGCAAGCGTAGAAACCACTTTATCGTTAGTATCGCTGGATACCCTGCTCAGTCCTTTTATCGTTCCTTTGACTTTGTCCGTCGTGCTGGGGTCTCATGTCAGCCTGAATGTGGAAAGCCTTACGATGAATCTGCTGAAGCTCGTGCTCATTCCTACTGTCCTTGGTATGCTTTTTGGCGAATATGTGATGAAAAAAGCGGAGAAGCCGTGGCTCAAGCCCGCTTCTTCGCTCGTTGGCAAAGCCTGTCTTTATATCATCGTCTTGTTGAATGCCGCTTCGATCTCGGAACAGATTGACGCCATCGGTTCTAACGCGGTTCTTTTGGTCGTGACCCTGTTTGTCACCCTGATATTCGGATATCTGGCGAACTTTCTCATCGCCTCTGTGTTTACAGATGACCGAAGCGAAAGGGTGGCGATATCATATTCCGGCGGCGTGCGGAATTATACCGTCGGCGTCGTGCTGGCCGCCGCTTTCTTCAAGCCTATCGTTGCTCTGCCGGTGTTGATTGCTATGCTGCTTCAGCATCCGATGGCGCTGCTGTTTTATTATGTATTTCGTTGGACCAGGCATGAGGCCAAGCTCAAGGAGAGCTCCGGCATGTAAACAGAAAAAACACCTTCGGCTTCGCTGCAATAAGCGAAAGCCGAAGGTGTTTCTGTTAGGAACGTGTCCGATTACTTCTGACCGATGCTCTTGGAATATTCGCGTACGACATCGAATTTCTTGTCGTCGGATTTGACATAGCCGCGGTGCGAGTATACATCGAAAATGATTTTGGCGCCTTCCGGATCTTTGCCGATATCGATGAACGCTTGGGCAATCTTGTCTCTCCAAGCTTGATCCATGTCGTTGCGCACGGTGATCGTATCGTTCGGAATCGGAGCGGTGAAAGCGACGACGCGGGTTTTTTCGAAGACGTCCGGTATATCTTTCTTCACGGTGTTCCGTGCGTCTTGGAAAATTGCGGCAGCGTCGGTTTGACCGTTCAATACGGCTAGTACGCCTTTGTCATGGCCTTTGACTTCAATGCCTTTGACGTCTTTCTCCGGATCCACGCCCGCTTTTTTCATTTCGTTAGCTGGCCATACGAAGCCGGCGGAGGATGTTACGCCCTGCCATGCGATCGATTTGCCTTTCAAGTCTTTCAACTCTTTAATCGGGGAGTCCGCTTTGACGATGATCATCGCTTTGTAGAAGTCTACGAGATCTTTCGTTTCGGCGCCGGTATTATCGTCGATGCCGAAACGCTGCGCTTGCAGCAGCAGGTCGGCCGCTTTCTTCTCGTCATGCGCAAGCACGTAGGCGTTCGGAGGAAGGAAGCCGATATCGACTTGCTTGGACGCCATCGCTTCGATAACCGTGTTGTAGTTCGTCGAAACGGAAACCTTGACCGGAATGCCGAGCTTGTCGCCGAGCAGCTTTTCCAGCGGTTTCGCTTTCGCTTCTAGCGTTTCGGCGCTTTGGGAAGGCACGAATTGAACGCGGAGCTCTTTCGGTTCGAAGCCTTTAGCCGCAGGGGCTTCTTGTTTTTTGTCCGCAGGCGCCGGGGCCTGACCGCCTTGGTTGTTGTCCGTTTTCGTAGCGCAACCGACGGCAAGTCCGGCTGTCAGAATGAGGGACAAGCTAAGGGCAGACATTTTTTTTAGCATAGCAAATTGACCTCCTGTTAATTGTCTTTTAACAAATACACTATACCACAATTTGGGGAGCTGGACAGTTAAAAATTTGTTAATATGTCGCATTTGTGTTAATTTTCCTCACATGAAGCTGCATATGGCTCTTTATCCCTGAATTTGTTATAGTGAATTCAAATTCATGACAAATGGAGTTGAACCCCCGCTGTGACCCAGAAGTTGACGATCACCGTGCTGGAAACGAGCGACATTCACGGAAACATTATGCCCATCCAATATGCCAATCATAAGCCCATTGAAACGGGGCTCGCCAAAATCGCAACGTTGATTCGGCAAGAACGCGAGCGCGGCCGCCCGCTGCTGCTCGTGGATAACGGCGATCTGATTCAAGGTACGCCGCTGGCGTATCATCATGCCAAATTGAACGCGAACGAACCGAATCCGATGATTCAATGCCTGAATGAACTCGGGTATGACGCGGCAGTCGTGGGCAATCACGAGTTCAATTACGGCATGGGGCTGCTTCGCAAAGCCGTCGGCGAGTCTTCGTTCCCTTGGTTAAGCGCCAATATTGTGAATGCTTCGGACGAGCAGCCTTTTTTGGGGAAGCCCTACATCATTCGTTCGTTCGAGCATGAGCTGAAGGTCGCCGTACTTGGATTGACCACGCCTTACATCCCGAATTGGGAAAAAGCGGAGCATATCGCCGGCTTGCGATTCCATAAAGCGGTGGAGTCGGCACAGCGCTGGGTGCGGTATTTGCGCAAGGAGGAAGGGGCCGATGTGGTGATCGTGTCGTACCACGGCGGGTTCGAGCGTCATCTGGAATCAGGCGAACCGAGCGAACCGCAAACGGGTGAAAATGAAGGCTACGCGCTGTGCCGCGATGTCGAAGGCATCGATGTGCTGCTGACCGGTCATCAGCACCGGTCCATCTCGCGGACGCGCGTATGCGGCGTGCCGGTCGTACAGCCGGGCAGCGCCGGCGCCTGGCTCGGCAAGGTGACGCTGACGGTAACCCGGCAGCCGGACGGAAGCTGGCGCGTGACGGACGCCTTGTCCGAGCTGCTGTCGCCCGAAGGCGTAGAACCGGATGCGGCGGTGCTGGCGATTACGGAGCCGCACGAGCGTAAGGCGCAAACATGGCTCGATCAACCGATCGGGCGGCTGATCGGGGATATGCGGGTGCACGATCCGATGCGGGTGCGGCTGGAGGAGCATCCGTTGATCGAGTTCATCAACAAGGTGCAGATGGAGCTGTCCGGCGCGAAAATTTCCAATACGGCGCTGTTCGATAACATTTCACCGGGATTCCCGGAGCATATCACGATGCGCGATATCGTCTCCAACTATATCTATCCGAACACGCTGCAGGTTATCCGCGTGAAGGGACGAGACATTAAGGCTGCGTTGGAGCAATCGGCCGGTTATTTTGCCACTTACAACGGGGAAGGCGACATTCGTGTCAGCCCTGCGTTCAGCGATCCGAAGCCGCAGCACTACAACTACGACATGTGGGAAGGCATCGAATATAAGCTCAATATTTCGCGTCCTGTCGGCTCGCGGGTAGAGGAGCTTCGCTTTGAAGGCCGGCCGCTTGATCCGGAGGCCGACTACGACGTTGTGATGAACAATTACCGTGCGGCGGGCGGCGGCAATTATATGATGTTTCAAGGCAAGCCCGTCGTGAAGGACATCCCGACCGACATGGCTGAACTGCTCGCCGGTTATATTATGGAACGCGGCACGATCGAAGCGACGCTGAATCACAACTGGGAGATCGTATGGGACGGCAAGCCGAAGCGGGATAAGGCCTAAGCGGTATTTCAAACGGATGGATCAAGCTGTGGCGCTGTCATGGGGTATCGAAGGAATATGAACGAATACGTATCGCGGCCCGCTGTTTGCGGCGTGCGCGTGTGGCGTATCCGGGACAGGGGAGCGGATTAAGCGATGAGGGCAGTCGGGCAGGAAGAGCATGCGGCGGAATTCGAGTTATATCCACTGGGCGAAGCAGCAGTCGTCATCCGGGTAAATCCCGGCCCCTCCCCGACATCGACCGGGTTCGATGCTTCGCGGGCACGGCTGGCGGCATTCGTCCGCCTGCTGGAGAAGGAGCGCCCTCCCGCTATTACGGAATGGGTACAAACGTATGCGACGGTTACTTTGTTCTATGATGTGTGGTCGGTGTACCGGGACGGCTTCCCCCCTGGAACGGCGGAGCCAGTCTGCGACACGAGCGAACGGCGGGAGCGTACGCCTTATGAGCAAGTGTGCGCGTGGATTGAGAGGCTGCTTGGCTCCCGGGAGCATCCGGCTGGGGCCGGGGCGGATGCGGTAGGGTGCGGTGCGCGGCAAGCCGGACTCGCGGCGGCGGGTGGGGCAACGGCGGAAGCGGTGGCGCCCGAGGAAGAGGCGATTCCGGCGACGCACGTCTCCCCTGCCGCGGTGGAGATTCCGGTCTGTTTCGCAGACGATCTGGGAGCCGATCTGCGGGAGGTGGCGGATCGGGCCGGTATGTCTCCCGGCGAGGTCATCCGGCTGTTCTGTTCCGCGGATTACGAGGTGCAGTTGATCGGCTTCTTGCCCGGCTTTCCTTATCTCGGGGGGCTGCCCGCGAAGCTGGCGCATCCGCGTAAAGCCGTGCCGCGCCAGAAGGTGCCGGCCGGCTCCGTCGCGATCGGCGGTGTTCAAGCGGGCATCTACCCGATGGAGGCGCCGGGCGGCTGGCAGCTGATCGGCCGGACGCCGTATGCGTTGTTCGACGCGGAGCGGGAGCGGCCGAGCTTGCTGCAAGCGGGGGACCGCGTGCGTTTCGTTCCGGTCGATCGCGCGCAGTACGACGAGCTTGCGCGCGATCCGGCCGCAGGCTGGTTAACGCGGGAGGAGGGACGATCATGAGCGTTGTCGTGTTGGAGCCGGGGCTGCAGACGACCGTACAGGACGCCGG
>NZ_VIDW01000061.1:0-24878 GCF_006519665.1 Paenibacillus sp. tmac-D7 | reverse complement strand
GCATGGAGGCTTAGCTCAGCTGGGAGAGCATCTGCCTTACAAGCAGAGGGTCGGCGGTTCGATCCCGTCAGCCTCCACCATGATTGCTTTTTGTTTAACGACGCGGGGTGGAGCAGCCCGGTAGCTCGTCGGGCTCATAACCCGAAGGCCGCAGGTTCAAATCCTGCCCCCGCAACCAATTTTCTTTCGAGGTATGAACCTCGAGAGCGAATAACTTAGTGTGGAGCCGTGGTGTAGAGGCCTAACATGCCTGCCTGTCACGCAGGAGACCGCGGGTTCGAATCCCGTCGGCTCCGCCATTATTTGTTAAGCATAGTCTGAACTATAATATAATCGGTACATCGGATAGCTCGATGATAACCGAAATTTTGTTTTGCGCCGTCGTAGCTCAGCGGTAGAGCAACGCACTCGTAATGCGTAGGTCGGAGGTTCGATTCCTCTCGACGGCACCAGTAGTTTTTAGCCTGTGGCGGTCGTGGCGAAGTGGCTAACGCATCGGATTGTGGCTCCGACATTCGAGGGTTCAATTCCCTTCGATCGCCCCACTACATATTGGGGATTAGCCAAGCGGTAAGGCAACGGACTTTGACTCCGTCATGCCTAGGTTCGAATCCTAGATCCCCAGTTTATTGATTTCTTTGGGTAGCTGTAAGAGCCATTAGCTCAGTTGGTAGAGCACCTGACTTTTAATCAGGGTGTCGTAGGTTCGAGTCCTACATGGCTCACCATTTTGTTTCACTTATCAGGTATGCGGAAGTGGCTCAGGGGTAGAGCATCGCCTTGCCAAGGCGAGGGTCGCGGGTTCGAATCCCGTCTTCCGCTCCATAAACGAATCAGTCACAACCTCGTACTTGATTCGAAAGATGTTTCATGTTTTAATTGATCTCAGTTGTGATTATTATGCGGAAGTGGCTCAGGGGTAGAGCATCGCCTTGCCAAGGCGAGGGTCGCGGGTTCGAATCCCGTCTTCCGCTCCATCTAGACTTGCCGGTATGGCGGAATTGGCAGACGCGCGCGACTCAAAATCGTGAGGGAAACCGTGGGGGTTCAAGTCCCTCTACCGGCACTTAAACTATCGGGACGTAGCTCAGCTTGGTAGAGCACCTGGTTTGGGACCAGGGGGTCGCATGTTCGAATCGTGTCGTCCCGACCATTCATTTAAGCGGGTGTAGTTCAATGGTAGAACTCCAGCCTTCCAAGCTGGTAGCGTGGGTTCGATTCCCATCACCCGCTCCATCAAGTTCCAGTAGCTCAGCTGGATAGAGCAACGGCCTTCTAAGCCGTCGGTCGGGGGTTCGAATCCCTCCTGGGACGCCATTTCATCAACATCGCTTATTATAAGCGTTACGAATCATAAACGTTGTAAATGATCGGATAACCAACTCCACCAAATTAGTTAACGCTAATTTGGTGGAGTTTTTTATTGTTTTCATGGTTACTTGCTTTATTGTACCTTAAGTTCCGCGTTTGGCATCAAGACCGATTCAAGTTGGACCCATGTAAGGGGATGCCGAACACTGTGGAACGATTTTCCTTGATTCCGGGGAAAGGGCAGTGTACAATACGTTTAGTATTAACGTTAACCTGAATTTAAAATTAAAGGTTAACGTAAGTGAATGGAGTACAGGATGAGAAAAGGTCTTTTTGTAACAGGTACGGACACGAATGTAGGAAAGACATGGGTGACGGCGGCCCTGGCAGCCTATACGTTCCGAAAGCTCGGGGGACTTCCGAGCCCAGTAGAAATTTGGAAGCCGGTGCAATCCGGGGTACAACTGGGCGATCCGGATGCCGATAGCTTTCGGCTCGCGTACGGGAGCGGATTGCCGCAAACGGAGCCGGAGACAGTCACGATTACCTTACGGGAGCCTTTGGCGCCTTGGGTAGCCGCAGAACGGGAAGGAAAGACGATCGGATGGGCCGCGCTTGAGTCGGAAGGACGGAGGCGAATGACGGAAGGCGGACCGCTGCTGGTGGAAGGGGCTGGCGGCTTGTTAGTTCCACTAACCGGGGACCGTACGGTTGCCGATTTGGCGCTGGCGCTGGGGCTCCCGCTGCTCATTGTGGCCCGCGCTACGCTCGGGACGGTCAATCACACGCTGATGACGATCGAGTGTGCCCGAAGCCGCGGCTTGGATGTAGCCGGGGTGATACTCAACGGATATGAGGAAGAGAACGATACATCGCTGGTGGACAACGTTCGCATGATTGAAAGGTTCGGCGGCACCTCCGTGTGGGCGACGCTGCCGTGGATGCCGATGGAGCGAATGCTTTCGAACCCGATCGAATGGGGAAAATGGAGGCACGTGTGGACCGAGCTATTAGAGGAGCGTTTGCGCTGGAACGAAATCGGGCGCTTTTTTGAAGGGGAACCGATGGTTTAAGGTTGTTAAGAATTCGAATGTTGAGGGGATATCGAAATGATACAGGTACAAACGGGTTGGAACGAACTGGCCGATAAGGCGATTCGGGGCGAGCTGCTGACGATGGAGGAAGGCTTATCCGTACTGGAGGCGGATGATGACGAGCTGCTAGCGATGATGCAGGCTGCTTTTAGGGTAAGGCGGCATTTCTACGGAAAAAAGGTGAAGCTGAATTTGATCATTAACGCCAAGAGCGGATTATGTCCCGAAGACTGCGGTTATTGCTCGCAATCCATCGTGTCGAAGGCCGGGATAACGAAATATCCGCTGCTGGATAAGAAGACCCTTGTAGACGGCGCACGCAAAGCGATGGAGCTGAAGGTCGGGACCTATTGTATTGTCGCTAGCGGACGAGGGCCGACGGGTAAGGAACTGGATCAGGTGGTTGAAGCGGTTCGAGAAATTAAGTCCGAGATGCCGATGAAGATATGCGCCTGTTTAGGGATTTTGAGCGAGGAGCAGGCACTGCGGCTGAAAGAGGCCGGGGTGGACCGCTACAACCACAATTTAAACACGAGCAAGCAAAATTTCGCCAACATTACGACAACCCATACATATGACGATCGTGTAGATACGGTGGAGAAGGCGAAAGGGGCTGGCATGTCGCCGTGTTCCGGCTGTATTATCGGGATGGGGGAATCGAACGAGGAGATCGTGGAGATGGCTTATGCGCTGCGTGAGCTTGATGCGGATTCGATTCCGATCAACTTTTTGAATCCGATCCCGGGTACGCCGCTTGCGGACACCCGGGAACTGAATCCGCGTAAATGCTTGAAGGTATTGGCATTGATGCGTTTTATAAATCCTGGGAAAGAGATTCGGGTAGCCGGTGGACGCGAAGTGAATTTGCGTTCGCTACAAGCATTAGGGCTGTATGCAGCCAATTCGGTGTTTGTGGGCGATTACTTAACGACGGAAGGCCAAGAAGCGACGGCCGACCATCAGATGATTGAAGATCTCGGGTTCGAGATCGAGCTGTGTGCCCTGTAGGGATCGCCCGAATGAGCAGAGCGGCGTTGGAATGGATGCAAAAGGAACTGGCTTCTTACGAGGAACAAGGGCGCTTGCGCACTTTAGCGGAATGTGAGCCGCTGGAGACAGGTTGGCTGCGGAGGAACGGAGTCCGGATGCTGAATCTCGCCTCCAACGACTACTTGAGTCTGGGAAGCGAAGGCGACGATCTACATGAACCGGAGCAGAGCGCTGCGTCGGATGGCCGGGAGACGGAGAGAGCCCGCAGAAGTACGGGATCGACCGCCTCGCGGTTAATTGTCGGCAATCATCCGGAGTATACGGCGTTCGAAGAGGAATTTGCGGCTTACAAAGGAACGGAGAGCTGTTTGTTGTTCGGCAGCGGATACTTGGCTAATGTCGGCGTGATCCCGGCGCTTGTCGGACGTCATGACGTCGTGTTCGGCGATCGGCTGAACCACGCGAGCCTTGTCGATGGGATCGTGCTTAGCCGCGCCGAGCATAAGCGATACCGGCATCGCGATCTGGATCAGCTGGAGACGATGCTGCGGAGCACCCCGGCAGGCCGGAAAAAGCTGATCGTCACCGATTCGATCTTCAGTATGGACGGAACGGTGGCGCCGCTGTGCGAGCTCGTTTGGCTGAAGGACCGTTACGGCGCTATGCTGATGGTTGATGAGGCGCACAGCGGCGGTTTGTACGGCGAGGAAGGCCAGGGTCTGGTACACGCGCTTGGGCTCTCCGGGCAGGTGGAGGTGCAAATGGGCACGTTCAGCAAAGCGTACGGCGTTTACGGCGCCTATGTAGCCGGCGAACACCTGTTGAAGTCCTATCTGGTGAATGCGGCGCGCAGCTTCATTTATACGACAGCCCTCCCGCCGGACCTTGTAGCCACGATTCGTAGACAGTGGCGGCGTGTGCGGCAGGAAAGCTGGCGCCGACGGGTGCTGCAGGAGAAGGCGGCGATGTTTCGATCGATACTGCGGCAGCACGGGCTGGATACGGGGCAAAGCGAATGCCACATTGTTCCTGTTATCATCGGCGGGAACGAGGAGACATTGCGTATGGCGGAGCGTCTGCAGCTGGCCGGCATTGCCGCTGTGGCGATTCGTCCGCCTAGCGTCCCGGAGGGGACAGCCCGGATACGTTTTACGATCATGGCGGGACACCGGGACGAGGATTTGAGATGGGCGGCCAATCAAATCGTAAAATGCCGTGAACAGGGGGGAGGGGCATGAGGATGGATTCGGCGGAAAGACGTGATCGGCGCGTCTTGTGGATTCATGGTTGGGGTATGTCCCCTCATGTATGGAAGCCGATATCGGGACGGCTAGCGAAAGATACCGAATGGTCTCATCACGAATTCTCATACGCCGGATGCCGGGACGTATCCTCCTTATTCGAAGCACTCGAGCATCGGATAGCGGAGCTGCGGCCCGAGGCAGTGGTTGCCTGGTCGATGGGCGGCTTGCTGCTGCTGGATTGGCTAACCCGTCGCTATCGTGATTCGGATGGCGGAAGCGATTGTAAGCCGGGGGCGCATTCGGAATTAAGGAAACTTGTCTTGATCGGGGCGACCCTGCAGTTCACGGATGCTGATCGCTCCCGAGGGTGGCCTCTGCGAGTGCTGGAGCGGATGCAGGCGAGACTCCGTACACAACCGGAAGACGTGCTTCGACAGTTTGCCGCTTCGATGTTTACGGAAGCGGAACGGGAGGAAGGGAGCGCCCCGGAGTGGCTGCTGCAGCCGGATACGGATACGTCGGCGGAAGGGCTGCAGGCGGGCCTTTCCTATCTGGCCGCGGCGACGGTACGGGAAGCATGGTCCGACGAGCTGCTCCAGCGGCTGGCAGCCGGCTCCCTGCGCGTGCTCTGGATACACGGGAAGTACGATCCTGTGTGTCCGATCGGGGCCATGCCGGAGGCTGCCGATGGTTTGGAACGGGTGGTGATGAGAGCGGGGCATGCTCCATTCTTGACGCAACAGGCAGAATTTTATGAGCGGTTGAGGGGATTTCTGAATGACAACGATAAGGGTGGATAAAAACCGGGTGAAACGTCACTTCGATCGCTATGCGGACGACTACGACCGGAATGCGCTTGTACAAATCGGCATGGGAGACCGGTTATTGGAGCTGATCGAACAGCGAATTTCCCCGGATCGGGTAGGACATATCCTGGAAATAGGCTGCGGCACCGGCAGATTGACTGCTTCGCTGTTGACACGGTTTCCTAAGGCCCGCGTGTATGCGGTCGATCTTGCGCCGCAAATGGTAAGGCTGACGCTGGAGCGCTGTTCGGCGGAAGCGGAGGCGGGTAGACTGGTCGTGGTATCGGCGGATGCGGAAGGGCTGACAGCGGAGCATTTCACAGAACTCCGGCTCCCGGAACAGGCAGATTTGATCGTTTCGAGCGCGACGGTCCAATGGTTCAACGAGCCTGCTGATACGATGCGGGCTTGGCTTCGTATGCTGAAGCCGGAGGGAGTCCTTGCGTTCGCGACGTTCGGACCGCGAACGTTCCACGAGCTGCACGATTCGTTTACGGCAGCGGCGGAATCGCTTCAGGCGGCGGGGCGGCGGCGAGGGCAGCATTTTCTCAGCTTGAGCGATTGGGAGTCGCTGCTGGATGGCGCTTCGGAGGAGGTCACACGTGCGTTTACAGGCGAAGAGACGATGTACGAGCTGCATTTCCGCGACGTTCGCAGCTTCTTGTACAGCGTGAAGAAAACAGGCGCAGGCAATGCCAATCAAGAGCCGGCGGGTGGCGGCGGAATTAGCCGTAAGCTGCTCGCGGCCATGGAGAAAGCATACGTGGAACGTTACAGGGAGCCTGAAGGCATTCGGGCGACGTATCATTTGCTGTACGGCCTGTTCGGGAAAGGCTGATTTTTTATGGCGCGAGTCTGGCAAAATACCCTGATTTCACGTATAATAAGGTCAAGCAAGGGCTCCGGAAGGAGCTTTATAAAGATAAAAATTTAAACGTTTAAACAGGGAGTGGCGAGTGGTGAGCAGTTTGTTTGATTTGACGGGAAAAGTAGCCTTGGTGACCGGAGGCGCCGTAGGCTTGGGCGGAGGTATCTCGCTCGGCTTGGCGAAGGCGGGAGCAGATGTTGCGATTGTGACCAGCAACGATCGTTCACGCGAAGTGCAGCAGCAGATCGAGGCCATGGGCCGCAAGGTACACACGATCGTCGCTAATCTGATGGATGAAAGCGCGTTCGAAGGCATCGTTCAAGAAACGCTATCCGTGTTCGGCAAAATCGATATATTGGTGAACAATTCGGGAATTGTCCGTCGTACGCCGGCAGCCGACCACGCTGCGAGCGATTGGCACGACGTGTTGAATTTGAACCTGAATGCGGCATTCTTCCTTTCCCAGCTCGTCGGCCGCGAGATGATCAAGCAGGGTTCGGGCAAAATTATTAATATCGCGTCGATGCTAAGCTTCCAGGGCGGTATCAACGTACCGGGATATACCGCATCCAAGCATGCGATTGCCGGTGTAACCAAAGCGCTGGCGAACGAATGGGCCAGCAAAGGCGTTCAAGTGAACGCGATTGCCCCCGGTTACATGTCGACTGACAATACCGTGGCGCTGCGTGCGGATGAAGAGCGGAGCGCGCAAATTCTGGTTCGAATTCCGGCTGGGCGTTGGGGAACGGCAGAAGATATGGAAGGGCCTGTCGTCTTCCTAGCCTCGAAAGCGTCTGATTATATGAGCGGTCACATATTGTGCGTGGACGGAGGATGGATGACAAGATAATGAATATGAACAGGTCTACCCAACAAGAACAAATGTTTGTGCCGGAAATTGTCACATTCGGAGAAACGATGGCCTTAATGCTGCCGGAAGACGTTAAAGGCATCGAATATTCCTCTCACTTCCAATCGTTGTTCGGCGGTGCGGAAAGCAATGTCGCGATCGGCGTAGCCAGGCTCGGACATCGCGTTGGCTGGTTCGGCCGGCTCGGCAAAGACCCGCTCGGCCGGATGATTGTGAAGAAAATCCGCGGCGAGGGCGTCGACGTGTCGCGTGCCGAGCTGACGACAGAAGCGCCGACAGGGCTGATGCTGCGCGAAATCATTTTCGGCAAAACGTCGGTATACTACTACCGCAAAGGCTCGGCGGCCAGCCTGATGAAGCCGGAGCAGTTGGACGAATCGTATATCAGCCAAGCCCAGTATTTACACGTCACGGGAATTACGATGGCTTTGAGCGAAAGTGCCCGCGAGACCCTGAAAGAATCGGTTCGCCTCGCCAAGAAGAATGGCGTAAAGGTATGCTTCGACCCGAATTTGCGCTTGAAGCTGTGGTCGCTGGAAGAAGCCCGTGGCGCATTGCTGGAGATGGCGCAGGAAGCGGATTACTTTTTGCCGGGGCTTGATGAGTTAAAGCTGCTGTATGCGACGGAAAGCTTTGACGAAATCATCGGCAAGCTGCGCGAGCTGCCGGGCGTGTCGATCGTCAAAGGCGGCGAAGACGTCACGTATATCGTCGATAAGACAAGCGTGACGGAAGTGCCATATTTCAAAGCCGAGCGTATCGTCGACACTGTGGGCGCGGGCGACGGCTTTTGCGCCGGATTTATCGCCGGGCTGCTGAAAAATTACAGCTTGGCCGAAGCAGTGCGGCTCGGTAACCTGATCGGTTGTATGGTCGTTCAGAACGAGGGCGACTGGGAAGGGATTCCGACCTGGGAGCAGGTCGAAGCGTTCTTGAACAATGAGAAGCATGTGGAACGGTAGGTAGAACGGCAAGTCGGGAGAACGAAGCTTAACCGTAAGCAGGAAGCCTATAAAGAACGAAACTATAGGGAACGAAATTTGAAGGACGGAGACTCGAGATGAAAAAAATTAAACTGCTGCAGCAAATCGTAGAAGGAGGCGTCGTCGCGGTGCTTCGCGGCGATACGCCGGATGAAGTGGTGGAAATGGCCGAGCAGGCGATCGCCGGAGGCATTAAGGTGATCGAGGTAACGATGACCGTTCCGTTCGCGCTGCAAGCGATTGAGAAGCTGGCCAAAACGTATTCGAGCACGACAAGCGACCCGTCCAAATACGCGATTATCGGCGTCGGTACGGTGCTTGATCCGGAAACCGCGCGCGTCGCCATCTTGAGCGGTTCGGAGTTTGTTGTCGGTCCGTCGTTCAACCCGGATACGGTGACACTGTGCAATCGGTACCGCGTACCGGTGATGCCTGGCGTTATGACAATCCAAGAGATCCAGCAGGCGCTTGAGCTCGGCGTTGATGTCGTGAAACTGTTCCCGGGCAACTTATACTCCCCGGGGATGATCAAGGCCATCAAGGGACCGCTGCCGCAGGCGAATATTATGCCGACCGGAGGCGTTTCATTGAGCAACCTCGGTGAATGGATTAAAGCCGGCGCTGTTGCTGTCGGCATCGGCTCGGATTTGACGAGCGATGCGGTGAAGGCGGGCGACTACAGCCTCGTGGCGAAGAAGGCGGCGCAGTACATCGACGCTTTCCGTGCGGCTAAGGCGTAGACACAAGCGACGGCAGAGGGATTTGCCGAAGCAAGCGGGTGCAGTAAAAGTAAACAAGCAGGAAGTTTGAACCGTGGTGACGGTTTCGAGCTCCCTGCTTTTTTGTGTTATAAAAAAAATCCCTCAGCTTTCATAGCCTGAGGGATGGATAGGGTTATGGCAACGTCCTATTCTGTTGCGACCGATTGATCGGCTTGTAAACCGACTGGTGCGATACGAACGAAGCTTGTTTCCAGGTTGTTCAGCAAATGATCCACCTTCGCCGCGGCCTCCGTTTGACCGGAGTTCGCCAGCTCAGTGCGGTAAGCGCCGAGCAGCTCGTTCAAATCTTTGATGCTTTGTGGGCCGATTGGTTCGATTTTTACTTTCGCGCCTTTGGCAATACGACGTTCGATCGCAGCTTCATCGAGACCCATCTCCGGCACGAGGCGCTGGTAAATCACGCCGCCGGTCATCCCTGCGCAAATCCAAGGACCCGGATCGCCCATGACGACGGCGCGGCCGTTGGTCATGTACTCGAACGCAAAGCCTTTCAGGTTGGCGCGGGCGGCAAGACCGCCGAGCTCGTCTTTCAACGGCGTCGTAATTTCTCCGCCGAAGACAACGTCGGCGCCGGAGAACCGGATGCAGGCACGGGTGTCCGCATTGCCTTGAATCAGGAACAAGCCGCTTTGCGCGCCGTATCCGAACGATTTACCGACGGAACCGTTGATGAATTGGTTGTGCTTGCCCGGTGCTTTCAGGATGGCGACTTTACCGCCGAGCGCCATTTTGCCTACGCCGTCTTCCGCACCGCCGTGTACCGTAATGTCGACTCCGCGAGCGTTGAAGGCGCCCAAACCGTTACCCGGTACGGAGCCTTCCGTAATCGCGATGTTGACCGGAGGCAGTTCGTCGTAGCTTCCGTCGAAACGGTCGCGTACGCGATGGCTCGCATAACGGCTGCCGAGAATCCGGGATTCGGCATCGATGTTGCTCCAAGTGCGGTTCACCGGAGCGTCGAAGGAGACGGATTCCGGGAACAAGTCGAGTCCTTCTGCGCCTGCCGCGATACGGATATCGGACGATACCGCAGCCGCCACTTGCGCTCGCGCTTCTTGCGCAGCAGCGAAGGAGAGCGGAGCCGGACGAAGCAGATCGGACAGATCGATGCGATCCAGATGGCTTACTTGTTTCAGCAGGTCGGAACGGCCGACCAGCTCTTGAGCGTCTTTGAAGCCGAGCTGTGCGACGATTTCGCGAATTTCTTCGCCGATGCCGCCGAACAGACGAATGAGCGATTCAACCGCCGTTTCGTATACGCGAGGAACGAAGCGGCGCAGGCCTTTCTCTTCGGCTTCCTCAAGCGAATCGATTTGTGTGGCGATACCGACATGACAGGTGTCGAGATGACAGCCGCGGCAAGTCGTACAACCGATCGATTGCATCGCGATGGAACCGAAGCCGACGCGGTTGGCGCCGAGCATGAACATTTTGACCACGTCCACACCGGATTTCATACCGCCGTCCGACCACAATTCCACCTGGTGGCGAAGACCGGCGTCGATCAAGGCGAGGTGCGCCAGCTTCGTACCGATTTCGGTCGGCAAGCCGACGTGTGTGATCGAGTGAATCCGGGCCGCGCCCGTACCGCCGTCGAAGCCGGACAACGTAATGACGTCTGCGCCTGCTTTCGCAACGCCGACAGCGATCGTGCCGACACCCGGAACGACAGGAATTTTGACGATAATTTTCGCTTTGCGGCCGCTTGCTTCCTTCAGCTCGGAGATGATTTGCGCCAAATCCTCGATCGAGTAAATATCATGGTTGTTGGACGGCGAAATCAGGTCGGAACCGATGGTTGCATTACGGGCAAGAGCGATTTTGGCCGTTACTTTGGAGCCCGGCAGGTGACCGCCTTCGCCCGGCTTCGCGCCCTGGCCGATTTTAATCTCAAGGAACGCTACGGCGTTCGCGAGCTCAACGTTCACACCGAAGCGTCCGGATGCGACTTGCGCGCCGCGCGTCCGTTTGTAACGTCCGAGCATATCCTTGATCTCGCCGCCCTCGCCGTTCATGGTAACCATGTTCAGTCGCTCGCCCGCTTCCGCGTAAGCGCGGAAGGCTGTTTCGTTCTGTGAGCCGAACGACATGGACGAGATCAGGATCGGCAGATCGTGGCCGCCGATGCCGATGTTGACTTGCGAAGGATCCAGCGGCTTGCGCCCTTCGGCGTATGCTTTCTCCATATCGAAATCCGCAACGTGACGGATGGAAATCGGATTTTTCTTCTCTTCTTCGCGAAGCTTGTCACGGTAGTCGCTGTAAGGCGCCGCGCCGGAGGCTGCGTCGCCGAGCGCTTTCCACATGCGCTGGAAGAAACGGAAGTTCTTCGCCGCTTTCGCTTTCGGGTTGGCGAAATCGTTGTAACGGGCTTCGGCGTCCGCTTCAAGCTCGGCAAAGCCGGTGCCTGCTTTGTCGCTGCCCAAGTAGTTGACGATGTCGAGCACTTCCGCCAGTTCCGGCTTCAAGCCGATCGACGAGAAGAAACGGGTGTAACCGCGCAGCTCATGCGTACCGATCGTGGAGATGACTTTCTCCAGACCTTTCATCAAAGCGGTGAATACTTTGCGAGCGGCCGGCGCACCGTTCTTGGCGGATGCCGTCGCGAACATCAAATAAGGAGACAATACATCCGCACCGAGTCCACAGGCTACGGCGATGTCATGCAGGCTGCGAATCGCGGCGCTGCGCAGCACAAGCGTCGTCTGGCGGCGAAGGTTGTCGCCATAGCCGAGCTTCTCGCCGCGAAGCGCGATATCGACCCTGGATACCGCAAGGTGCGGATCCATCCACAGGCGGTCGTTCTGATGCGCCTGGCTGTCGTCCAGGATAAGCAAGGCTGCGCCGTTCTTAACGGCGGTTACGGCATCAGCGGCAAGCTGATCCAATGCGGCTTGCAGCGAGGTGCCGCGGGCGAATGTCGTCGACAGCGTCGCTACGGCATTGCCGCCTTGCGCTGCGAACATTGCCTTTAATTGCTCGAAGCTAGGCTGCTTCAGCTCGGTAAGAGAATCTACGCCGTTGCTGCCTTCCAGCACGACCGGATACAGCAACTCCATGCGCAGGCGGCTATCCGGCTGTCCGTATACTTTCGGACGGGGACCAACGACGATGCGCGTGGAGAAATGCTCCATCTCGCGGTCACGGTCAATCGCCGGGTTGGTGACAACCGCGACGCTCTCTTTAATATAATCGGGAATGTTCACGCGCTCCCAAGCCAGCGCCGCATGAGGGCTGTCATGACCCAGGGAACGGATCGGCTCCGCGCCGGTTTCGGCGGTCGATTCGATCATCTGGATCCCGTCGCGGTCCCAGCCGAAGGCGCTGTACAGCGAATCGGTAGGCGTAACGTCGGCGGATTGCTCAGCTTCGACAGCCGGAATTTCGTTATTCAAATGTTTGCGAAGGCCTTCAAAGCCGATGCGTTGTTTAGCGCGTTCCAAGACAATGCTCTGCACTTCATGGTAAGGAATCACCTGCACATGCTCGCCCGGCGTCAGGACGACGCCGATTTTCTCGCCCGGGGCGATCGGCTTCGGCTCGGCCACCATGTCGCCGACCGTAATTACGCCTTGCTCGGAAGAGAAATAGAGGGACGTGTCGCTTTCGACCATCCATACCGGACGAAGACCGAGCGCGTCTACGCTGAAAATGCACTCGTTGCCGTAACGCGATACGATGCCGGCCGGCCCTTGAGCATAGTGGCCCCATGCTTGGCGATAATAAACATACAGATCCTGCATTTCCGGACGGAACTGCTTCATCTCGTTCAAGATCGGAGGGAATACGATTTCCATCGCCTCGAACAAGCTGATGCCGGAACGGTGAATGAACGTTTCAATCGTCCGGTTCATGTCCTGGGAGTCGGAGCCGCCGTCTACGAGCGGAACACCGACCATGTCGGCTTCCAGACGCATCTTCTTCACCGTGTTGATCTCGCCGTTGTGCCCGAGAAGCGAGAACGGCTGCACGCGGAAGAAGCTGGATTGCGTATTAGTCGAATACCGGTTGTGTCCGATCGTTACTTGCGCCGCGAACAGCGGGTCGCGAGTGTCGTTATAATATTTGGGAAGAATGCTGGCCGCGCCCATCACTTTATAGGCGGCCGTCACGTTGCTGAGCGTGGCGACGTGCACGTTATACTTGGCTTCGATCGCTACGTGAAGTTCGAACAATTGATCGGCGACCTTCACTTCCTGCTTGTCGCAAAGTCCGGCGATTTGCCAGAAGGTTGGCTCGTCGTTACGGCCGTTCGGACCGAGCACGCTGCTGTCCACTTGATTTTCTTGCTCGAGCAAGATGTTTACTTGGAATTGCGCGAACAATTCGCGGATGCCCTTCTGCATATCGGCAACAGAAATGTCCAACTTACGCGGAACGAAGATATGACCGACGGAGAAACGTTCATCGTAAGCGAGCTTGCCGTCCAAACCGGCATCCGTCAGCTTCTTTTCCCACAGTGCGCGGGGAATATCGGTCAAAATCCCGCAACCGTCGCCTTCACCGTTAATAAACCCGGAGCGGTGCTCCATTTTAACGAGAGCGTCGATCGTCTTTTGAATGTTATCGCGGGATGGATACCCGTCTTTCTCTACAATACAAATGATACCGCAGCTGTCATGTTCCGTAGCGAGCAAATTCTGAAAGCGGCCCTCATCGCGCATTACTTGGTTCATTCTCGTGGTCAGCAGGCTGACCTTCACCTCCCATTAATTTTGTTGCCAGCATTCGTTCTGAATAAGAAGGCTTGTCATGCATTGAAAAAGAAAGCGGACAACCGAGCGGCAGAAACAAATGAATAAATATACATTTATACTGCATAAATGAGGTGTTCGGCGCTTTCTCAATCCACTGGAAGATAGACTCAACAGGGCAATAATAAAAAAATAAATGTGCCCACGTCCACACAATGAGCGCATATCTTCTGGGCTATCACGGCAAAAACCTCACATCTGGTGTTACATTTAGCCGATTTTTTTGAATTGCAAAGTAGTAATAGAATACCACGAAATCGAATGTGAGACAATAGAACATTGCACCTTTCGACAAGATGTAAGCGTTATCTATTTTGCATAATTGGTGAATAAAGGGAAATTTCAGATAAAATTAAAAAAACGATTAAAAACGAACGAACTATTATCGTAGACTGATAATAGTTCGTGATTTGGGTGATAAATGGAATTTATTGTGAAGCCTGCCGGCGCTGCGTTTGCGCCATCGCTTCAAAAGCGCGATCCGCTGCTTCCAGGGTTGCACGGACATGATCTTCCGTATGGGCCGTCGTCAAAAACCATGCTTCGTACTTCGATGGCGCCAGACATATGCCTTGCTCAAGCATGAGTCTGAAAAATAGGGCGAACTGTTCGCCGTCCGTATCCTGAGCCTCATCGTAGTTCGTCACGGGGTGGGCGCAAAAGTGCGTCGACAACGCACCGCGAATGCGGTTCACGGTTAACGCGATGCCATGTGCGTCGGCAGCTTGAGCGAGTCCGTCTCCGAGCATTGCGCCCAAGCGGTCGAGCCGCTCGTAAGTGCCCGGCTCTTGCAGCGCTTCGAGGCAGGCGATGCCCGCCGAGATCGAAGCCGGGTTACCGGCCATCGTGCCCGCTTGATAAGCGGGTCCGAGCGGTGCGACCTGCGACATGATCTCGGCGCGGCCGCCGTAAGCGCCGATCGGAAGGCCGCCGCCGATAATTTTGCCCAGCGCGGTCAGGTCGGGCTCCACGGCGGCGAGATCGGTCCCCTCCGGTAAGCCCGCAAACGTCTGCGCCGCTCCGTAATGGAAGCGGAACGCTGTGATGACCTCGTCATAGATGACGAGGGAGCCGTTGCGGCGTGCTGCGGCGCATAATCCTTCGAGGAAGCCGGGCTTTGGCATAACCATCCCGAAATTGCCGACGATGGGCTCGACCATGACGGCAGCGACGTCGCTGCCCCAGCGGGAAAGAGCTTCTTCCAGCGCCGGCACGTCGTTGAACGGTACGGTAATCACCTCGTGCGCGATGCTGTTCGGAATGCCCGCACTATCCGGAATGCCGAGCGTGGAAGGTCCGGAGCCGGCGGCCACGAGCACCAAATCGGAATGTCCATGGTAACATCCGGCGAACTTGATGATTTTATTCCGTCCGGTGTAGGCGCGCGCGACGCGAATGGTTGTCATGACGGCTTCGGTGCCGGAGTTGACGAATCGAACCTTGTCCATGGAAGGGATAGCTTGTTTCAACATCCGGGCGAAGGTAATTTCCAGTTCCGTCGGCGTCCCGTATAACGTACCGTTCTCGGCGGCGCGGCAGATGGCGGCGGTCACGTGCGGATGCGCGTGACCCAGAATGATCGGCCCGTAAGCGGCCAAGTAGTCGATGTATCGGTTATCGTCCGCGTCCCAGAAATAAGCGCCTTGCCCGCGCTTCATAAAGACGGGGGCGCCGCCGCCTACCGCCTTGAACGAACGGGACGGGCTGTTGACGCCGCCGACGATGTGCTCGAGCGCTTCACGGTATAATTCTTCCGAATGCGGACGTCCGGCTGTTTGCTTGAACAAGTTCGGTTCATTACTAGTTGACATGATGAATTCGGGAGCCTCCTTAATGGGAACAGGTTATTGTTCATGTAAATCGACCTGCAGGATTGATTACGGTGTAGTGACGGCATGACCTGCAATCCGGATGCGATCGCTGCCGGGTGACAGGCACGCCCGGCAGCGCCGCGCGGATAGCTGGCCGTGAAACGGCTTGCCCATAGAAGCATCGATAACATGGATGCTTGGCATGCGCCAAACCTCCGATCGGTAAAGTTTGAATTATTATATCGAAATAAGCCGCACAATCCAAGGTAAACTGTTCCGAGGACGCAAAACCATACCGCTATAGGCGCGCGCAGCCGGGCCGAGTGAAGAATAGCGGAACTATCATGCGCTTCGGCTGTAGGAGCGAGCCATACAAAAAACCAGGGCTCTAAGGCCCCGGTCAGGTATTCCGATCCTGCTATTTCTTCGCCGCGCTGCTGCTGCCGGCAGCTTTCGCTGCTTCCTGCGTCGTATTTTTCTCCGCTGGCGCGAACGGGTCGCGGTCTTCAAACACGGCTTTGACGAACTGCTGCAGCTTCTGGGTGTTCGCCGTGATCACTTCCGCGCCGCCTACGCGCTTCTCGACTAGCAGCTCTGTCGGAGGAATTTGCTCGCTGGACATGCCCTCGGTTTTCGCCTCGATGGCGAGCGTCCCCAGCTTCAGCATGTCGGTCGTGGTCAAATTCGTCTCGATGTACGGATCGATGCTGTTAAGAATCTTCGGCATGCGGATAAGTGAGCCGGTCGTTTGCATTTTTTGGGCGACCGCCGTCATAAACTTACGTTGGCGCTCCGTCCGCGAGAAGTCGCTGAGCGCGTCATGGCGGAACCGGACATATTGCAGGGCGGTTTTGCCGTTTAACTGCTGCACGCCTTTTTTCAAATTAATATCGAACTCGGGCTCCTCGGAGTCCCGGTACTTCATGTCCTTCTCGACTTCGAGCTCGATGCCGCCGATCGCGTCGACCAACGCGATAAAACCTTGGAAATCGGTGTATACATAATATTGAATCGGAATACCGAGCAGATCGCTGACGGTTTTCATCGCCAGGTTCGGACCGCCCGTAGCGACCGCGGTATTAATCCGGTCGTTGCCGTGACCGGGCACTTTCACATAAGTGTCCCGAAGAATCGAGAACAGGTACGCCTTCTTCGTCACCGGATCGATCGAGGCGACCATCATCGAATCGGAACGCGGAATTTCGTTCTTCTTCAAGCCTCGCGAATCTCCGCCTAAGATCAGAACGTTCACCCGCTGTTTGCCTTCCCATTTGGGAGGCGCGTAGGCTTCGGCTCCTCCCGTCTTCTTTGCCGTGAAGCCCGAAAATTTTGTCGTTTCCGGCGTACTTTGGATGTTCTTGGCAAAGGTAAGGAAGCCGTATGTATAATAACCGATAGCGATGAGTAAAAGAACAAGAATGCCTGTAAAAAACCATTTGATCTTGCGTGCCATGGAAAAATCGATCCTTTCCTGTAGTTTCGGTCGCTTTTCCTCTTCTTGCGGTTCGTGTATCATATACGGGTATAGCTTGTGAAAATTTCTCTTCATTATACCGGGTTTCGCTGTAAAGCTGCAAGCTTCGGCAATTTCTGACAGGAGGCTAACATTCCAATGTCGCTCGCTATAGACGTGCATGAGCTGCGCAAAGAATTTAAGGTGCAGAAGAATCGCGAAGGGCTGCAAGGTGCTCTTCGTGATTTGTTTAAACGAGAGTACACCCAGGTTCGTGCGGTTAAAGACATCAGCTTTCAAATTCCTCAAGGGGAGATTTGCGGCTACATCGGGGAGAACGGTGCAGGGAAATCGACGACGATTAAAATGCTGACCGGCATCCTCGTTCCGACGTCCGGCGATATTCGCGTCAACGGCTACGTCCCTTATCAAGAAAGAGAGGCGTTCGTCCGCGGCATCGGCGTCGTGTTCGGCCAGCGCAGCCAGCTCTGGTGGGACCTGGGCGTGGTCGAATCGTTCCAGCTGCTTAAAAAAGTGTACCGCGTTCCGGACAACGATTACCGGATTCGGATGGATGAGCTCATCGACAGGCTCCAGCTCGGCGATCTGCTGAACCGTCCTGTGCGAAAGCTCAGCCTCGGGCAGCGGATGCGCTGTGAGCTGGCGGCTTCGCTTATTCACAATCCGTCCATCCTGTTTCTGGATGAACCGACGATCGGCCTTGATATTGTCGTGAAAACCGAAATCCGCGAATTCCTCAAATCGCTAAACAGCCGGTTCGGTACGACCATTCTGCTGACAACGCATGATTTGCAGGATATCGAAGCGCTATGCTCCAGAGTTATCATGCTCGACGACGGCAACATTATTTATGACGGCGGTCTCGAGGAATTAAAGGAACGCTGGGGGAAAGGCAAAGAAGCTGCGTTCCGCTTCGCCCAACCCGTCACGCTTGATCAGTTAGAGCTGCTGACCGCCGGACTGGACGTCCAATGGAAGCTTGAGAACGAGCTGACCGCCAAAGTGTGGATTCCGCATCAGTTGGCGAACGTATCGGAGCTTCTCGGCCGCGTGGTCGGAGTGGTCAACATCGAGGATATCAAAATATTCGAAACGAATACCGACGACATTGTCCGCGAGATCTACAAATCCGGTTCTTCGGAAGTAAAGCGTGAATGGACCCGGGAACGGGAAGGGGCCGTTCATGCTTAACGCGTATTTGTATATTATCCGGATACGCTTCCTGATGATGCTCGCCTACCGGGTCAACTACTTTAGCGGGATCATTATCTATGCGTTGAATATCGGAGCATACTACTTCCTGTGGAAAGCGATATACGGGAGCAAAGAGGTGCTGGGGGGCATGACGCTTACCCAGATGACGACGTATGTCGCGATCGGCTGGATGGCACGGGCGTTCTATTTCAACAATCTCGACCGGGATATTGCGAACGAAATCAAAGACGGCAGTTTGGCCATTCAGTTCATTCGTCCTTATAATTATATGGTTGTCAAAATGATGCAGGGTCTCGGCGAAGGCTTGTTCCGTTTATTGATGCTGTCCACGCCGGGCATGATTCTGGCGTCGCTGTTGTTTCCCGTGCAGCTGCCGACCGATCCGAAGCTGTGGGCGGTTTATTTGTTCATGCTGCTGCTCAGCTTCCTGATTAATTCACAGATCAATATTATGACCGGGTTAGGCGCGTTTTTTCTTGAAAACAACGAGGGCTTGATGCGGATGAAGCGAGTGGCGGTCGACTTGTTCTCCGGACTCGTCGTGCCGATGACTTTTTTCCCCGGTTGGGCAGAGAGCGTCTTGCGGTTTTTGCCGTTCCAGGCGATTACGTATTTGCCCGGCCGGGTGATTACGGGAGCGGTAACGGGCGATGCCGTGTATCACGGCTTGCTGATCCAGGCGGGATGGTTTGTGCTGCTGTTAGTGCCGCTTTACTTCCTTTGGCGCAGCGCAAGGTCGCGTCTGTTCGTACAGGGAGGGTGAGGGACGAATGTTCTATGCAGGGCTGATTCTGGGTTATTTGAAAAACTATTTCAAAACGCGTCTTACGTATCGTTCCGACTTCTGGATCGAGCTGTTGTCGGATTTGATGTTTAACGGACTGAATTTAATTTTCATTCTGATCATGTTTACGCATACCGAACTGATCGGGGAATGGAATGAGCAGCAGGTGCTGTTCATTTACGGTTATTTTATGATGGCATCAGGCTTGTTTAACACTTTCTTTAATTTGTGGAATTTTAGCGAGCGCTACATCGTCAAGGGGGAAATGGACAGGGTGCTGACGCGCCCGGCGTATAATCTGGTCCAGCTGGTGCTGGAAAATATGGACCCGCCGTCCTTATTCAGCTCCCTGGTCGGGTTCCTCATCATGGCATATACCTGGACGCAGCTGGGCCTTGGCTTCACGTGGTCGGATCCGTTCGTGCTGGTGCTGCTGGTCGTCGGCTCGGTTATGATTTATGCCGGCATTTACATTTTCTTCTCGGCGCTGTCCTTTTTCTCGGACGCTCCAACCGGGATTACCGCGCTGCTCTACAATCTGCAAAACTATGGGCGGTATCCGATGACGATCTACAACGCCGTCATGAAGTTTACGCTGACGTGGGTGCTTCCGTTCGGCTTCGTCGGGTTTTATCCGTCCGCCTATTTCCTGGACCGGGCGAATTGGGGCGGCTTCGCGCTGCTCACCCCGGTTGTCGGGGCCGTCTTCTTCGTTACCGGCGTTTGTGTCTGGAATTACGGCGTGAAGCGGTACCGCGGGGCGGGATCGTAAACGCCATCTGTTCAAGGCCGGGCGTGTAATCCTGGGGCGATTCCGCCAAGCTAATGATGAAAGAGGCCAAGAAGTACGTGGCGTTCGATAGGAGTCAGGCCGTTACGCTTGTCAAAGCGGATGGCCAAAATGTATAATGCGGCGCAAAACCTAGTACCGTCAGGAGAGGAATTCAATGGCAGAATTGCAGATCGGACAAGTGGTTCCCGACTTTACCTTAACGGCAGGCAGCGGGGAAACCGTTACGCTCAGCCAGTTCCGCGGCCGCAAGGTCGTGCTTTATTTTTACCCGAAAGATATGACGCCGACGTGCACGGAGCAATCGTGCCAATTCCGCGATTATAACGAACAGTTCGCCAAGACCGGTACGGTCGTGCTGGGCATCAGTCCGGACGACCTGAAGGCGCATCAGAAGTTTGCGGCGAAATACGAGCTGCCGTTTCCGCTGCTGTCCGATCCGGATCATCAAGTGGCCGAGAAGTACGGGGTCTGGGCGCTGAAGAAGCTGTACGGCCGCGAGTATATGGGCATTGTCCGCTCGACGTTCCTGATCGACGAAGAGGGGCGGCTTGTGCGGGAATGGCGCAAGGTGAGGGTCAAAGGCCATGTGGAGCAGGTGCTGCAAGCGGTGAAGGAAACGGTGTAACGGAAGAGAGAGCCGGTATTACTCTGTAAGATTAGCTTTAGAGGTTTTTACTTGTAAATTAATGTGTTGTATAGAATGTTACACATTTAACATTATAGAAGCGAAAACTGATGGTATTGATACCAAAGTTTTCGCTTACGAGGAGTCGCTGTAGGGGAGTTTCACCCAAGAATGTCCATTGAAGCAATAGCGAGGACCATCATTTCATTTATTGACGGCATTACCTGCGATGCGATGTAAATGGATATCCAACAATTACAGATCGATAGCCAGATAGAAGTGATCATCTTTTATTTGCAAAATGTGCTTGGAGTGAAAGAAGAGGAACTTGCTTAAGAGACACAACAGCATCGCTGTGTTCGGCATCGGCTAGTCGAGCGGAGGCTGGGCCTGCTGCAGCATGTTTCCACGCAGGGTGATACGCCGCGAAACTTCGCGCTGACGCCGGACGGCCGGTTCTTGGCGGCGCCAATCCGAACACCGGCTCCATCTGACCTACAAAGTGCGCGCTTGACGGGACGCTGGAGCCGACAGGTCATTCAATTGGAGCGCCAAGCCGGTTTGTATCTAATTCCGGTAAACGGCAGCCTGTCTAAAGAAGCGCGAATCCGTCAACACTGGGAAGGCAAGCAAATTTTTCGGGAGAGTGAGAAACATGCTGCCTTTTCAAGTTCGGATGGCCGAGTTGTGGACGCTTCACCAAAGCCGGGAATTAACGACCGATGAGTCGAATGAGTTGACGATGTGCCTGCAGGCGAATGCGAACTATGCCCGCAAGCTGAGCGAGCTGCACAATTACATCTACGCAGCGTCGCTGGTCGGCGACAAGACATGGATGGATGAGCTGAATACGAGAGCGGCCCTCATCGATCAGGAGTTCCAGCTTCATCTTGCCGCGTGGAAGAATAGCAGGTTTGGCAAAGGTCAGCCGGGGCAGCCGTAAGGGGTACGGCGGTCGCAGGCGCATCTACGCAAAGAACAAGTATGCATGAAACCGCAGGGAGGCCGAGGCCTTTCTGCGGTTTTTTGGCGTGGGAGCGGGGCGACGGGGGCCTTAGTGCAGGTTCGGCATTCCTTGGAACAACAGGCGGTAGTGAAAAGGCCGCGAACCCGGCAACACGGGTAGAGCTGGTACGAAATAGCAGAACGCTGGATAGCTTATTCCGCCGTTTTCGACGTGTAGACGGTCCTCGGTGGCGCTCGAATAATAAGGCTCTGAAGGTTCGTTATTTTTCGATGATGCGGGGAAGGAGGGACAATAGCGGATCATAGTTCCTCTATGCGCTTCTCGAAGCAAACCGGTAGGACGAACTGGCCGGAGGCGCCCATAATCACAAGAGGCAATCTAGCGAAGTTTCGCGGCGCACAGGTCTAAATGCTAGGCTCCCTCCATATATTCTAGTAAAACGAAAGCCCATAGAATATACGGAGGGATTCAAATGAAGCGGGTAACATCGGCTGAACGCACCAGCAGTAGAAACAGCATCTTGCATTCTTTCTTGACCGGAATACTGGTCCTCGCCATATGGCTATCGGCCGCCCCGCAAACGTTCGCCGCCGCCCCGCTGACCGCCAAGGAGGCGGACGAGGTGTTCGCCTCGCTCTCCTCCGGTAAACGTGTAGAAGCGGAAGAGATGTCGTACCGAAAGCCGGAAGAGCCGACCGTCTACTTGACGTTCGACGACGGACCGAGCGCCTTTACGCCGCAGGTGCTGGATGTCTTGAAGGAGGAAGAGGTGCGGGCCACCTTCTTCGTCTTGGGCGAGCAGGCCGAAGCCAGACCCCATGTCGTGAAACGAATCGTGGAGGAAGGGCATGCGATCGGGAACCATTCGTATAACCATGTATATAAAGAGCTGTACTCGAATTTCGGAGCGTACTGGGAGCAGCTGCAGCGAACGGAACAAATTTTGTTCGATGCGACGGGCGTTAGAACGCCGCTCGTACGTGCTCCGGGGGGAACGGCTGGCAACTTTGATGCGTTTTACTTTTATTTGTTGAACCGCGGCGGATATTCCGTCTTCGATTGGACGATCGACAGCGAGGATGCGCGCAAGGCGGGTGCGACCGCGGAGGACATCGCGCATACGGTGGCCCAAGGTCCGTTCCGGCACGAGGTGACCGTCTTGATGCATGACGGACCGGGTCATGAGCAAACTTTGAAAGCGCTGCCGAAAATTATCAAATTGTTTAAAGATCAAGGCTACCGGTTCGCTCCGCTTTCGACGGAAGTGAAGCCGGCGCAGTTTGGCGTGAGCAAAGCCAAATGGCAGCGTGGAACGTCGTGGAGCGCCTTTCAACAGCAGCTGCAGGCGGTGGAGGAGCACCGCCCGGTTTGGGCGGCAGCCGGGAGCGTGGCGGAAGAAGCGGGCGCAGGCTCGGAAGTGAAACCGGCCCCTGAGACGGCGCTGGCGTCCGGGGGGATTGCAGCGGGAGGCCCTGACCAGTTGCGTCTTCGGACGGACTATACGACCGTGGATTTCCGGCGGGACGGCTTCCTCTTTCGGGAAGAGCGGTTCATTGTTCCACTGCGGGAGCTCGTCCAGCCGCTGGGAGCGGAGGTAGTATGGGAGCCGGGCGCGCGGACGGCGGTCGTTCGATACGGGAGCTCCCGGACGGAGTACGATTTAGCGAACTGCGAGCTGCGGGTTTATCGGGAGCAGCCGCAATGGGACCCTTCCGGGCATGAAGCTGTAACCGTCATCCCTCTGCCTGAAATGGAGCTGCGAGAGGGCTCGTTATATGTGCCGCTGCGCAGCGCGCTGGAGCTGCTCGGCGCGCAGATCGTCGCTTACGAGCCGGAGACGGACGGGCATCCCGCCACGGTCCGGGCCACCTTCCGGCAAGGCTTGCCGCTCGAACTGGGGCGGCTGTGGGCGGCTGCGGCGAAGCGTTCGGTTCCCGTCTAAAATCTCTGAAATTCGGCAATACTGGATTCATAGGATTCCAAGTCTATGAAGACTATGAGCCGCATTTTAGGAGGTTATAAACATGATGTCGTCCTCATCCGTAACGGATTCTCCCGAAGCTTTGCTTGGGCGTATCGTATATCAAGTGGAAAAAGTGATTGTCGGCAAACGGGACGTGATCGAGAAGCTGCTCGTCGCCCTGCTGGCCGGCGGTCATGTTCTGCTCGAAGACGTGCCCGGCGTCGGTAAAACGATGCTCGTCCGTGCCTTGGCGCGTACGATCGATTGCGGGTTTACACGCATTCAATGTACGCCCGACCTGCTGCCCTCGGATTTGACGGGGGTATCGATTTATAATCAACGGACAGCCGAATTTGAATTTCGGCCGGGTCCACTGCTCGCGCCGATCGTATTGGCCGACGAGCTGAACCGGACGTCGCCGCGAACCCAGGCGGCTTTGCTGGAAGCGATGGAGGAGAAGCGGGTGACGGTCGACGGGACGACGTATCCGCTGCCGGAGCCGTTCTTTCTGCTCGCGACGCAAAATCCGATCGATTTCGAAGGGACGTTCCCGCTGCCGGAGGCGCAGCTGGACCGGTTTCTCCTCAAGCTGCGATTGGGGTATCCCGAGCCGCGCGACGAGGTGGAGATGCTGAACCGGATGGAGGATGCGTTTCCGCTCACGCACATTCGGACGGTCGTGCTGCAGGAGGAGTTCGCCCAGCTGCAAAAACAAGTGCGTGCCGTGCACGTCGACGAGACGATCAAGCAATATATCGTGCAGCTGACGACGGCGACCCGTCAACATCCGGATATCGCCCTCGGGGCCAGTCCGCGGGCGTCGATCGCGCTGATGCGCGCCGCCCAGGCGGAAGCGTTCCGCTGCGGACGCGGTTTCGTGATTCCCGACGATATTAAATCGCTCTGCGTCCCGGTGCTTGCGCATCGGATCATGCTCGGAGCGAATGCCTCCATGGCCGGGAAGAGCGCCGACACGGTGATGGGCGACCTGCTGGCGGCGACGCCGGTGCCGGTTCGCCGCCATGCGGCCGGTTGAGAGGCGATCCGCGATGCGAAGCTTAATCGGACTTGTCGTGATTGGAGCGGCCGCCGGCGTCTGGGCGGCGACTTGGGGCGGCCGCACGGCCTGGTTCGCGCTGGGGGTGGCCGTCTTGCTGTGGATCTACGGGCTGCTAGTCTACCTGTCCGTTCGTCGGGGAGTCCGGGTGGAGCGGTTGTTTCTGGGTCCGGAACATACGTTCTCTAACCTAGGGGCCAGAGAAACGAAGCCGGTTGAAGCCGGGTTGCTCTATGTATTTACGGGGGAATCGCTCAGCTTCGCGTATCGGGTATCGCTGCCTGCGCGCGGTCTGCCCGGCGTCTGGCTGCGTTTCGAGGAGCGCTGGGTGCATACCGGCACCGGCGAAGCTGTGACGCTGTGCGCTTACGCGCCGGCGGGCTTCCGCGGCGAGGCGCGCTTGACCAGCCGGCTGGCGGGGCTAGGCCGGGGCGTCTATGCCGCCGCCGACGACGAACGGGGTATCCGCAGCAAGACCGAGCCGTG
>NZ_VIDW01000060.1:0-24998 GCF_006519665.1 Paenibacillus sp. tmac-D7 | reverse complement strand
TCTCACGCCATTTCTTCTTTGTCATTTATTGTCGCTTCGTTTAGCGGCGACTTTTATAATATACCACATTCACCTAACTCAATGCAAGCATTTTTTATTTCCAATTCTTCACTGCTTGCTTCTCACCTTCTTAAAAGATAAGTCCTTTTAAGCGGCGAGAATTAATTTAACATATGCCTAAGTCGAAAGTCAAGCTAGTAGCCAAAATTTTTTTCTGTCTTAAAAAGAAGGGGCTGCGCAGTCTCCTGCGCAGCCCCTTCCCACCCCTATTCGATCATGCCTTCAACCGGACTGCTGGCTGATGCATACCGCTTCTTCGGTATTCGTCCGGCCAAAAAACCTTTGCGTCCGGCTTCAACGGCAAGCTTAAATGCCTCCGCCATTAAAGCAGGGTTAGCCGCGCCGGCCACGGCCGTATTCAATAACACACCGTCGGCGCCCAATTCCATCGCAAGCGCAGCATCCGCCGGACCGCCGATGCCCGCATCGACAATAATCGGCACCTTCGCTTCTTCAATAATAAACCGCAGGTTGCCCGGGTTCACAATCCCTTGGCCCGAACCTATTGGAGAAGCGCCCGGCATGACCGCAGCGGCACCCGCTTCTTGAAGCTTTCTTGCCAAGATTGGATCGTCCGACGTGTAAGGCAGCACGACAAAACCTTCTTCTACTAATATCTTGGTCGCTTCCAGAGTGCCTACAGGATCGGGAAGGAGCGTTCTCGGATCGCCGATGACTTCAACCTTGATCATATCGCATAGTCCGGACGCTTTGGCTAAACGGGCAATTCTCACCGCTTCATCGACGGTGTAAGCTCCTGCCGTATTCGGAAGCAGTCTGAATTTCCTCAGATCAAGCGTTTCTAGAAAATTAGGCGCTTCCGGATTGTCTATCGGCAGACGGCGAATCGCGAATGTGAGCACCTCGGCTTCCGAAGCCCGAACTGCATCCGCCTGAATGTCCAGCGACGTAAACTTGCCCGTGCCAAGCAGCAAACGCGATTTAAACTCATAGGGACCGATTTTCAACAGGTCAGTCATGTTATTCTTTCTCCTTTTCTAGTACGATTCTAGTACGATGGTTTAACTCAAGCTCAAGAAGACTTAACCGCCACCCACAAAATGAACGATTTCCAATTGATCGCCTTCCTGTAAGGGTGTGCCTTCATACTGATGCCGTTCAATAATTACACGGTTTAGTTCGACGACTAATATTTTGTGCTGCAACTTAAAAAAACCGAGCAGCTCCGCGACCGTCGTCACGCCGCTTACCTCGCGCACTTCTCCGTTAACGACCAACTTCAACGGTGTCCCTCCTCCGATTTTTGCCCGGCTCAAGCAAAAAAAGCCAACCTGTGCAGGTTGACTTCATGACCAAATGCCGAATGATCGCTCATGCATTCGTCCACTTCCCTACGCTGGCATCATCCAGTGACGTCCGCACGAAATGGCGCGGGCCGCCGAGTCAGGTTCCAAGGGTCAAAGAAAGCTTCTTTATCTCAGCCCCGCATCTTGAGGCTCCCCTAGTGGCTATTCGATTGTCTATCATTATATCATATCACCTGGTTTTTGACACCTCTGACATCCCGATATCGCAGCTCCAGCAATTTCAGTTCGGGATCGGCCGTCACTACAACCTCTTTGGCGAGCGATTTCTTGACGAGTTTATTCAACAGCAGAGGAAGTTCGTTCCTGACGTCGGACAGCCCCGGCGACTGCTGCAGCTCTTGCACACTCCAAGCTTCCTCGCGGCTGGCAAGTAAATTGAGCAGCGGCTTACAGCAGCGCTGCATTTTGGACATGACGGAAAACTCACATGCCAGCAGTACTAATTCGACCCGCTGCTTCAGTGTCTCTTTGCTCAAGGTAAGCTCCTCATACAGCTTGTATACGCCGGGATTGATCATTCTCACCTGGCTCCAGACCGTCACCTCCGGGTGGTAGCCCGCTTCGACAATCACGATGCGCGCCCAATGGTGCAGCGCTTCCAGTATAATGTTGTAAGCGTCAAGAAGGTGTTCTTCCGCCAAATAGTCTTTGCTCTGCGTGTAACTGCGCAAAAACTTGGAAAACTCGATCAGCAGCTTATGCTCCCTTAATTCGGCAGGGAACTCCAGCATCCGATGACGCAGACTCTCCAGATACGTTTCGCGATCCAAAAGTATCTCCCCTTTTAAGATCCAGAAAATGAAATTGCGCTGCTCGCCGTGCAGGATCAATTCGTCGAGCGACTCGGGAGTGATCCATCTTTCTTGTATACGCAACTTGTCTTTTATATAATGAATTTGTTGATGCGCACGATCGACTTGACTGCTGACGACGAGTATCAGATAATCAAAGCCGTCGGTTACGGCTGAATATAGCGACTGATGATCAACCGCAAGCACGCTAAGGACGGTGGCATCGTGCCGGAATCTTTGTAAACACTGGTGTTTTAACGATTCCATGAGTAGAAAAAAGCCCCCTGACTTAAAAGAAGCATGAATTGATCGTTATGTTCTATATTCTTATGTATTTCTACATGAATCCTCAATATTCCTGCATTTTTTTGTGACAAAACTCACAATTCTTAAGCGAAAGAAGTGACGTATCGTGCGATTCAAATCCAGTAAGGCTAACGAGTTCCGATTATGGGGATTGCTGCTTACGATGGGCGGCATGGCGCTTATGATTCTGGGCTTGGCGGGTATCGTTTTCGAATGGGGGACGGCCGGGCGGTTTTTCGCCGCGGTCGGAATGGTGATCGGCGCAATCATGATGCTGGTCAGCATGGGCATCTATTTCGCGGCCGGTATGATGTCCACAAGCGCTGTCGTCGTCGTTTGTCCGGAATGCGGCAAAGCGACGAAAATTATCGGCAAAACGGATCGATGCATGTTTTGTAAAACGATCCTTTCTTTGGACCCGGCTCACGCGCCCAAAGAAAACGACGAGCCCGTTGTCGGTGTAACCGATACCGTATCAAAAGAAGAACGCACGACGACTACGTAGTGTCGAGCCTAAACGAAAAAGCGGCTGACCTTCGCTCAGGGCGAGGGACAAGCCGCTTTTTTTGTCAGGCTATCTTACTTCAATTCCTCATTCACCCATTTCCAGGCTTCCGGCACTTCAAATCCTCTGCGCCATGAAGCGACGCCGGCCAGATCATACTTTTTAACGAGTGCGATTCTCGCCCGAACGCTCGTTTCGTCTTCAATCCAAATTTTTGCGGGCTTGCCTTCTTCCGTAAACTCCAAGTAATTTTGTCCGGACTCCTCGTCAAATTTCGCTTCGATCTTCTGTTCGCGCATAATCCGCTGGGGCATCTCCATAAATACGGCCCTGGAGCTGACGGTCGTCTTGCCGTCCTTCACGCCTTCCGTCCATACGCGAGAATAAAAGGGAATGCCGAGAATCAGCTTGGAGGGCGGGATTTTATCCTCTTTCAGCAGGCCTTGGATCGAGCTTTCTACCCAGGGCAAGGACGCGACGGAACCCGCTTTCGGACTGCTCGCCCAATGCTCGTCGTACGCCATCAGCATCATATAATCGACCGATTCGATCAGCGCCTTCCGGTCGTAAAACATCGACCACATTTCGCTGCCTGAGCGCGGCGTCACATCTATAGAGACGACGAGACCTTGTTCATGCAGAAGCGGCGTCATTTCCCGAACGAATTGAACAAGGTTCTGCTTGTCGTCCAGGTCGACATTCTCGAAGTCGATGTTAATCCCCTGCAGGCCATACATTTGAGCAAAGCTCAGCAGCTGCTTCGTCATCTTCATCCGCTTGTCGTAAGTGGATAAAGCTTCTGTCGTCCGTTTCGGATCAAAGCCATTGCTGAACAGCGCCCACACCTGGTAGCCTCTGGACTTCGCCCATTTCACGTAGGCGGGGTCGGCCAAATTTTGCAAATTGCCGTCGCCGTCCTGCAAGTGAAACCAGGTCGGACTGACGACATCGAGTCCGGGCATTGCCGGAATTTTGGATGTGTCCGGATTTTTACTGACGACGTGCTCCCAGGTCACGTTGATTTTACCGGTAATCGGCTGCTTCGGCATAAAAGCCGGTTCAGGCGCTTTGGCCGGTACGGTCTCCTCGCGGTCAGCAGCCAATTGCTCCTTGCGTAGGTAGCCTGTATAGCCGCTAACAAGCTGAACGCGATACCAATCGCCTTCTTCTCCCCATACGATCACGCTCTCCTGCTGCCTCAAATCGGCCAAAATCGGAGCTTTGATCGATGGGCTGCGCCGCATGTCAATCGTCTTATCGGGCTTCCCGTCATAAGCGACTGTCTTAAACCAGCGGATGGTCTCTCCTTCTTTAAACAGGAGAACCGCGCCCGTTTCGGCCGATTCGCGCAAATCGATCTGGTACAAATCTTTCAACGGTTCTATCGGCAAGTATAGCTTGCCATTCGATTTCTCCAGCGGGAACTTCAGCGTAAACGACTTTTCGTTAATCAAACCGGTCAATTCACTCGTTCGCAGCCGAACCACTTTATTTTGCGTCGTGATGATGGTGGACTCCGTTTTTTGCTCATAAACGAGGGTTGAATCGATCCGTTCTCGAACGGTTTCAAAAGACAGCTTCAGCGATTCCTTGCTGCCGATAGCCGAGTCTTTCATCATCCCTCCCTGATAAAAGACGGGTTTCGGATTTCCTTGAAAGTCGGGCTGCACATGCTGCCGATTCGGGACATAGACCGCCCAATAATAAGTGCCGAGGATGAGTGCGCAGCCGATAGCCAACATGAATAACAGCCACCTTATTGTGCGGTTCTTATTGCTGCGGGTTCCCCCGGCCGGTGGAAATTTCGAATCCATAGTTTCACTCCTGTGTGCGGTCGGGTTGTAAAAAAAAAGGACGCATTCGTTTCCTGCCTTACCGGCGGAAACCGAACACGTCCATTATACCGTAATTCTAGTAAACTATCATGTTGTCTTCATAGCGCACTCGGAGCAAATGCCGTAAACTTCCACCCGATGGCTCTTTACGCGAAATCCGGTCATCTCCCCGGCTGCCCGCTCCAGCTCATCAAGCGGCTTATAGGCAAAATCAACCAGCTTGCCGCATGATTCGCAAAGCGCATGATAATGATCCGACAGATCTGCATCGAACCGGCTGGAATTATCGCCATACGTCATTTCACGAACTAATCCCGCTTCGAGGAACACCTTCAAATTGTTATACACCGTCGCTACGCTCATGCTGGGAAACTGAGGAGATAGAGCTTTGTATATTTCATCCGCCGTCGGATGCGTCATCGTATTCAGCAAATAGGAAAGAATGGCGTGACGCTGCGGCGTCATCCGTACTCCCATCGTCTTCAGCTTATGAAGCGCTTGCCCCAATGCATTCATTGTGTTCACCGCCCAACCCAAGATAAACCGATACGCCATCCCATCCAAAAGACCGGCGCGCTGCCCTGGTGATGCGAGGGTAGAAGTCCAGCAACTTATACGTTCCGATCAACCAAGGAAATCTGTATCACTTTATTTTACCCGTGTTTTCACCTAATTGTCAATCGGACGCTTTGACGGATAGGGAACTGTTCGTTTCGATATGAATGGTATGTGCGCCGCTGCCGATCGTTCCGTGAATCGTCTTCTTCTCCACGGTAAGCGGCAGGTCGGTATGGACTGTACCCTGGTCTGCTTCACCATTCACCCGGTAATTGCCGCTTCTCGGTAGCTTTAATTCAATATCGCCGTGAGAAGTCTTCACGTCCCAATCGCCTTCGACCTGCGAAGAGACGATATGAACCTTACCGTTCGTCGTTTCCGTCTTCAATTGCTTGAACGCGCCGTCTGCCGAGATCGAGCCGTTGGTCGTCTCCGCCTCCAGCCCGCCCGTATGCCGGTTGACGACAAGCTCGCCGTTGTTCGATTCCAGTCGCGCGTCCCCGCGATGATCGGTTAACTCCAGACGGCCGTTGGTCGTTTCCAGCGAAATTTCGCCGCGTGTTTTTGCGGATTTCACTTCACCGTTCGTCGTTTTCAGGTGAATCTCGCCCTCCAACCCGGTAATCACAATCCGGCCATTCGTCGATTCGGCAGAGAACGATTGTTTGATCGGGAGCTGAGCCGCTTCAATTATTCCGTTCTTCAAATACAGCGACATGCTGGTCGGGTGATGCGAAGGCACGGTGATCGTCAAATCCATACGCGGTTTACGCTTGCCGATGAAGCCGGTGCCGTATTCTTTAGGCACGGTGCGAATATCCAGCGTACTGCCGTTCAGCGTATGTTCGATGGTCGAGGCTTCGGCGATTTCCTGGGCCTCGCTGTCAGAGTCCGTATTCACGTAGACGGTCAGATCAATCTCGACTTGGTCTACGCTTCCGGGCTTCACCATGATGTTCCCGTTCGTATTGTCGATCTTCACATTGTCAACATCGGATGGCATCGGGATTTTCGTGACGCCTTTGTCAAATCGCTTGCCGTCGCGGAACCCTTCGATCACGTCGCCGATATGAATGCCTTCAAAGCCTTTCAAACCTTCAAACCGCTTAAAAATGTCGGTGGTTTGCGTACTGAACAGTACGACGGCGGAAACGACTACCGCAAAGACAAGACCGCCGATATCGAGACGCAGCGGGCGGCTCCCGTCACCGTACCTCATGTTGTAAAAAATATATTCCAGTCCCAGCATAATGAACAAGGCCGGCCACCAATCCAGCAGCCGGCTCGCGAGCCCTGCATCCGTCAGTTTATCGGCGATGACGGCGCCTCCGACAAGCACGAGAATGAGGGCTGCGGTGTAGCGGCCTACTTTTAACATGCGGAACACTCCCTATTTTTTCATCGATTCTTTGAAAAACAAAGCAAGTCCAATCCCGATCAATATCAAAGCCCCGAACGTCGAGCCCAAAAAGTCGAATACCGAGTCAAGCCATGCCGGCTTGCCCGCAGCCAAAAACAAAATCACACCGGCCATGATAAGCAAATATCCGAAATTGTTGCCTTTGCCCCACTTCGTAGACGGCTTCTCTACCGCCGAGGTCAAAGGATCGAAGCCGGTCTGCCCCTGCAAATCGCCAGGTCCGCCCCACCCATTCACGCGATCGGTCTGCTGTAAAGCGTCAAAGATATTATAGAAATACACGACGGGGAGCAGTAGCGAAAACAAAACGATTAAAGGGATGCTTACGCCAATCGAAAAATAAACGATCGCAAAAATATCCAGCATAAACAGCACCATGATTCCGAGTCCACGCTGCATCAAACCTAAGTACAACTGACCGGTACCGGGAATCAGAAACGAAAGAATGCCGGAAATCCACTTGTTTTTGCGCGGGCGCTGCGGTACGAACGGATCATAGAGCGGCTTGCTCGATTGCCCCCATCGCTCCATCCTTTCTCGAAGGAACTCGTCCTCGCGATCTTGCTCCGGCTTGCTTATGTTGTTGGTTTGCTCTTCCATCATTTGATCCCCCTTACGAAAGCAGATGTCGTGAAACCGTCTCGACGGCTTGATATAGTTGAATGGCACCGTTACGTACGCCGGATTCCAGGCCGTCCGCGCTAAATGAAGTGATTTTGCCGATAATGCCGGTTGCGATAAACAGGTAAGTCGCCGCGATAGCAACCATCCCGTTCATCAGCTCCGAGCTTCGCTTCGGCTTACGGGCGGCTTCCGAGCGAAAAACCCGGTCAGACGGGCTGAGGGACGAGCTGCCGTCTCCCGAACGGGCATCGGTCTTCAGCGCTTGCAGCACCCGCTCGGACATGCCGGCAGGCGCGGATATTAGCGGAAGCTCGTTAAGCGCGAGCTCCACGTCCAGAAACGCGGAAAGCCGTTCTCTGCAAAAAGAGCAGTCGTTCAGATGACGCCGGATCCTTCTCGTCTCCAGCTCAGGGCAGCGATTATTCAGATAATGTAACAGCTCGTGATCTTTTGGATGTATGCCTGTCATGCCCGCCCACCTCCAACCATTTTTCTTTGAGCATCGATTTCCCGCGGTAAAGTCTCGTTTCGATTGTCTTGATCGGTAAACCGGTTACGCCTGCGATCTCTTGGTAGGACAACTGCTTATAATGGTACAAGTACATCACCAGCTTGTATTTGTCCGGCAAATCGGCAAGCAGCTTCTGTATCGTCTGCTGCTCTTCTTTCAAAAGCGTCTTGGCCTCCGGTTCTTCTTTCCGGTCTCCGAACCAGCCTTTCACTTTATCCATGATGGCTTCGTAAGGTTTGCGCTTCTGGGATCTGCGGTAATCCGTCACTAAATTGACCGTTAACCGATAAATCCAAGTCTTCAGCTGCGAATCCCCGCGAAAACGCTCCACCCCTCGGAATAGCTTCAGAAATACTTCTTGCGTCAAGTCCTCCGCGGTTTCCCGATGTTCGACCATGCGGTAAATCAGCGTATACACATAATCCTGATAGCGTTCCATCAGAATGCGGTACGCCGCATCATCGCCTTGACGGATCAGGTCGACCAGTTGTTCATCCGTCATGCTTCCCATCGTTTCACCGCCTCGGTTATGTTTCTCGAATTCTTAGACGAAGGATCATGAAAGTCCCCTTCATTTTTTCAAAAAAACGGAATCGTCTTTTCGTCGGGTTAGTCCAGAGACACAGAGCGCACGCCTTCCAGCCGCAGAAGCTCTTCGATCATCTCAGACACCTTGGCACCCTTGGATAAACGAACCGAAAGCGTGATGAGAATCCGCGCAGCCTCGTCCGCGTCGACAGGCGCTTCTTCTACGGATAGCTTTTGAATATCGCAGCCTTTGCTGCCCAGAAGCTGCGTAACCCGTCCCAGCAAGCTTGGAATGTCCGCAGCTTCCAGCTTCAGACTGCGCACTTTTCTATGGTGCATATATCGTTTCTCAACCAGATTAAGTACGAATAAGCTAATCAGTGCGAAAAAGCAGGCCAACCCCGCCGCATAATAAAACCCTGCGCCAATGGCTAAACCCATCGCCGCGACGACCCATAACGAAGCCGCCGTCGTCAGACCGGTAATCGATTTACCCGTATAAAGAATCGTGCCCGCGCCGAGAAAGCCTATCCCGCTAATCACTTGAGCCGCCAAGCGGGCCGGGTCCAAGCGCACGTTGTCCAGCCGGGCAAAATCGGCGAAGCCATACATGGACAGCAGCATCACCAAGGTCGAGCCTAAACAAACGAGAATATGCGTGCGCAAGCCCGCCGCGCGGCTGCTCCGCTCCCGTTCGAAGCCGATGACTCCGCCGAGCAGCAAGGCAAGCACCAGTCGAAGCGTGATGTGAAACGTATCTATCGTCCAAGGGTCTTGCATCGTGTAACCCCTCCTCTGACGGTCTGGCCGTTGAACACTATTTTATTACGAATAATTTTAGAACTTGACCTTTTCCCCAAAAATAACATGCAGCGAAAAAATAGGATCTCCCGCCACGAACAGGATGCACCCGGCTTGAAGGGGCAATGAGTCCGGAGGTCACGAGTCCACGCGCTTCATAAACTTCGTCATCGTAATGCCGGGGGCAAGCAGCTGCACATGCACGGGCTCGAAGCCATGTTTCTCGTATAGGTTAACCGCCGGCGTATTATTCGTTCCCGTCGAGACGGTCATGATCCCCCCAGGGACCGCAAATGATTCGATATGCCGTAAAAGCGCGCCCGCGATACCCCGCCGGAAAAAATCCGGATGCACCATCATCCGGCAAATCGTAAGCTCTTTAGCGCTTTGCCTGCAGGCGACGGCCCCCACCAGTCGGCCTTCCTCGAAGTAACCGAAGAACGATTCTTGTGAGTCTCGCAGCGACTGGGGCGAATCGAACAGCGGCGGAATTTCTTCAAAACCGACAAGCTCAGCCTCGATGCGATAAGCAATCTGCTGAAGCTCCAGAAGTTGAAGCACCTGCGGCATATCGTTCAAATCAATCGGATCGATCATCGCGTCCCACCTTTCCGTTGGATGCATATTATCAGAACCTGTTCCCCTTCGCAAGGGGAGAACGGATGCATGAGGGCTTTATACCCAGGTCAGAGACAGCGGGGCAAGGGTTCCCTTCCATAGAAGACACGGCCCTTTACGGCATGGAAAAAGGCCGTCTGCGCGCGGGCAGACGGCCTTGAATATGTTAATGTATACAGATTAACGGTTAAGGCGATCCAGGATTAACTTATTGACCAATCCGGGATTCGCCTTTCCTTTGGTTTCCTTCATGACCTGACCGACGAGGAAGCCGACTGCCTTGTCCTTGCCGGCTTTAAAGTCGGCGACGGACTGCGGATTATTGCTGACGATCTGATCGACAACTGCGGCTATGGCGCCTTCGTCGCTGATTTGCACGAGGCCCTGCTCTTCGACGATGGTCTGCGGATCTTTCCCGGTTTCGAGCATCGACTTAAATACGGTTTTGGCAATTTTGCTGCTGATCGTTCCTTTCTCGATGAGACCGATCATTTCGCCAAGACTTTTGCCCGTGATTTGCACATCGGTAATCTCCAGGCCGTTCGCGTTCAAATAACCGAGCAGATCGCCCATGATCCAGTTGGACACCGCTTTAGCGTCTTTGGTGTATTTCAGACTCTCCTCGAAGAAGTCGGCCAGCTTCATGGATGCGGTAATGACTTCCGCGTCGTAGCTTGGCAAGGCATACTCCGCGACGTACCGTTTCTTCCGCGCATCCGGCAGCTCCGGAATCGAAGCCCGGACTCGTTCCTTCCACTCGTCATCGATGTACACGGCCACGAGATCCGGGTCCGGGAAATAGCGGTAGTCGTGCGCCTGCTCTTTGCCTCGCATCGGAAGCGTCTTGCCCTGCGCCTCATCCCAGCGGCGCGTCTCCTGCACGACTTGGCCGCCGCCGTCAAGCACGTCCGCTTGGCGCCATTCTTCATACTCGAGACCGCGCTGTACGCCGCGGAAAGAGTTCATGTTCTTGAGTTCGGCCTTCGTGCCGAACTGCTCTTGCCCATAAGGACGAAGGCTGATGTTGGCGTCGCAGCGCAGCGACCCTTCCTCCATCTTCACATCGGAGACGTCGCAGTATTGCATGATCGCCTTGATCTTCTCCAAATAGGCGCGGGCTTCCTCCGGAGAGCGGAGGTCCGGCTCGGAGACGATCTCGATAAGCGGCGTACCGACACGGTTGAAATCTACGAGGGAGGCATACCCGCCGTCAACGTGCGTCAGCTTGCCGGCGTCTTCCTCCAAGTGAACGCGGGTAATGCCGATCCGCTTCGTTTCGCCGCCCACTTCGATTTCGATCCAGCCGTGTTCGCCGACCGGTTTATCGTACTGGGATATTTGGTACGCTTTGGGCGAATCGGGATAGAAGTAATTTTTCCGGTCGAATTTGCTTTCTGTCGCCACTTGGCAGTTCAGCGCCATGGACGCTTTCATCGCATATTCCAGCGCTTGCTTATTCAATACGGGCAGCACGCCCGGATGACCGAGACAAATCGGGCACGTGTGCGTGTTAGGCGGAGCTCCAAAAGAGGTGGAGCAGCCGCAAAATATTTTGGACTTCGTGTGCAGTTCGACGTGCACTTCGAGGCCGATGACGGTTTCATACTTTTTATCGGTTGCCGCTGTCACGTGAGGTCGCTCCTTTCATTAAAGCTGCGGGCGCTGCTTATGGAAATCGGTATGCTGCTCGTAAGCGTGCGCCACGCGCAGAATCGTCGATTCGTCGAGCGCCTTGCCGATCACCTGCAGTCCGATCGGCAATCCGTCCGCAAACCCGCACGGTACGCTGATTGCCGGAAGACCGGCTAAGTTGACAGGGATCGTCAAAATATCGTTCAAATACATCGTCAACGGGTCGCCGTGCTGCGAGCCTATGCGGAAGGCAGGCGTCGGCGCCGTCGGTCCGATGACGACGTCGTATTTCTCGAATACTTGTTCGAAGTCGCGTTTGATGAGCGTGCGCACCTTTTGCGCCTTCAAATAATAAGCGTCGTAATAACCGGAACTGAGCGCGTACGTGCCGAGCATGATCCGGCGTTTCACTTCATCGCCGAAGCCTTCGCTGCGGGATTTGAGGTAGACGTCCAGCAGGTTCTTCGGGTTGTCCGCCCGAACGCCGTAACGAACGCCGTCGAACCTTGCCAGGTTCGAGGAAGCTTCCGAGGAAGCAAGCAAATAGTAGGCCGCGACCGCATATTCCGAGTGCGGCAGCGACACCTCTTCTACGATAGCGCCGAGACCTTCGAGTGTTTTAAGCGCCGTGAGCACGGCATCTTTCACCTTCGGATCGATGCCTTGTCCGAGATACTCCTTAGGTACGGCGATTCGGAGGCCTTGGACGTCGCCGGTAAGCGCGCTGAGATAGTCGGGCACGTCGACGTCGAGCGAAGTCGAATCCATCGGGTCGTGTCCGGCGATCGCCTGAAGCAGGTAGGCGCTGTCCTCGACGTTCTTCGTCAAGGGTCCGATTTGGTCGAGCGACGATGCAAAAGCGACGAGCCCGAATCGCGAAACGAGGCCGTAGGTCGGCTTCATCCCGACGACGCCGCAGTAAGACGCCGGTTGGCGAATCGAACCGCCGGTGTCCGAACCAAGCGAGAAGAACACTTCGCCCGCTGCGACCGCCGCAGCGGAACCGCCGCTGGAGCCGCCGGGCACATAATCCGGATTCCACGGGTTATAGGTCGGATGGAAGCTCGAGTTTTCGTTGGATCCGCCCATCGCGAACTCGTCCATATTCAGCTTGCCGATCGTGACGGCTTCGGCTTGCTGCAGCTTTTTCACCACGGTGGCGTCATATATCGGGTTATAATTTTTGAGAAATTGACTGGCGCACGTCGTCGTGAGCCCTTCGGTCACAATGTTATCTTTCACGCCGATCGGCAGGCCGAACAGCAGGCCTTTGGAATCGTCGGTCCCCAGCCGCGCGTCGAGGGTCTTCGCCGTTGCGCGGGCTCTCTCCTCATCCAGCGCAAGGAACGCCTTGACCTTATCTTCCACCTGAGCGATGCGCCGATACGATTCATCCACCACATCGGTTACGGAAATTTCTTTGGCATGAAGCTTGTTATGTACGTCCTGCAAACGCAAATTCAACAACGACAAGCGGATATCCTCCCTTCAATGAAGCTAATTATTCCAGCACCGCCGGTACTTTAATTTGTCCGTCCTCTTCGTCCGGCGCGTTCAGCAGCACTTTGTCAATCGGCAAAGACGGCCTGACCGTATCTTCCCGCATCACGTTCACAAGAGGCATCGCATGACTGGTCGGCTCGACATCGTCGGTATCGAGCTGGTTCAGCTGCTCCGCATATTTCAAGATGGCGCTCAGCTGTCCGGCGAACCGTTCCTTATCTTGTTCGCTCAGCTCCAAACGGGCCAGCGCCGCTACATGCTCCACATCTTTGATGGTGATACTCATCCTCTGCACCTCGCTTCTTGTCTAATCATTCCTACTATTATAGCTTAGTTGCCTTTTTAACTCAATTACAGATACGGCGTGTGCAAGCGATGCTGCAGTTGATATAATGGAGGAACCGATTTCGCGTAAAGCTGCAAGCTGGCGGGGATTCATCTGGCGCAAGGTTACCTGCTAGGGAAGCCGCTTCCTGAGCCGTTGCCCGGTCATACGCTGGCTGCCGGGCTGTAAGAATCGCAAAAAGAAGCCGGACTCCTTGGCGGAATCCGGCCTTTGCCACGCTCGATTACGGTTAAATCCACGCCTTCAGATGAATTTGCCGAATGAAGTCTTGATTGGACTGTACGTCCTTGTTCGACTCCGCCGGCGCTTCCTCGCTGTCTCCGTTCATGATGCGTCGGAACAGCCCTTCGTTCTTCGTTGCAAGCGCAAAATCAATCAGCGCTTCGCGTTCAATGCGGTCGGCTTCCTGCGCAAGCAGCACTTCTTCCAGTTCGACATCGTCGCCAGGCACGAAGTGATGCTTGTTCGTCTTCGGTACGCGTACGACGTAATCAAACACATTATCCGCATTGCGATCGTATGCGATGATATATCCGTATTCGCCGATAGGCAAATTTTGTTCAAAGCTGTCCCCGATAATGATTACTTTTTGCCCTAAACGCAGCATGGTCGTTCCCCCTTCGCAAATCCGGCCTTAGCCCTCTTGATTCATGGTAGTGTTGGTATATGGGATAACTAGTTTCATAGCATATTCATTGAGAGGTGTATCATGAATCCGGCCTACAAGGGTTGTCGGTTGCTATTCTTAATTCTATTAATCATATCATTTTTTTGGGGGGTAAGCAACGATAGAGACACGGTCTACGCCCATCCGCTGAACAATGGTTATTCGTACCTGAACGTCGGTTTGAACGCCGTCGATTACGAGTTGTTCGTGCCGGAGCAAAGCCTGCTCGGATTCGATGTCGACGGAAACGGGCGTGTTCTGGGTAATGACTTGAACGAGCGGCGCGAGCAGTTGACAAGCTACCTGAGGGAGCATGTTCGTTTGATCCAGCAGGCTGAGCCGATGCGAATGACGTTGAAGGAGATGGAGCCGGCGGAAAAGGACGCTGTCTCCGGCGTCACCTTCCGGATGCGATTCGAGACGGACGCGCCGGTCAGCGGGTTCACGATCGAATACGGATTGTTATTCGATGACGTCGATCCGCTTCATCTGAATTTCGCGCTGATCGAACAAGGGGACGACCTCGACCAAGCGGTGCTGGACAGGGAGCATCGAACGTACGCGTATGCGGCGCTTCACCCGGCAGGATGGGGTACGGTCCTATGGACCTATTTCAAGCTGGGGGTCCTGCACATATGGACCGGGTACGACCATTTGCTGTTTTTGTTCTCCCTGCTGCTTGCCGTACAGCGCTGGGCGGACGCGGCATGGATAGTCACGGCCTTCACAGCGGCTCACAGCGCGACGCTGATACTGGCTGCCGTCGGGTTGTTGTCTCTGCCTCCGATTGGGGTCGAGACCGCGATTGCGCTCAGCATCTGTTACGTCGCCGCCGAAAACTTGGGGATGACTCGCCCCGGCTTGCGCCGCCGCCTCCTGCTGACGCTTGGCTTCGGACTCATTCACGGTGTCGGCTTTGCCGGAGCGCTTGAGGAAGTCGGACTGCCGCGGGCCTATTTCAACAGCTCACTCGTCAGCTTTAATGTCGGCGTGGAAGCCGGACAGCTGGGCGTGGTCGCCCTCCTTCTGCCGGCTTGGCTGAAGCTCGCCCGAACCGAAAAAGCGCGGCGGACGGTTACGATCGCCGGATCACTGCTCGTGCTCGGCTTGGCCGCTTACTGGGCTTTGGAGCGCGTCGGCTTGATCGCCGGAAGATAACGGGTGAGAGCTAACGGAGGTTCGCTCGATTGGATCCGGGAGACCGGCCGACTGCTTCGTGAAGCGGCGGGAAGCGGCTTGCCGCACTGGCGAAGCACGCATGGAAAAGCCGTACCGCCCGGTGAAGGGACGGTACGGCCTGTGTGCATCAGGAAGCCGACAATCGTATAAATCGATGTATCGGATTCAAGCGGCCCGGCGGAGGACATCCCCGGCATTAGAGCGTGCTGCGGGAACCCGCGGGGCGGCATTCGCGATACGTGACTACGCCGCCCTACCGCCCTTATCCAGCTTATAGCCGGATAAGGCCTTCGCGGGAAATCGTCAGCTTCTCGAAGCCGTCCGCCGTAATCGCATAGCTGTTCTCAATGCCGACGACGCCCCTGCCGGGAAACGTAAATTTCGGCTCGACGGCAATTACCATCCCCGCCTCGAGCGGATAGTTGAACCCGCGCGCGAGTACCGGAAGTTCGTCGACCTCGAGCCCGATGCCGTGGCCGAGGAACTTCACTTGATCTCTGCCGTAGCCCATATAATGGTCGGCCAGGCCGGCATCGTCTGCGAGCCGCAGCGACTCGGCGTACAGCTGCTCGCAGACGGTGCCGGGGCGCAGCAGCCCTTCGGCGCTGCGAAGGATGCGCTCGGACGCGTCATAAGCGTAGGCCAGGTCGTCCGGCAGCGAACCGAATACGACGGTACGCGTTTGGTCGATGACGTAACCGCCGATGCAGCAGCCGACATCCATCAAGATCGGTTCGTTCGTCTCGAACGGGCGGCGGCTGGAGCTTTGCGGACTCGCAGCAGACAGGCCGAGCCCGCCCGCCGGACCGTCGAAATAGGTGGGCGTCGCCGCAGCGTCGCCGGCCCCGAGCATCCCCGTAATGACTTCCTGGTTGTACCCGCGCAGGCGCATGATCCCGATATGGCCGCGTTCGCGAACAAAGTACTCCATGCGGCTCATCGCTTCGAGCTCGGTCATTCCCGGCTTCAACCAGCCAAACGCATCCTCGAATGCGTCGTTAATCACGCGGGCGGCGCTGCGAATCGCTTCGATTTCAAACGGCGATTTGATCATCCGGGTTTCGCGAATCAGCGCCGATCCGTCCTTCCACTCCACGTGCGCCAAGGATTGCTGCAGCCTCTGGAAGAGCTGCACGGGCAGCACGTCGAATTCGGCGGCCAGCTTGACCGGACTCCGGCCGGTGGTGGCGGCAAGATCCGGAAACGCAGCTCCCAGCTGTCCGGCAAACTCGCGCAGCGAGCCGAGCGGCTCAACCGGCCAAGCCGATTCTTCCTCTGCGCGCGCGACGCTGCGGCGAACGAAAAACTTCGGATCTCCCGAAGCAGGGACGATCAAATACCCCGTTTGCATCGAGCCCGCCAAATAATACAAATCGACATTTTGCGTGACGACCATGCCGTCGAAACCGCCGGTCTGCAGCTTGTGCTGCAGCCGTCCCACCCTCTGTTTGTATTCGCTCATACTCCTGCCTCCCGTATGTACCGTTTCATCATGCATGCTCTAACCTTACACGCTGTATCACGGTCATGTCAAAGGAGACGGACGCCTATCGGAACCGGACGCTTGCGACGCTGCTAAGGACGATCGGCTCCTTTCGGCCGAGCCCGAGCAGCGAGCGCTCCAGCTCGACAACGGCTACAACGGACGGACCGTAGATCGTGACGCGGACGTTTCGCGTCGTTTGAAGATTGCCGCCTTCGCGCACCGTAACCGACCGGACCAGCTCGTAGGGATAAGTCGAATGCGTGACGAATTCCAGCCGGTGTACGACAGGAGCGGATTCGAGCGGACTGCCCGGCTGAGGCGTCAGATCGCCGTTCAGCTTGAAATTCAACCGTAAATAACGGAGAAAATGAGCTCTGCCCGCGGCTTCGTCCCAAACGAGCCTGCCTAGAGCCGCTTCGCCGGGATCGAGCTGAAGCGAGGCGGCGCGTACGGCATGATCGAGCAGCGGCTTCGCTCGGCTCAGGCTGTGCCCGTGAAGCAGCCAATTCCAGGCGACGACCCACAGGAACGAGGCGGCGGCCACCCCGAGCAAAGCGAACAGCACCAGATGCAAGCCGCCCTGCTCGTCGTTCCAAAAGCGCAGCACCCCCGGTGCATTCGCGCCTACCGCAGACCGGCTACTCATATGCTTCGCTTTGGCCATACAATTCCAGGCGATAAAAGCCTTCATGCTCGGACGGACTCGCTCCCCCGCCGACCGCGCGCAGCATGCGGGTGACATTCGGCGCCGGATAGGTGACGACGAGCTTCACGACCGGATCGGCCGCGCTGCGCAGCACGAGCGAACCGGTGCTGCCGGCGTAGGAAGGATATATCGTTCCGTTCAAGTTCACGCCCTCCATGCCGAGCTCGGCAAGGCGAGCGGTTAAGCGGTTTCGAATGTCCGGGCTGACGTATCCGACGGCCTCCGCCTCCTTCAATGCATGGTTGGCTAACGTATGAAGATGGTTCGCTTTCATCGCGTACACGAAGAAAGGAACGATAGCGAAGGACAGAAATAACAGCAGCGGCATCACAAACAACGTTACGAGCACGTTGGCCATGCCCCGCTCGTCCCGCCATACCCCGAACGCGAACTCAACCGCGCTATTCGAACTCTGTGCGTGACGCATGCGGTTCATATGTTCGATCGCCGCCTGGCTTTCCGACCGTTTCTCTTTTCTCCAATAAGGGAGGACTCCGCCGAATATTACACTTCACCTCCGTCAATTCGTTACGTAATCGAAGCTGCGGATTTTCATGGTCATCGTGTCGTGGCCGTTCCGCACCTCGTCCTGAAGCCCGCCGGCGCCCGGTCGGAACACATACGTACAAATGCCGAAAATGAAGACGACCATCAGGCATAAGATTACGATTTTACTCATCTTAAGGCGCCGTTGCGGTCACGTTGCCGTTCGTCTGATTGACCGTAGCCGTCGTGATGCTCGTATTGATGCTGCCGCCTTTGGAGCCGACGGCGGGCCCGATTCGAGTGCCGGCGACAAACATCGCCGCCCCTCCCAGCAATACGGTAAGCAAACACGCAATGACCAATTTCCCCATACTTTCTGCACCCTTTCTTCATGAAATCTTATTGAAACGCTGCTTCAATGCGTGCCCGGGTTTGCGTTCCAGCCGTTCCCGCAGCAGGCGCCAGCTGGCTCCCGACGACATATAACGCGGTGCCGCCGAGCAGCACGGTGACAAGCACGGCAATCACGAGCTTGGACAAACCGGATTTCCCCCCTTCTTCAGACAAGCTCCTTATCCTTGAAAGCTCGTCCTTAACTGCTCTGAAATCGATACCAGCCACGGGTACAAAAACAGCAGCACGATGACGGCAAACGGCACCATGATGTAGAAGCTGATCCAAATCGGCGCATTCTCCAGCTTACGATTAATTTCAGCCGATAGCGTCGCCTCAATGCCTGCGGTTTGCTCCTTCAATACTTTAGCCACCTCATGCGAATCCGCCCGGCGAATCGCCTCTAAAGCATTCACAAGCGGATACGCCTCGGAAATCCCGACCCCATCGCGAAACCGCCTTATCGCAGTCCCGCGGTCCTTTCCCCAAAGGACGGCGAGCTCCTGCAAGTAAGGCTTGAGCAGCACGAGCGGCCGGCCTGCGCGAAGCAGCAGCTCCCGAATATCGGCTCGTTCGCTCACGCAAACGGACAAGCGATGAGAGAGCTTGGCAATCTCCATCAGCAGCCTCGCCTTACGGGAATGCCCCGCCGCCAGCAGCCCAACATGAGGCAGCGACCACCCGGCCCCGAAACCTAGAATAAGCTTAACCACCAGACCAGCATCCGGGGGAAATGAAAACGCCGTACCCGAAATTCGTTCGGCAGCCATATGCGCCATCCCCAGCAAGCCTGCCAACGTGGCGCCAAGCAGACCTTGGAGCTGTCTATAGCGGGCAAAGCTCCATTGCGCGGAAACCCCGGCCAAACGGGCTTTCTCGAGAAAAGCCCGCTCTTTGGCGGATCGCTTCTCCGCCTCGCGCGGCGTTAACCGGCTCAAGCGTTCCCGTTCCCGGAGCCGTTCCAGCATAAACGCGAGCCGGCTTGTCCGTCCGATCCGTATCGTACCCGCCAGCGTAAAGGAAAGCATGGCGCTGCCCACTGCAAACATGCCCAGCCAACCATATCCTCCAAGCCCGTTCATTGTTCACCTCCTTCCCGCACGCGAATTTCAGAAAGCCCGGCGGCCCGAACGAATGACCAGCAGCATCGAGACGAACATGACAGCGAACGAAAGAAGCAGCAGCGTTTTCCCCACAGGGTCAACAAAATAATGACGGTAGTTGTGCGGATCGGCGTACACATTAAATCCGATAATAAAAAAAGCGAAAAATACCATAAACGTAGTGCCGATCCGATATACCGTAATCATGGCCAGCCGATTTTCTTCGTGCCGTTTGGACGTCTGCATCTTGCCGACCAAGTGGTGAAGCGATTCCGTCATATCGGTTCCGTAATGAACCCCGATCAGCAGCAGATCCGTCAGGTCATGCGCCCATTCGTTGTCCACCCGCTCGGCAAACTCATACAACGCTTCGTCGATCGACTTCATATGCAGGGCGAGCTCCAGGCGGCGCCACTCTCCGCGGACCTCGTCCGGCATCGTCGGCGAGCAGCCCGCTATCACCTCGGCGAGCGTCAACCGCGGCCGATAGTGTCCGATTATATTTTGCACGACCATGATCATCCGCAGCGCAATTCTTTGACGCTTGCGCTGCACGCGAAACCGGATCAGGATGTACGGGATCGAACCGGCTATTAGCGACACGACGGCGCTCAAGGGCCATACATGAACTTCGCTCAACCCCGCATCGCCTAATGCGATATGCCGGGAAGTCGTTTGCAACAGTGCATCCGAGCCGAACAAGCCGACCAGCCCAAGCAGCAGCATGCCGGTGATGACAGTCTCCGCCCCCAGGCTAAGTCCGGCCAAATCCAGCTCCTCCCTCAGATGGCGAACCGGCTTGGCAAGAAGCAGCCGCTGCAGCCGCGACGACTGCGAGGCAGAGCGATACAACGCCGGATGCCGACGGCGGTAATCCCAGACGGCGGTTAGCCGCCGCTGCAGCCATATCGTAACCGCCAGCGAACCGGCGGCCCAGATACCGAGCAGCATGTTTTTCGCCGCCGCATACCAGACCAGCGAATCGTTCATTCGTCCCACACCCCCAAGGCTTGAAAATCGCCGGGCTGCGCTCCGCCCGCAAGCAAGTGATCGGTCAGCGATTTACTGAACCGTTGTCCGGTAAACCGCCACGTCTGCGCCGCATAATCCCACTCGACGAGCGGGCGGACGCATACCTCTTGACGCTCATTCACCGAAAGCTCGGTGATCTCGGTGACGACCCGAACGGGCCGGCCTGCTACATTCACAAGGCGCAAGAAGATGAGCACGTTAAACGCTCTCGCCACCCGCCGCATCGCATCCCCCGCATCGTGATGACGGCCGTCTTGCTTGATCATATCGACCACGTCGCTGACGAATGAATCGCGGTACTTCGTATGCATCGTCCCCATCATATCGTGTCCGCGCAGCGCGCCCTGCACCATTTGCGCCACTTCGGCCCCTTTAGCCTCGCCGACGATGACCCAATGCGGACTCATGACCAGCAGCGGCTTGAACGACTCTTCCATGGAAAGCTGGATGTCCTCCACTTCCCGTACCGCCAAAATGTTTCGCTTCCCCCGCAGCCGCTCGCGCAGCGCCACCTCGAACTCCTTCTCCAAGGTCCGGATCCGTTCCGATTCGGGAATTTCACCGGCCAGTGCGAATAAAAACGTCGTTTTTCCGGTTGCGGTGCCGCCTCCGATCAGCAGGCTGGCATGATGCCGCACGAGCAGCCGCAGCAGTTCGGCCATCGGCTCATTCAACGTTTGCAGACCGACCAATTGCGAGAGCGTAACGTCCTTGACGATGAAATTGCGAATATGAATGCTCGGCACGTCGGAATACGGCGGACGAGTCATGACGAGTCGCGACCGGTTCCACATGTACGACTGAACGAACGGCTTCCGTTCGTTAATCGGCTTTTTCCCGCAGAGCGCCAGCCGGTCCTGCAGCCGCAGGACGTCTTCAAGCGAGGAGAACGTCCGGGAATGCCGCTCCATCCGACCTCCTTTCAATAAAAATATATCGGCGCCGATCACCTGCACTTCCTCCACATCGGGCAGCCGGTACAAATCCTCGATCAAGCCGGCGCCGCACGTTTCGGCAAAGATGCATTCGGTCGGCGTTAAGGGCGCGATTAGCGTCGACGGTTCGACATGCAAGCGGTATTCGACCAGCAGCGTCTCAATAACCGCCTTCATGCGCCACTGCGCCATCGGCTCGCCGAGGCCGGCTTGGATAATGTCTTCATACAGCGGCTGATCCGTTTTGGAGCGTTCCGTCAAATGCTCATAGATCAATGCGGCGGCAGCCTTTAGCGGGAGCCTCCGTTCTCGGCGGGTTTCCGCCGCTGCTGCGTTTGCCGGGTTTGCCACAAGGCCGTTCCTTACGAAGTGCTGCCCCGCTTGCGTCAGCTCCTTCACGTACCGCGCTGCGTCGAACCTGACGCGCGGGCGCACCGAGTACCGCATTTCGGTTCCCGATCCTTGCGGTTCTGGCGGCCCGACAGCACCTTCGGCATCGTTATTCATCCACCCGCTCGACATGTTCTTCGCTCCTCCTCTCCAGTCTCTAGCCGAACTTCGCCGCGAACCGATGGAGCCAGCTTATTTTCGGACGTACGGCCGTTACGGGTGCGGCACCCGCCGACATAGCTTCGTCCTGCCCGTCCAGCTGCGCTGCGAGTCCATCAATACTGGCGGTGAATGGTTCGGCGCCCGGCCGATCGTACAGCGGAACGCCTTCGTCGGCGCTGGCGAGTCCCAATCCTCCGGGCACGTTCGGTACAGCGGCCGCCAGACGCATACCCAAATAATCGGCGATCCGCTCCGGCCTGTCCCCGTCATACGACCGATTCACGATGAGCGATACGTCTTTGGGCGCAAGCCCGCAGTAAGACCAAAAGCAAGCGTACCATTCGCCCCAGCTTGTCCGATAAGACGCATACCGGTTTTGCGTGACGAGCCAGCGGTGATCCGCTTCCCGCACGGCACAAATCGTAGCCGCATTATCCGGATAACTGTTGACGTCGATGAATGTTACATCGAAAGCTTGACGCGCCGCCGCGATCAGATGGGTCATCATCTCCGGCGTCACGTCCTGCGCCGTGTCCCGCCTCGGAGATCCGGGCAAAATGTAAAGCGGCAGCCGCTGCCGGTAACGAATGCAAGCGCCGACCAGCTCTTCCGGCCGCAGCCGCTGCGTCTGCAGCTTGGAGCGAATGACAAACGAGGCCATGCCGGGGTCGTTCACATTCAGGCGCGCCTTCACTTCCGGATTGCGCAGATTAGCGTCGATCAAACCGACGCGAATCCCGCCGCGCGAAGCGAGCGCCAGCGCCGTATTCAACGCAACAGTCGTCGCGCCGTCCTTGCTTGCTGCCCCCCACACGGTCACGACCGCTCCGTTCACAGCGCCCGGCTCCTGCCGGTACGATTCGCGGACAGCTTCGCCCTGCAGAAACGAGACGAAGGCCTCGATCCTACTCCGGCCCTCTATACCGGCCGGCAGGACAGCAAAGGACAACGCATCGGCAAGCCGGCAAATCGCTTCCATCATAAACGAGTCGGAAACCGTCTCATCGAGCGCCACCATAATTCGCGCCTGAGGCTGCAGTCGGCGCAGGGCCGGCATCCAATCCCAGGGATAGGCGTCATATCCGATACCGCTATGGACAGCGATGGCATCATAGGGTTCGGCGAGCCGGGAGAACATCGCTTCCCGCCCCGTCACTTTATCCGGCGCGACTGACCAAGCCTGCTCCCGTTCCAGCCCTTGCTCCGGCGTCTCGCTGTCCGGATATGCGATCAAGGTTCTCATCGTTAGGGTTTCACCTCCTGTGTTCGCGCTTGCGACGGTTGCGCGCGTTGAGCCGGTTGCGCAGAAGGCTCCTGCTTCGGCGCTTCGGACAGCGCGACCTTCGGGCGTACTGCCGCCGCTTGCGGTTCCGGCGAGAACGCGTCCGCCTCCTTCAGGCGCGTATAAAGCTCGGTCACTTTGCCTCCGCCCGTCATCCGGGTCGTCAAATCCGGCAGCGCCAGCTTGATGCGGCCTCCGGTGCCGCCGATCACATAAGCCTCATACACCTCATCGCTCATGATATACGTGTTGAGCTCCGGCTTCCCGTTCGGCTTGGAGCGCGTCTCCTGCAGCGCGGCTTTCGCCGAGGGAATGATCGGATCGAGCGTCCCGCCATCGACGACCTCCTGGCCTTCCGCCGTTTTGACCGCCGCTACCGGCAACTGTTCAATAATTTTGACCGCCCCCACGCCGGTGATTACACCTGACGGGTCCGCAATCGCTCTGGGCGATTCGAATTCGACCCATACATCGACTCGATCGCCGCGCCGTACCATATTGTTGACATTGACAGTCGCGTCCGTTTTAAAGCTAAAATAACGTTCGTCGTTCAACGGCGTCATGCGCGTATCCGTCAATTTCCACGGCAGCAGCTCCTCGTCGCTGTCGATCGGAACCGTTACGGTTTGGCCTAGCACGAATTGCGGATTCGTGACGGCTTGCGGATGATGCGCCGCTTGAGCGATGCGGACGGTTCTCAGCATGCTTGCCTCGATCACCTGTCCGCTCTGCAGCAGACGAACGGGCTTTATCGTTTCCATCGACTGCATCTCGACCTCCGTATGTTTCATGAAATACCAGTACCCGCCGACCGAACAAGCCATCAGCAACAAGCCGAGCAAGCCGCCGATCCATGGTTTTTGCAAATGACTCCCCCTTCCTGCCTCAAGACGTCTGCTACACGCATCCACTAACTCACGGCATTAGGCGTAGCGAAAGCGCTGCGGCCATTTCAATTCCTGCAGCAAGCTTCGCCTTACTTTTTTCCAACGGGAACGAAACATCGCAAGCTCCTCCTCCCTTTACGATTTATCATGGGTCCAGCGCCAGCAGGCGGCGAAGGAATCTCGGCACAAGCGACGGGGAAGCCGACCGGCGCACCGGTTTAAGCTCTGACGGGAGCCAGCGCTCCACCCAAGCCAGCACGGCTTGCGTCACGATCGGATGCTCAACCGGCAAGCGCCCTCTCCACCCGCTCTCCGCAACGCCCGCAAAATCGACCGCAGGCACGAGACAGCCCGGACGTTCCGGGAGCAGCCGCAGCCAGGCCGCCTGCTCCGCGCGCGGCAAGCATTTGTTGGCAAAGCCGTACAACCGGCGTCCCGGCCGGACTTCGTCCAGCAAAAATTGCAAACGCCGTCTGCTCACGGATAATTGAAGCTTGTGGACGAGCGGGTCGACGACATAAATGACGTCGGTCGCCGTTTCCAATAACGAACGCGTCTCCGGTTGTTCCCAGCGATCGCCGATATCGACGATCAGGACCGGCCGCCGCACCGCATGAAACAGCTTCAACCAAGCGCCCGCGTCAGCGAAGGCGGAAGCCCCCTCATCGGCAGCGGTTGCCGATGAGGGCAGCCACAACGTCTGCCCCCGCTCCCAGGCCGGCCCCTCGGCCCGCAGCCCGCCGCCGTCTTCGTCATAGTAGCGGTAATGCGGCGGCGCGTGCTGATCCGCGAACAACAGCGCGGCCAGCTCCGCGCGCGGCGAAGGCGGCTCGATCACGGCGTGCGCCACGCCGCGCTCGTGCAGCGCCTGGGCCAGCGCCAGCGCAATGAACGTCGCGCCCGCGCCGGCGTACAAGCCGCCGA
>NZ_VIDW01000006.1:0-197588 GCF_006519665.1 Paenibacillus sp. tmac-D7 | reverse complement strand
CTTGCCGCCTGGCGCCGTCCCCGGCTTTGCCTCGCCGGACGTCCCGCTGCTCGCCGGGGCTTTGCCGCTCGTATCGGGCTTGGCCGGTTCCGTCTTCGGCGCAGGCGCAGGCGGCTTCGTTTCCGTCGCCGGTTTGGGGGTCGTCGTCTGGCCCTTCGCCCGCTTCTCCGCCTGCTCGCGCAAGAAGTCGGGATGGTCGTGCGACCCGCCCGCATCAATCTTGTCGATGCCGTCCCAGACGCGCGTCGCTTGCACCGAATCGGGATCGTCGTAGACGAGGAACGCTGAAGGAAGCCGGCGTTCGCCGTAACGGCTGGAAGGCTTCGTGACGAGCTGACCGTCGACTACAAGCTCTGAGGAGGCCCCTCCGTCCAGATTGCCTGCGATAACGGCGCCTTCCGCCAGCAGCAAATCCTGCACTTCCTTCAAGGTGGCGCCGACGCTGTGCTTTTGACGTCCGTCTATAACGACGAAGATAACCGTTCCGTCGGCACGCTGCCCGACGGCGGTACGCGGCGCGCGGCCCCAGCCGCCGTCGCCGCTCGTGATCATCGGCTTGCCGTTAGCGATCAGCCGCGGATAGAACGAAACCGCTTCGGATACGCCCATATCGCGCAATTCGAAGGCGTCGTATTTCCCGACGACCAGATGGCCTTCCTTCGTAAAGCCGACGATGTGCTGCGGGATCGAGCCGTCCTGATCGGTAAAGATGATGTCTCCGCCGGAGATGATCATGCCGAGTGCGGCAAAACCGTTGCCCAAGCCTTCCGGATCGTCGAAGGCGCCGCCGTTTAAGCCGGCCACAGCGCCCGTACGGTTAACCATGGACGTGATTCGTTCGCCTTCGCCGGGCTTGTTCGGGGTCATGATCTTGATCGTCGTCGGATCGTAGACATACATTTTTTTACCTTTCCAGAGCGGGCCGGAAATATCTTCGACTTTGATCAATTCATCGATGGAACGCGCTTTCCCGCTTTTTTTGCGAACGGAGACGAGCCCCAGATTTTGCTTCTCCAAGGACGCCAATTCGATATCGTCCTGCATCTTCTTCACTAGCAAATCGCGTCGTTCCGCGCCCACGAAAATCCAGGCCCAACTGCGGTGCTGCGTCGTAATGACGGTCTGTGCCATCCATTCGCGCACTTTTCCGCCAGGCGGGGTCAGGAACAAAAAGCTGGAGGTCAAAAAAGTGAGCAGCGCGATATAAAACAACGTTCTTTTCATCAAACTCCACTGTTGGATCGCTTGCAAGCTGCCTTTCAATATATTCCTCTCCTAATAACAGGCTTAATGCCGTATTCTATCTATGAATCTACAATATTCTATCATATCAAGGCTGCATTTAACAGCAATTGCTAGAGTTAGATGAAGGCACAATTGGCAGTGTAACCGCTTTGATAATGGGGACCGGTTTGGTAAAATAAGCTTCGGTATCTATTTATCGAGGACGGGAGCTGTACATGTGTTAAAAAAATACAGTTTTTACGGAATCACGCTGGACATGCTGCTCGTATTCGGCATATTCGGGCTGCTGCTTGCACTTATCGTCGGTTACGCCTTCCTGGAACAGCGGCGCAGGAGCAAACCGCGAAGAGTCCGCGGCGGGGAGGACTCGGCATGAGCGGATGGCGCAGACAAGGAGAATGGCTCGAATGGCGTGCGGCCGGCGATATCCAGGGCAGGGAGCAGGCGAGGCAGCTCGCTTCGGCTTTGATAGGCGAGAAGTGGAGCCGCACCTTGCTGCATAACGGCGGCTTGCTGTGGCAGGGCAGCCGGCTGCGGCTGCGGTTATTTCCCGAGGAGCCGAACGTTCAAGCGGACGAGTGGACGGATATCGAGTTCTTGTATGAAGACGATTTTTGCTTCGTGGCGGATAAGCCTGCCGGGATGAAGGTACACCCGACAGCGGAAGGCGAGAAGGGGACGCTGCTGCAAGCGGCAGCCTCCAGGCTTGCCGCCGAGGGGCAGCTCTGCCGTCCGCGGCATATTCACCGGTTGGACGAAGACACGACCGGTCCGGTGCTGTTTGCCAAGTACGACTGGGTGCAGACGATTCTTGACGCCCGGATGCGCGAGAAAAGCATCGGCCGCACGTACGTCGCCTTCGTCCAAGGCAGGCTTGCGAAAGCGAAGGGCCGGATCGACGCACCGATCGGCCGCGACCGGCATCACCCGACACGTCGCCGGGTTTCCCCGACAGGCGAGTCAGCCGTCACCTTATATGAACGGCTGGAAACGTATCCGGACGCTGCGCTCGTGCGGTTGACGCTCGAAACGGGGCGGACGCACCAAATTCGCGTGCACCTGAGTCATTTGGGTCACCCGTTGATCGGAGACGCGTTGTACGGCGGGCGGCGGGATGCCATCGGCCGTCAAGCGCTGCACGGGGAAGCGCTGGTTTTTCCGCATCCTTTTACGAATGAGCCCGTGGCGGTTTCATCGCCTTGGCCTGCCGATTTCGGCGCACTGCAAGAACGGTTGAAAAATTTGTAGTCATGCTGCTCCTCCCGAACCCATATACATGTTGTAGAGGTTGTTATATGACAATGCGGTCTAGTATCTTACTTTTCTTACGGGAAAAGGAAGTCATACGAAAGGGAGGACTTAACCTTGGCAACTGATCAAAACGGATTGCGATTCGATATTTACGAGCGTGTACATTTAAGTGAGGGCGTGCTCGGCATTAAGGAGCTGGAGAGCGTCGAGCTTGTCCCGCATATTCAAGTGTTGTCTCAAGGAGAACAAGCCGTTCTGCGCGGCAATCTGCTCTTGACCGGCGCCTATGTGGATGAACAAGGCCGCGAGGCGCAAACGCTGGAGCATCTGATCCCGGTCGAAATTACGCTGCCGATGAACCGTGTGCAACGCGTTGAAGATATCGCGGTGGAAATCGAAAACTTCGACGTCGATCTGCTGTCCGAGCGGAGCTTGAATATTACCGGCGTGTTATCGTTAAACGGTCTGGAAGTGTTCTCTTCTTCCGAAGGCGAGCGGTCCTGGAGCGAGACGGAAGAAGAGGTCGTCTTCGTACATGAAGCCCGGGTTCCACAGCGTGAGGCTGCGGCTGAACCATGGGCTGAAGAACAGGCAGAAAGAGTTGCGGAGCGGGAGCCATCGATTCTTCACTCTTCCGCAGCGGAGCCTGCAAGTCCGTTTACGTCCCGTCAAGAGGAGCGGCAGAACGGATGGACGCCGGAGGAACCCCGAACGGAGGCGTCCGAGAAAGCGTCCGTGCAGAGCGTAGCGGCTGCTGAGCCTGCGCTTGCGCCCGAGTCTGCCCAACTTGAGCAACTTGAGCAACTTGAGCAACATGAGCAACCTGCGCAACCTGCGGAGGAAAAGAAAGATGTGAAAGTGGGCTTCGGCATCAAGGGCTCGTCCGCCGTCGAGCCGTCTCCGGCCCCGGCACAACCGGCAAGCGGCAAGCCGTTCGGATTCACTTCGCTCGTTCAGTACGCGGCGTCGAAGTCGGAAGCGCGCGAAGCGGAAGAGGCTGCAGCCGCAGCCGCCGCAGCCGCAGCCGCAGCCGCGCAAAGCCAGGCCGACGAGAAGGTGGAGTGGAAAAACCTGCTCCCGGGCAGGCAGGGGCAGCAGGAGTTCCGGAAGCTGCGGCTGGTGATTGTGCAGAAGGAAGAAACGCTCGAAACCATTGCCAAAAAATACAATGTGAGTCCGCGGGAAATCGCGCTTCATAACCGGCTCGGCGAAAGCGAGCTGGCCGCCGGACAAATCGTATATATCCCGAAATAACGGCGCGCACCCAAAACAATGCGTCCGGGCAGCCTGAAGCAGGCTTGTCCGGGCGTTTTTTTGGTTATACTGATCGGATGGAGGTTCGCGGCCCGGAAAGTGGATGGTATTAAACGCGGCCTCGTATTGACTCTGCCGTTGCGATTGTTTATCATAATACGCATAAGATGCTGTAATAACGTGGAAAGGGAATAGTAGGCAGCAAGCCCTTCAGAGAGCGGAACCGGCACCACGCTGAGAGGTTTCCCGCAGGATGCGTACCTGTCGAAGTCGCCCCGGAGTTGCCGAATTGAAAGCCATGCGGCTTAGATTCGGCCGGTCACAGCCGTTATCTGTTTAAGCGCCGTATGGGCGGCTTTCATCCCGATGGAATGCGGGTATCCCGCGCTCCTGCAGGCTCATGCGGAATAAAGGTGGTACCACGGATGCGAAAGCCTTCGTCCTTTACGGGCGAGAGGCTTTTTTTGGTTGATAGAAGGCATCAACCTTGACGAAGGCGCGTTTCCTTGCCGGACAAGGAAAGCGTGGCCGTTAATCGCGGCTTCAAGCCGTAAGCTTGCCGATACAGCGAACAGTAACCAGTTGGAGGAGAGAAAAGGTTATGGAAGAAACGAAACCAGCGGCACCGGAAACGTCGATGCCGACCACGTACGATCCGAAGGAAAGTGAGAAGAAATGGTACGATTATTGGCTGCAGGGCGGGTATTTCAAAGCCGGCCAACGGCCGGACGCCAAGCCTTACAGCATCGTCATACCGCCGCCGAACGTGACGGGGATGCTGCATATCGGACACGCGCTGGATAACACGCTGCAGGACATTGTCATCCGGGCCAAACGGATGCAGGGCTACGATGCGCTCTGGCTCCCGGGCACCGACCACGCGGGAATCGCGACGCAGACGAGAGTGGAGCAGAAGCTTCGCGAGGAAGGCCTGTCCCGATACGATCTCGGACGCGAGAAGTTTCTCGAGAAAGTGTGGGAGTGGAAGGAGCATTATGCCGGCACGATCCGTGAACAATGGGCCAAAATGGGCCTGTCGCTCGATTACTCCAGGGAACGGTTTACTTTGGACGAAGGGCTTTCCAAGGCGGTTCGCGAAGTATTCGTCCGTCTCTATGAGAAAGGTTTAATCTACCGCGGCAAATATATTATCAACTGGGATCCGGCGGCCCGTACGGCGCTGTCGGACATCGAAGTCGAATATAAGGAAGTTCAAGGCGCGTTGTACCACCTGAAATATCCGGTCAAAGACAGCGGAGAATTCATCGTCGTCGCGACGACGCGCCCGGAGACGATGCTCGGCGATACGGCGGTAGCGGTGCATCCGGAGGATGAGCGCTATCGGCACTTGATCGGCAAGACGCTCGTCTTGCCGATTATCGGCCGCGAAATTCCGATCGTCGGCGACGAGTACGTCGAGAAAGAGTTCGGAAGCGGCGCCGTAAAAATTACGCCGGCGCACGATCCGAACGACTTCGAGGTGGGCAACCGCCACAGCTTGCCGCAGGTGCTCGTGATGGACGAGTCCGGCAAGATGAATGAGAACGCGGGCAAATATCAAGGGCTGGACCGTTTCGAATGCCGCAAGCAGATCGTGGCGGACATGAAGGAGCTCGGCGTGCTGATCAAGATCGAGGAGCACGTGCATCAGGTCGGACACAGCGAGCGCAGCGGCGCCGTCGTAGAGCCGTATTTGTCGACGCAGTGGTTCGTGAAGATGAAGCCGCTGGCCGAACGCGCCGTCGAAGCGCAGAAGTCCGGACAAGGCGTCAACTACGTGCCGGACCGTTTCGAGAAAATTTATTTGCACTGGATCGAGAATGTCCGCGACTGGTGTATTTCCCGTCAGCTGTGGTGGGGTCACCGGATTCCGGCCTGGTATTGCGACGACTGTAAAGAATTGATTGTCGCGCGCGAAGATGTCACGGTTTGTCCGCATTGCGGCGGCACGCATATGAAGCAGGACGAGGATGTGCTCGATACGTGGTTCAGTTCGGCGTTGTGGCCGTTCTCGACGATGGGCTGGCCGGATCAGACCGAAGACATGAAGCGTTATTACCCGAACGACCTGCTGGTGACGGGCTACGATATTATTTACTTCTGGGTGGCGCGGATGATTTTCAGCGGTCTTGAATTTACGGATCGCATTCCGTTCAAGGACGTGCTTATTCACGGACTTGTGCGCGACGCCGAAGGGCGTAAAATGTCCAAATCGCTCGGCAACGGCGTCGATCCGTTCGACGTCATTGAGAAATACGGCGCCGACGCGATGCGCTTCATGCTGTCGACGGGCTCTACACCGGGGCAAGATCTTCGCTTCCGTTGGGAGAAGGTCGAGCAGGCCAGAAACTTCGCGAACAAGATTTGGAACGCTTCGCGTTTCGCGCTCATGAACCTCGGGGATTTCAAATACGAAGATATCGATTTGACCGGCCAACTCGGAACGGCGGACCGTTGGATCCTGCATCGTCTGAATGAGACGGTACGCGAGGTAACCCGACTGATCGATGCGTACGAATTCGGCGAAACGGGCAGGCTGCTGTACAATTTCATCTGGGACGATTTGTGCGACTGGTATATTGAATTCAGCAAGCTGTCTTTATACGGGAACGACGAAACGGCGAAAAAGACGACGAAGTCTGTCCTCGCTTACGTGCTGGACCGGACCCAGCGCCTCCTGCATCCGTTCATGCCGTTCATCAGCGAGGAAATTTGGCAGCACTTGCCGCATGAAGGCGATACGATCACGCTTGCCGCATGGCCGACGTTCGAAGCGAAGTTCGAAGCGCCGGATGCGGTGCGCGAGATGGAGCTGTTGATGGACATTATCCGGACGGTGCGCAACATCCGGGCGGAAGTGAACGTGCCGATGAGCAAGAAGATCGAGCTGCAAGTGAAGCCGACCGGCGCCGAGACGGAACATATTTTGAAGCGAAACGAAGAGTACCTCCGCCGGTTCAGCAATACGTCGGTCTTGACGATCGACAGCACGCTGGGCGCGCCGGATAAAGCGATGACAGGAATCGTCACAGGCGCGGAATTGTTCTTGCCTTTGGCCGGATTAATCGACATTGCCCAGGAAATAAGCCGCTTGGAGAAAGAGCTTCAGACGCTCCACGCCGAAGTTGAGCGCATTGAGAAAAAACTTGCGAACGAAGGCTTTGTCGCCAAAGCGCCGGCCAAAGTGATTGAAGAAGAAAAAGCGAAGCTGGCCGATTACTCCGGCAAGCGGGATAAAGTGACGGCTCGTATCGCGGAACTGAAAGGATGAACGTAAGATGACGAAGGACGCTAACGCTCCGATCCAGGGTTCCTTCCGCACCGCGAGGGAAGCGATCGACTGGATCGTCCGTTTCATTCCGATGACGGGTATCAAGCTTGGGCTGGAGCGTATGGAGAAGCTGATGGAGCTGCTCGATTATCCGCACCGCCGCTTGAAGTTCATTCATGTGGCGGGCACGAACGGCAAAGGCTCGGTCTGCGCGTATTTGACCGAAACGATCCGGCAAGCCGGCTATGATGTGGGGACGTTCACGTCCCCCTACATCGAAACGTTCCATGAGCGGATTCGATTGAACGGGGAAAACATCAGCGACGAGGATTTGCTGCAGGTCGTTAACAAAATTAAACCGCTGATCGATGAAGTCGCCGCCGAATACGGGCAGCCTTCCATGTTCGAAATATCGACCGTCATCGCGATCGAATATTTTGCCCGGACCGCGTACCCGGACTTCGTTGTTTGGGAGACGGGTCTTGGAGGCCGGCTTGATTCGACGAATATCGTATCGCCGCTCGTATCCGTCATTACGAACATCGGGCACGATCATATGGACTACCTCGGGGACTCGCTCGCCTCAATCGCCGCCGAGAAGGCCGGGATTATCAAGGCCGGAGTTCCGGTCATCAGCGCCGTCGAGCAGCCGGAAGCGCTGCAGGCGATCGAAGACAAGGCTGCCGAGAAGAAGAGCAAAGTTTATTTGCTGGGTCGCGAGTTTCACCTGGAGACGGTTGCTTCGGTCGAAGGCGAGCAGACGTTTCATTTCGAAGGATTGTTCAGGCGCATTCCGAACGTCTCGATCTCGATGAACGGCCCGCATCAGGTTAAAAACGCGGCCGTAGCCCTCATGACCCTCGAAGTGCTGCGCCAGTATTACGCGCTGATCGTGGACGACGAGGACTTGTATCGGGCGATGAGGACGACATCTTGGCCGGGACGGCTGGAGAAGGTGTCTGACAACCCGCGGATCGTCATCGACGGGGCGCACAATCCGGAAGGAGCCGAAGCGCTTGCGGTTTCGCTGACGACCACTTACAAGTACCGCAAGCTGCATTTTATGATGGGGATGCTGGCGGGCAAGAATCATTCAGGCTACTTCAGGCATATACTACCAATAGTGGATACCCTTATCTTGACCGAGCCGAATTGGCATAAAAAAGCGTCCGCCGCGGATCTTGCCGCGATCGCCCGTACCATGCTCGCCGAGCTCGGCCGAGACCAGGTGGAAGTGATCATCGAACCGGATTGGAAGACGGCGTTTGAACGAACAAAAGAGTTGACGGCACAAGACGACTTGGCCGTCGTTTCAGGTACGTTATATTTGATGGGGGATATACGTTCCTGGATCAAGCATCAATCCGATTCTGAAAAAGGCTGGTGAAACGGGCGTGAATACATCGGAGCACATCCATTTTATCGGCATCGGCGGGTATGGTATGAGTGCCATTGCCAAAGTGATGCTGGAAATGGGCTACCAAGTTTCGGGATCTGATTTGGCGCAAGCCGAGCTTACGGAAAAGCTCGCAGCCAAGGGAGCGCAAGTGTTCATCGGGCACGAAGCGCAAAATGTGAAAGGCGCAGACGTCGTCGTTTACTCGACCGCTCTGTCCAAAGATAATGTGGAAATGCTGGCGGCTGAGGAATTGAACATTCCGATTCTTCACCGTTCCCAAATGCTCGCGCAGCTGATGAATGCGAAGAAAGGGATTGCCGTAGCAGGCGCGCACGGAAAGACGACAACGTCCTCCATGATTGCGCTCGTGCTTGAACAGTGCGGGCAAGATCCGACCTTCATTATCGGGGGGGAAATTCTGAACGTCGGCAGCAACGCGAAGGCCGGTAAAGGCGATTACGTCGTGGCCGAAGCGGACGAGAGCGACGGATCGTTTCTTCAATATCAGCCTTTGATCGCTTTGGTGAACAATATCGAAGCGGATCATTTGGAAAACTACGACGGTGACTTTGAAAATTTGAAAAAAGCGTATGCGCAATTTCTTAGCCAAGTGAAGCCGCAAGGTAAAGCCGTCATCTGCAAGGACGATCCGTATTTGCTGGAAATGATGCCGAACATCCAAAGCGAGGTCATCACGTACGGGATCGATTCGGAAGCGGACGTCGTCGCGCGCAACATCGATCTCGGCGACCGTAAAGTTTCGTTCGACGTCGTGCGCGGCGGCCGGACGCTCGGTACGATTCGATTGTCGGTCCCGGGCAAGCATAACGTGTATAACGCGCTCGCCACGCTGATCACCTGCATGGAAGCGGGGCTGTCGTTCGAGCAGGTGGCGGAAGCGATTCCTTCGTTCCGCGGCGCGAAGCGGCGCTTTCAAGTGCTCGGCGAAGTGAACGACATGCTCGTGATCGACGATTATGCGCATCATCCGACGGAGATCGAAGCGACGATTCAAGCGGCGAAGGCGACGGGCAAGCGCATTGTGGCGGTGTTTCAGCCGCAGCGTTATACGCGCACGTACTTCTTGTTCGAGCAGTTCAGCCGCTCGTTTCCGGAGGCTGACGAAGTGATTATTACGGACATTTACTCGCCGGCAGGCGAAAAACAGATCGAAGGCATCACCTCGGCCAAGCTCGTGGAACTGATTAAGCAGAACAGCAATCGGAACGTGCGTTACATCCCGACGAAGGAAGAGGTTCAGGCGTATTTGTCCCGTGCGGTGCAGCCTGGAGACTTGGTGCTGACGATGGGCGCGGGGGACATTTGGAAAGCGGCGGCGGGTCTCGCCAAAGCATTGGAAGAACGGCAAAGTTCATAGTACTGCGAAGAGAGGCTCCGATTCCTTGCAAGCTTGAAGGAAATCGGAGTTTTTTTGTTCTATTTCGTGTCCGACTCTCATAGTCTAGTAACACGAAACCGGACAAGGGAGAGTAGGAGCAATGAATAAAGCCAAAATGACGTTTCGATTTTCGCATGAACGCCGGCAGGATGATTCTTCCCCGCGCAGGGAAGTCAAAGTGATTCCGCTGCATGCGGAAGAGTATCGTGTGGTGCAAGAGCCCGAAACTCAACGCGCCGAGGTTCCGTTGCACGGGTCTGAGGCTTGGACGGAGACGGAGACGGAAACTGGTTTGGACGATAAGGCGGGGAGGCGCGGGGAAGCGGGAGCGCGGTTCGGCAGCGGCACGGAAACGAACGGGGGGACGCCGTTCCATACGGGACAGGCTCCCTCCCGGACGTCCCGAACGTCGGTAAAGCCTGCGGGCCGGAGTGAGTTCTCTTCGCCAAGCGTGAAGCCGCTTAACGATTTTACGACCGATTTTGGGGGTTGGCAAAGCTCTTTCGATTTGGAGACGGAGCGCGTCGAGCAGATCATTCGCTCTGCCGGCGGACCCGCTGCCGATCCGGAGACAGGCTATTTCGAACGCGAGCCGAGGCCGTCCGGAGGCCGCCGCTCCCACCGCGGGGTGATCGTGGATGATCATGTACATTACTCCAAGGCGCCGGGGGGCGGCTCGTTCTTGAAAATTACGGCTTCGGTGGCCGGAGCGGTTATTACGGGCGTCGCCTTCGGTTTTTTGGTGCTGTCGATGTTCTCCGGCGGCGAAGGGAGCGGCACGACCGCCGACCCGACGCAGGCGCAAGCCTCGGCAGGCGGCGCGGCGCAGCCGCAGAACGGGGACAAAGCGGACGCCTCCGGCAGCGGAACGGGGACGCAGGCGGCTGCGCCTGCAGGCGCCTCGGTGCCGGCTGCGGCCGCGGACGGCGTTGCGATCGCGCTGCCGGCTGCCAGCTATACGTTTCTGCAGGGCGGCGTGTTCAGCACCGCGCAAAGCGCGGAGACGGCGGTGGCCGACTTCCGCAAGAAAGGTCTTGCCGCAGTGAGCGAGGCGGGAGACAAATATACGGTCTATGTCGGCATGGCGTCCGGCCGTGATGAAGCTCTGGGACTTTCGCAAGTCTACGAGGCCCAGGATATCGACGTGATGCTAAAGCCATACGACATTCCGGCGGTATCCAAAATCCGTTGGAACGGCAAGCAAGCCGATATATTCGGCACCTACATGAATCAGGGCACCAAGCTGGTGCAGCTCATCGCGGCGCAAACGGCCGTTCACGCCGGCGAGCAGACGGCCGGCGCTCTGGACGAGAAGGCGCTGCAGACGATCAAGACGACGCACCAAAGCTGGTCGCAATCGGCGGCTTCCGTCAGCGACGGGCTCGGCGAGGCGGGCAAGGCTGCGCTGCCCAAGATGAACAGCGCCTTGAATACGGCCGTTGCCTCTATGGAGGAGTACAAGAAGAACCCCTCCGCCGCGTTCATATGGCAGGCGCAAACGTCGCTGATGCAGTACCTGGTAGCTGAGAAAGAGCTGCTCAAGGCGATCGTGCTGCCGTAGAACTCAGGTCGGGAAGCACGAATGGTTTCTGTATCGCAAGATCAGCTGTGGCAAAAACACGAATATATCTTCCTCGAAGGGCTCCGGTAAGGAGCTCTTCTTTCTGCGTTTGCAGGTGTAGGGACGAATCATTTGCAAAGAATAAGATTATGGTATACTCAGAACTATACCAACAAACCGAATGACCAAGGAGTTATTCATGATTCGTTCATTAGCGGTAACCTACGATTTGCAAGTGATGAAGGACGTTTCATTAAACCGGCTTGCAGATGCCGATATTCGTTGGTATTGGGTCGACTTTAATGATCCAACCGAAGAGGAAGCGAAACTTTTAGAAAGTCATTTTCATTTTCACCCGCTTGCCGTCGAAGATTGCTTCCATTTGCTGCAAAGGCCTAAATTAGATCATTATGAGGATGTGCATTTTTTCGTCATGCACGCGATTCATCCCCAAACACTTGCCGCTGAGGAAGTGGATTTATTTTTAGGAAACAACTTTGTCGTCACCTTCCATTTGAACCCTGCGAGGGAAGTGGAGGATGCCTGGGCCAAGATCAGCGGGCAGAATAAAGGCGTTGACCAAGGCCCCATTTATGCGGCTTACCTCATTATGGACAAGCTGGTGGATCAATATTTCCCCAGTGTTTATCAAATCGAAGATCAGCTGAACGATATCGAGAATAAGGTTAGGTCGGAATCGATCCAGGCGTTAATGGACGATATATTCGAAATCCGCTCCAAATTGTTAAAGCTTCGGCGAACGATTGTACCTATGCGCGATCTTCTGTACCGGGTCATTAATTCCGAACGTATTGAAGGCATCAAGGAACATTTGTTTTACTTCAAGGATGTCCATGACCACCTGCTGAAGCTGTCCGAGATGATTGACTCCAACCGGGATGTAACGGCCGATATGCGGGATAGCTACATCTCGCTGAATTCAAACCGGATGAATACGATTATGAAAACTTTAACCGTTATTACGACCATCTTCATGCCTTTAACCTTCATCGCGGGCATTTACGGCATGAACTTTGAGAACATGCCCGAGTTAAAATGGCAGTGGGGCTATTTTATCGTTTTGGCGCTGATGTTCGCCATCGGTTTTGGCATGTTTACCTGGTTTAGAAAAAAAGGTTGGTTTAACTAGAAAAATCCGATGCTCCCTGACCAGGGAACATCGGATTTTAGCGGATTGGCCGTTATTTGGGATTCTTATAACGGTCGATCAGCGCTGCGGCCTCCGCCCGGTTCATTGCGCGCTCCGGCGCAAATTCGGTTGCGGTAACGCCGTCAATGAAGCCGCTCGCTTTCAGCGCCGCGATCGCCTCCGCCGCCCAGTAGTCCCCGGGCACGTCGCGGAACGGCTGGCGGACGCTGTCCGCCGGCGCAGGCTTGGCCAAGCGCTGGAACAGGGCGGCAACCTCGGCGCGGCTGACCGGGTTGTCCGGTCGCAGCGTGCCGTCGGGGTAGCCGTCCAGCAGGCCGGCCTTCACAGCCTGATCCAGCGCGGCGTAAGCCCAGTGCCCCGCCGTCACGTCGCGGAAGCCGGACGCTCCTTTCTTCGTCGCGTCGCTGCGGCAGCCGCCCGCGTCATACACGGCTTGTGCGACCGTCGCTGCGGCGCCGCTTGCGCAAGCCGGGTTCTCAGCCGCGGCCGCGTCCAGGTCGAACAAGCGGCCGAGCAGCGTCACCCACTCGGCTCGCGTCAGCGCACGTGCCGGTTCGAAGCGCTTGCCGGTGCCGGTCACGATGGCTTGATCCGCGAGGCGCTGGATCGCTTCGCGCGCCCAATGGCCGCGCGTATCGGGGAAGGTTAGATTCGGCGGCAGATACGCCTCGATGCCCTTGGCGATTCCTTCCGCCATCGTCAGACGAGCCGAATCGTTCGCCAGCAGCGCCGCATCCGCGGAGTTCGACAGAAACGCCGTCTCGACCAGCACGCTGGGAATATTACCCGACCGAACGACGTACACGGCGCTCGGCACCAGACCGCGGTCTTCGCCGCCGACGGTTGCAACGAAGCTGTCCAGCACCTTCCTGGCGAGCTCGCGGCTTTCGGAGGTCAGCGCTCTCATCTCCGCGCTGGCCGGATAACTGGCTTGGGGATAAGCATCATCGTAGTAGAGAACCATGGCGCCTCGAGTGGACGGATTCGAGTACGAATTCGCATGGATGGATACGAACAAATCCGCGTTTTGGTTTTTGGCGAAGGCGACCCGCTCGCTCAGCGATAAATAAACGTCGGAGTCGCGGGACATGCGCACATCGTAGCCGCGTTGTTCAAGCAAATCGCGCAATTTACGGGAAATGTCCAGATTGACAACTTTCTCTTGCAGTCCGTTCACGCCGATCGCGCCCGGATCGTAACCTCCATGCCCCGGATCGACGACCACGGTCGCCGCCGAGGCTTGTCCGGGCAGCGTCCAGACGCATAACGCAACAAGTGCGGCTCGAAGCCAACGTTGTGCCATCCGGTCCCCCCCTTTCCGTCATTATTCTACAGGCTTTTATGAGCACTGTAAGCTGGTAACATCCTCCAACAAAAAACAGCCCGCCTCTTCCAAATATGGTATAATAACGAATGGCCCTGACGTATAAAAATCAGACAGCACGGGTTAATATTTTCCCGAAAGAGGTAACCTATATCTTGAAAAAAAATACGTTTACCCTCATTCTATTGCTGCTTGTCGGTCTCATTGCGGGAACGCTCATCGGGCAGTTATTGTCGGCTTATTCCGTACTTGCCTTTTTGACCAGGTCGGTCGAGCTCTCCTGGCAGCCGAAGGCGGATTTGCTCGTCATCCGGTACTACCTCGATTTTCATATCCGACTTAACCTGATCAGCATTGCCGGATTGGCGGCGGGCTTTTGGACTTTTAGGAAACTGTAAGAAACGGCTACCTTATTAAAAATTCGAAGCGGGGGATCGTTTTATGTCGATTACGACGACAAAAATCGTCATTTTGGCTTCATCGTCGCCGCGGCGGCAACAATTAATAAGCTCTTTGTCGCTTCCGTATCGGATCGAAGTCAGCGATGTCGATGAGACGACGGACCCTGGAAGGACGCCGTCGCAAATCGTAGAAGAGTTGTCCGAACGCAAAGCGAGGGCGATCTACGAACGTTATGAGAGAGAACCTGCCCAAGCGGAGGACGGCGTCATTGTCGGTTCCGATACGATCGTTGTGTTGGATGGGAACGTGCTCGGCAAGCCGCGCGACGAAGAGGACGCTTTCCGGATGCTGAAACGGCTGCAAGGACGCGAGCACGAGGTGTACAGCGGCGTCACTTGCATCGGACTTGCCGACGGACGGACGAGCGTGGCCCACGAGCGCACCGTCGTCCGGATGAAGCCGATGTCGGATGAGCGGATCCGCCGATATATCGCAACCCGCGAACCACTGGACAAGGCCGGTTCTTATGCGATCCAAGGGATCGGCGCGACGATCGTGGAACGAATCGAGGGCGATTATTTCAATGTCGTCGGACTTCCGATGTCGCTGCTTTCCGACATGTTGGCTGATTTTTCTATTGCTGTTTTTTGACCGGGTGAAATGGTATAATGGGTGTTCTAGAATAACCGGCTGCAGGCGTGACGGCGGGTTTGTCCGCTGTCGGCCGCCAGGGAGAAGAAAGAGGGGAATGCATGGAATCGCACAATATCACATTGCGCGATGTCCCGAATGAAGACCGACCTAGAGAACGAATGATACAGCATGGGGCTGAGGCTTTAAGCAACGCGGAACTGCTCGCCATATTACTGCGAACCGGCACCTACCAGGAATCGGCGGTCCGCTTGGCCGAGCGGCTGCTTCGGGAGAGCGGGGGGCTGCGGGCGCTCGTCGATGTAAGCCTGGAGCAGCTGACCTCTTTCAAAGGCATCGGCGCCGCCAAGGCGCTGCAAATCAAAGCCGGGATCGAGCTTGGACGAAGATTGGCGCGGTCGGCGATGAACGAAACCGTGACCATCCGTTCGCCGCAGGATGCCGCCGCGATTTTGACGGAGGATATGCGCTATTTGCAAAAAGAACATTTCGTCTGCTTGTTTCTGAACACGAAAAACCATGTGATCGGACAGGAGACGCTATCGATGGGCAGCTTGAACGCTTCGATCGTGCATCCGCGCGAAGTGTTTCGGGCCGCGATCAAACGAAGCAGCGCTTCCATCGTATGTGCTCACAACCATCCGAGCGGCGACCCGACCCCAAGTCCCGAGGACATTCAAATGACGAAACGGCTTGTGGAGGCCGGTGACATCGTGGGAATCGAAGTGCTCGATCATCTCATTATCGGCGACCTCCGCTTCGTGAGTTTGAAGGAACTCGGATTGATGTAATATAATACAAAACGCGTGAGACACGCCTTCAAATAGAGAAGGGAGTACCCTATTTATGTTTGGTTTCGAAGGATTTACGAAAGATTTAGGTATCGATCTCGGTACCGCCAACACACTAGTTTACGTCAAAGGAAAAGGCATCGTCGTCCGGGAACCGTCCGTAGTCGCGATCCGTACCGATACGAAAACAATTGAAGCCGTCGGCGAGGCCGCCAAAAAAATGATCGGACGCACCCCCGGCAACATCCGGGCCATCCGTCCGATGAAGGACGGCGTCATTGCCGATTTTGAGACGACGTCGACGATGATCAAATATTTCATTCGCCAGGCGCAGAAGCAGCGGTTGTTGTTCCAGCGCCACCCCAGCGTCATGGTATGCGTGCCTTCCGGGATAACCGCCGTCGAGAAGCGCGCGGTGGAAGACGCGACGCGGCAAGCCGGCGCGCGCGATGCCTATACCATTGAAGAGCCGTTCGCCGCGGCCATCGGCGCCGACTTGCCGGTCTGGGAGCCGACCGGCAGCATGGTGGTTGACATCGGCGGCGGGACGACCGAGGTGGCTGTCATTTCGCTCGGCGGTATCGTCACGAGCCGTTCGATCCGAGTAGCCGGCGATGAGATGGACGAGGCGATCACCCAATACATTAAGCGCACCTACAACTTGATGATTGGAGAACGGACCAGCGAGCAGATCAAGATGGAAATCGGTTCGGCGCTTCCGATGGAAACGTCGGCCAAGCTGGAAATCCGCGGCCGCGACCTGGTGTCGGGACTGCCCAAAACGATGTCGATCAGCTCGGATGAGATCACCGAAGCGTTGAGTGATACGGTGAACAGCATCGTTGACGCGGTAAAGGTGACGCTGGAGAAATGCCCGCCGGAGCTGTCTGCGGACATCATGGATCGCGGGATTGTGCTGACAGGCGGCGGGGGACTGCTGCGCAACCTGGACAGGCTGCTTGCACGCGAAACCGGGATGCCGGTGCTTGTGGCGGAAAATCCGCTAGACTGCGTAGCGATCGGAACGGGCCGCGCGCTCGAGAACATCCATTTGTTCAAAACGAGATCGGGTCCTACCAGTAAAGCCAGACGTTAAGATGATTGTTCCGATAGCCGGATTTACCGCATTAAAGGTTGCAGGTGGAAGGTGTAAGCATTGAAGCTACTGGGGAACAAAAGACTGCTTATTCTGATGCTCGGCCTGATTTGTTTCATCGCGCTTATGGGATTGACGTTCGGTAAGCGGGGATATGAAACATGGCCGGAAAAGTTTGTCAAAGACTCAATCTCCTGGACGCAGGGATTGATTTATAAGCCGGTGGGCATGATCACCGGTTTCTTTCAAGATGTAGGCCAGCTGTGGACGATCTACGAAGAAAACAAGGTGCTTCGGGGAACGTTGTCCCGTTATGCCCGCGATACGACGCGTTTGAACGATCTTGAATTGCAGAATCAGCGGCTGCAGGACGCCCTTGGCTTTACCGAACGGCAAAAACAGATGAATCAATACAAATTCCGCATTGCCGAGGTCGTGTCGTTCGTCCAACAAGGGAAATCGATCACGATCAATTTAGGCGAGAAGGACAACATTCGGCCGAACATGGCGGTCATATCGGTAGAAGGCTTGATCGGCCGTGTGACCGAGGTGTCTGCGTTTTATTCGAACGTGCAGCTGTTGACCGGCATCGACGACAAAGCGGCGCTTGAGTCCAAAGCGATATCCGTCACGGTCAAGACGAAGGAGAACGAGTCATTCGGTTTGATCGAGAAATACGATCCGGAGGCGGGCAAGCTCGTCATGACCAAAATCGATCCGAACGACCCGCTCCAGGTTGGGGATACGGTCATTACATCGGGCAAAGGGCTTGTGTTTCCGCGCGGCATCGAGGTGGGCAAAGTCATCGAACGGCGCGAAGGCGATTTTGGCATTACCCACGTCGCCACGATAGAACCGTTCGCTTCCTTCAATCATCTTCGCGAAGTGTTCGTCGTTGAAGTGCCGGAGAGTTGAGGTGACGGGCAAAAGTGAGTTATAAGAAGCTTTGGTTGATTTTGTTCGGTTTGTTTTTGTTGGAAACGACGCTGCTGCCTTGGATCATCCCCCTCAGTTGGCAGTCGAACGTGGAAGTGAACCCGCACTTCGTGCTCGTTGTCGTTCTGTTCATCGGGCTATACATCCATCGGCATGTGGCGCTGATGTACGGATTGATTTTCGGCATGCTGTTCGATTTCATGACCTTCTCGCCGATGCTGGGGCCGGTGACGTTCGCCATGGGGCTGGCCGGGTATTTGGCCGGCTTGATGCAGGGGAGGATTTATTCCAGCATTGTGATCAGCATGCTAGTGATCGGTCTCGGCCATTTATTTTACGACGCAGCCTTATTCGGAATTTATCGTTTATTTCGCGTGACCCATATCCAGTTTGAGTGGGTGTTCCTGCATCGGATGCTGCCCAGCATGCTCATTAATTTGTTATTCGCACTGGTCATTTACGTGCCGATACGTCGTTTGTTCGAGAGCATGCCCGGAAAACCGGCGGAGAACGAAGAATAAATTTCCGCGGCCCGGCAGGAGAACGCCTGCGCCAAGCCGAATTGTATAGGCTTAGGAGGTAGGAACGTTTATGACGGCAGCCAAACATCATGTGACAATCAAAGGTGTTAAAGACGGGCTCGTCTTTTTACTTGATGATACATGTGAATTTTCTGACGTGCTGGAAGAATTGAACCACAAGTTGGAAAAGACGCATCAGCAAATTTTAACCGGACCGATTATCCATGTCCATGTAAAGCTCGGAAAGCGGGCGGTTACGGACGAACAGAAAGAACAGGTGCGCCGGATTATTAGTCAAAAGGGCAATCTGTTGATCCAATCGATGGAGTCGCTGGATCCCTCGCAAGACAGGGAGATGCCGGACGCCTCAGACGTGAAGATCGTCAGAGGCATCGTTCGCTCCGGACAAACCTTGACGCATGAAGGCGACATGCTGCTGCTTGGAGATATCAACCCGGGGGGCGCCATCGTCAGCACGGGCAGCATCTATATTATGGGTTCGCTGCGCGGAATGGCGCACGCGGGAGCGGACGGAGACGAGACAGCCGTTATCGCCGCCTCGCACATGCGGCCGACGCAGCTTCGCATAGGGGGTATCATCAGTCGTCCGCCGGACGAGTGGGACCTCAGCGAAGCTTTTGATGCGTATATGGAGTTCGCTTATGTGAAGCATGGTAAAATGGAAATCGACAAAATTCATCACATGCACCGATTTGCGCTCTTATAATAAAATTAAAGACCGGAACTATACATGTGATCACTGTGTACTTTTTAAACTACCCTTGAAGGAGTGGGACCTATGGGAGAGGCAATCGTCATCACTTCAGGCAAAGGCGGTGTCGGTAAAACGACGACGTCGGCCAACATCGGCACGGCATTGGCGCTGCAGGGCAAGAAAGTGGTCATGGTCGATACCGATATCGGGTTGCGCAACCTGGACGTCGTGATGGGCTTGGAGAACCGGATTATTTACGATCTGATCGACGTAGCCGAAGGACGCTGCCGTTTGCCGCAAGCCTTGGTCAAAGACAAGCGCTTTGATGAACTGTACATGCTTCCTGCGGCGCAAACGAAAGACAAACATGCGATTTCCCCGGACGCGGTCCGGCAAATTGTGCTCGATCTGAAGCGGGACTTCGAATATGTCATTATTGATTGTCCGGCCGGTATCGAGCAGGGCTTCAAGAACGCGATCGCCGGCGCGGACAAGGCGATCGTCGTCACGACGCCGGAGAATGCGGCCGTCCGCGACGCCGACCGGATCATCGGGCTGCTGGAGAAGGAACCGAACGTGGAATCGCCGAAGCTGGTGATCAACCGCATTCGTCCGAACATGGTCAAGAAGGGCGAAATGCTTGACGTCGATGAAATTTGTTCGGTGCTCGCCATCGATTTGCTCGGCATCGTCCCTGATGACGAATATGTCATTAAAGCGGCCAACATGGGCGAACCTACAGTGATGAACCCGAATTCCCGCGCGGCGATCGCTTACCGCAATATCGCCCGCCGTATACTTGGCGACTCCGTGCCGTTGATGCAGCTTGAAGACCGTTCCGGTATGTTCATCAAAATGAAAAAGTTTTTCGGGATAGGATGAAAGTCAAGTGCTGCACAAGTTTAAAAAAATTGACCCGCTGATCGTCTTCCTGCTGCTCGCTTTTATGGTGATCAGCACGCTGCTGCTGTACAGTGCGACCTTGAATGACAGTATGTTCACATTCGATACGAAGAAGCTGGCGATCGTTTACTCGATTTCCATTGTGGCATTCTTTTTGACGGCGGCTTTCGATTACCGGGTGTTGATCAAGACGTCGTATTATTTGTACGGTATCGGTATTTTGCTGCTGGTGGCCGTTTATTTCTTCGGTTCCAAAATCAACGGCGCCCGCGGTTGGTTCAAAGGACTGCCGTTCGGACTCGACTTTCAACCGGTCGAACTTGTCAAAATTATTTTAATCTTGACGCTGGCTACCTTCATGGCGAGACGAAAGGGCGAACCGCTTGAACTGCTGCGCGATGTCATTCCCATCGGTCTGATCGCGCTGCTGCCGATTTCACTTGTCATTATCCAGCCCGATCTCGGCAATGCGATCATCTTGGGCGTTATCTTGATCGGTATGTATTGGATCGGAAATATCAAGCTCATCTACGCTTTTCTTGGCGCGGCGATCATCACCGGCCTCTCGTACTTGTTTATATTTTTGTTCAAGCTGTACCATGTGCCGCTGCAAGCGTTCTTGAGATCGAAGGAGCTGCCGACGCACTGGATGGATCGGATCAATACGTTCGTTAACCCGACCGAAGCCGATAAGAACGATACGTACCACGTCGATAACGCCATCCGCGCAATCGGTTCAGGTTCGCTGACGGGGGAAGGGTATTTGAACGGATCGTCCATCCACAGCAATTTCATTCCGGTCGCCTATACCGATTCGATCTTCGTCGTCGTCGGCGAGGAGTTCGGGTTCGTAGGCGCGTCGATCTTGCTTTTAATGTATTTCGTGCTCATCTATCGGATGATCCTCATTTCCATTTATTGCGACAATTATGCCGGTTCGTTCATCATTATCGGCATTGTGTCGATGCTCGTCTTTCAAATCTTTCAGAATGTCGGCATGATGATCGGCATTATGCCGCTCACCGGGATTACGCTGCCGTTCATCAGCTACGGCGGTACGTCGTTATTGATCAACATGGTGGCGATGGGGCTCGTAATGAGCATTCGTATGCATGACGACAAGCTGTTGGACGAAGAATGAACGACGGGACCGTACGGCTGCCGCAAAAAAAGCCCGATAGCGCACCATCGTTTCGCTGCTTTCACTTGCCGGCTGTGGCGAGTCCAAGCGGTGCGGCAGCGCAAAAAGAAGACCCGAGGCCACAGAAGCCTCGGGTCTTCTTGGAATTACAGCGTCGAAACCGGATTGACCGCTTCCGTCCAATCCTTGTAGGTCTGAAGCGCGGTTCCTTGAATCAGCGCGTGACGGGCCAAATAGACGCCCTCTTCAATGGAACCGGCGATTCCGCCCGTCCAGAGACGAACGGCGCTGTTCAGCAGCACCATGTTCAAGTAGGGCAGCTCGGCGTCGCCGCGAAGCACGGAGAGCGCGGTGCTGGCTTGACGCTCCGCCGTCCATTCGCCTTCCGGCACTTCGACCATCAGCTCGAACAATTCCGGATCGACGATGAACAGCTCCCTTGCGCCGTCCCGTATCACATAAGTACGGGTACGCTTATCGACGGCCAAGTCCTCGGAGCCCTCCATCCCTTGTACGACGATGCCGCGGTTTACTCCGAGTTCGATTAGTGTGCCGGCGATTTTCTCGAACACCGTGCCGTGGAATACGCCGACGGCCATCGCTTCGGCATCCGTAAAGCGAAGCAGCTTCTCGGCCGTATTGAACACGGTGCGCAAGCCGAGTTCCTGCCTGAGCCCGCGCAATTCGCCCAGCGGCTTGCACCAGCGCTCGGTCGGTACGAACATAAATCCGGTTTGCTCTGCTGCAGAGATCAACGCATCCCGGGAGGCGTGGACGGCTGGAATATGAAGCGCCTGCAGCACGTCCGCAAGGGTGACGCCGTACTTCGGCGGCAGACTCGGGCTGCTGTGCAGCGTCGCCGGCATTCCGCAGGCAGCCAGAACGAACGCGGTCGGGAACGTGGCGATGAACGTGCGCGTTCGGCCGTCGTAAGGGCCGGCGCAATCGAAGCTGCCGCGAATCGGATACGGCGTGATGCGCTTGCGCAAAGCGTCGATGAAGGCGCGCAGCTCGACCGGCGATTCCATTTTGATCCGTTCCGCGACCAGGAAGGCGCCGATTTGAGCCGGGGTCGCTTCGCCGGTGAGAATGGCTTCGGCCCCTTGTGCGGCTTCGTCGTAAGTGAGGTCTCTGGCGCCGCGTTTGCCGCGACCTACTTCTTTAAGTAAAGATATCATCGTCTTCGGCCTCCTTTATTCTCATCCTGCAGCAGCTGATATACCTTGACGATGGAGGTGGCGACGTCTACCATTCGTTTTCGTTCGTTCATGGCCTGCTTGCGTAAAAAATCGTAAGCTTCCGCTTCTGAAATGTGCTTGATTTCACACAGGATTCGTTTCGCCTGATCGACCCATTTGCGCTCCTCCAGCTTGGATAACAACTGCTCCCGTTCCTGCTGCCACTCGGTCCTTTGGAAGTAATGGTTCACACCGAGCAGCAGCGCGCAGTGAATTTCCAACTCGCTCATACAGGAACCGAGCAAGCCGTCAATGCCCGGATCGAGCTTGCATGCGTGGCTCGGGAATGTCTCGCGGTCGCACCACCAGAAGACGGGGAGACTGCGTTCGGCAAGCACCCGGCTGCGCCAGTTCGCCACTTGATCGGTCGGCACCGATAACAGGACCGCATCCGCTTTTCCGATGTGAAAGGATAGCTCCTTGGAGCTGAAGGCCGCGTAAACGCGAAATCCCATATCTTTCAGCATCGCTTCGGGCACGGATTCCTTAATGACGGCGTCGGGGTCTTTCCGGATACTTGGCATGGAGGCGGCAGCGCGAGTTGGCTCCAACTCGTCAATAAGTAAAAAAGACTGTAACATGTCAACGCCCCCACGAATTATAATTTCATATTGTGTCATGTATATGTTAGGTTTTGGTTGATGATGCACGCTTTCCAATTAGAAATATAACATAAGACTCTGTTTTTTGTCGACAAACGAAAGGAAATGGTTAGGTCCTGGTTTTTTATGTAATGTTTATTGACACATCAAAAATCCCGTACTATAATAACGATATGAACAGTAAACGTTCGTTGACACAATGGTGTGTCAAACCTTGAGGCAATGGCGCCTATCCCTTACAATTACGTAAACGGATAGGCTTTTTATGTGCGCTTACACGCGACGCCATCTTACATGCAGTTCACAATGCTGTGGCTGCTGCGGCAATGAGGCCGATGGACGCTGTGCCCTACTGGCGCGGGTTTGTCCGTCGGCCTTTTTGCGTATGTGATCATCAAGACATCACGGCACAACACTAAAAAAACGGCAACAGAGTCAGAAAGAGACAGAGACAAAGAAAGAGACAGAGACAAAGAAAGAGACAGAAACTTGCGGATAGGCAGGCTTCAAGCTTATACAAGGGAGAGGATACCATGGTCGATCGGAAAGGTTTCTTGCAAAGCGGGCACAAAGGTTCGTTAATCAGCGCATTCTTGTATTTTGACGTGAGTTTTATGTTATGGGTTTTGATCGGTCCGATGGCGGTTTTGATTGCGAACGACTTTAACATGAACGCCGCGGAAAAAGCAAACTTGGTCGCGCTGCCTCTTCTGGGCGGATCGATTCTCCGATTGGTATTGGGATACTTAACCGACCGTATCGGACCAAAGAAAACGGCAATCGCCGGCATGCTCTTGACCGTTATTCCTTTGATTTACGGGTGGCAAGCTGCCGATACGCTTAACGACATGTACTTTGTCGCTCTCATGCTCGGGATTGCGGGAGCGAGCTTCGCAGCAGCGCTGCCGCTGGCCAGCCGCTGGTATCCGCCGCAATATCAAGGTTTGGCGCTCGGGATCGCCGGCGCGGGCAACAGCGGAACGATCTTCAGCACCCTGTTTGCCAACCGGCTGGCCGGGCATTACGGAGACTGGCACGTCGTCTTCGGCATAGCGCTCATTCCGCTTGTCATCGTTTTCCTCATCTTTATCTTCCTGGCGAAAGACAGCCCGACGCAGCCTGCTCCATTAAAGCTGGCCGACTACGGACGGGTGCTTCGTCAGAGAGACACATGGCTGTTCTGTCTGTTGTACATGGTGACGTTCGGCGGATTTTCCGGTATGGCAAACTACTTGACCATCTTTTTCAATACGGAATATAAGCTCAGTGCGGTAACGGCGGCGGATTTCGCAACCATCTGTATTGTCGCGGGAAGCCTGTTCCGCCCGATCGGCGGATGGATGTCCGACAAGATGGGCGGCATCCGGATGCTCATAACGCTGTACGCGGTAATCGGCATTATGCTGGCTTTTGTCTCCACGCTTCCTGCTTTGTGGCTCACGACCGGACTCTTGTTCATCGCGATGATGGCTATGGGCATGGGGAACGGCGCCGTGTTCCAGCTGGTGCCGCAGCGCTTTAGTCAGGAGGTCGGCATCATTACAGGCATCGTCGGCGCGGCCGGCGGCTTGGGCGGCTATTTCCTGCCGAAAATTCTCGGCAATTTGAAGCTTTCAACCGGCTCTTTCACCCCCGGCTTCCTGATCCTGAGCGGCATCGCTCTCGTCTGCATCGTTGTCATTGCGGTCGTTCAAGGCAAGTGGAAGCGCACTTGGATCGGCGAAGGCGGTAAAGTCAAGACAAGCGGGTTAGATGGCGTCAGCGCATAACGGACCGCGGGATCGTTCGGGCACGCTGGCCGATCGGCCAGCGGCAGCCGGATCCGCGCAAACGTCTTGGCATATGCAGCTCTGGGCCTGTGGGCTGCATACGCCACTCGTCTTTGGTAGTTCGCGGGTCGAACTAGGCTAGCTCGATATCCCAACTTTCGTCATTCGGGAGTGAGGAAGCGCACGGCTCCCGGTGACCTTTTTTCCGGCGAGATGTGGATAGATATACGGCGATATTGAGAACACATAATGGGAAGGGATGATTCTGCATGGCACAAAAAGAGAAGCTCGTATTGGTTGGAAACGGAATGGCCGGGGTGAACGCTGTCGAGCATTTGCTTAAGCTGGCTCCAGGAAAGTACGACGTTACCATTTTCGGGAGCGAACCGCATCCGAACTACAATCGGATTCTTCTGTCATACGTGCTGGCGGGCGATTCGAGTGTTGACGATATCGTCATCCATCCTTTTGAATGGTATGAAAACAACGGAATTACGTTATATACGGGGCAAACCGTGACGGCTATCGATACGGCGGCGCAAACCGTCACGAGCGATCAAGGGCTGACGGTTGCTTACGATAAATTAATTTTGGCAACGGGTTCCAATCCGTTCATGCTTCCGCTGCCGGGAGCCGATAAAGAAGGAGTTATGGCTTACCGTACGATTCACGATTGCGAGAAGATGATCGCCACAGCGAAGACCTATAAGAAGGCAGTCGTCATCGGCGGCGGTTTGCTCGGGCTTGAGGCGGCGCGGGGCTTCCTTAACCTGGGGATGAAGGTGGACGTCGTGCACATCGTCGATACGATCATGGATCGTCAGCTGGACCGGACCGCGTCGAAGATGCTGCAGGCAGCGCTTGAATCGCAAGGGATGAACTTTCTGCTCGGCAAGCAATCGGAACAGATTGTCGGGGATCAGCGCGTCACCGGACTGAAATTCAAAGACGGCACGATCGCCGAAGCCGATCTGATCGTCATGGCCGTCGGCATCAGGCCGAACGTGCAGCTGGCTAAAGAGGCCGGCCTCGAATGCAGCCCGGGCATCGTCGTCAACGACTACTTGCAAACGAGCGCGCCGAACGTTTATGCAGTCGGCGAATGTGCGATGCACCGGGGCATTGCTTACGGCCTTGTCGCTCCGTTATACGAGCAGGGTGCCGTACTCGCGAAGCATCTCGCCGGGGTGGAAACCGGGCCGTACGAAGGCTCCGTCGTGTACACCAAGCTTAAAGTGTCCGGCGTGGATGTGTTCTCCGGCGGAAGCTTCAACGATGCCGAAGGAACCAAAGCCATTCGCGTACAGGACGATTTCTCGGGCGTCTACAAGAAGGTCGTCATTAAAGACAACAAAATTATCGGGGCCGTCCTGTTCGGCGACACGTCCGACGGCACCCGCTTGATGCAAATGATTCGCGAAGGCACGGATATTAGCGGCATGGAGAAGACAGCCATTCTGAAGGATACGGCGGGGACAGGCGGCGCGGGCGGCGGCGTGGCGGACATGAGCGACGGTACGATCGTTTGCGGATGTAACGGGGTTACGAAAGGAACGATCTGTTCTTCGATCCGCGATCAAGGATTAACCAGCGTCGAGGAAGTGAAAAACTGTACGACGGCTTCGCGTTCTTGCGGCGGCTGTAAACCGCTCGTCAGCGATTTGCTGGCTTACACGCTCGGCGATGCTTACGATAAATCGCATGCGAAGGAAACGATGTGCGGCTGTACCGGGCACACGCGTGAAGAAATCGTGGAGGCGATCCGCGACAAAGGGCTTAGCCACGTGCGCGAAGTGATGCATGTGCTCGGCTGGAAGAACGAGGAAGGCTGCTCCAAATGCCGTCCGGCGCTGAACTACTACCTCGGCATGATTCATCCGCAAACCTATGAAGACGACAAGGCGTCGCGTTTCGTGAACGAGAGGATGCACGCGAACATTCAGAAGGACGGCACGTACTCGGTCGTCCCCCGGATTTACGGCGGCGTAACGAATCCGGCCGACCTGAAACGGATTGCCGAAGTCGCGGAGAAATATAACGTGCCGACGGTGAAGCTGACCGGCGGTCAGCGGATCGACTTGCTCGGCGTGAAGAAGGAAGACTTGACCGCGATGTGGGAAGAGCTCGACATGCCGTCCGGTTACGCCTACGGCAAAGCGCTCCGGACCGTCAAAACTTGCGTCGGCGAAGACTATTGCCGATTCGGAACGGGCGATTCGATGGGCGTCGGCATCGCGCTTGAGAAACGGTTCGAGCGGTTGAATACGCCGGCGAAATTCAAGATGGCCGTATCCGGTTGCCCGCGTAACTGTGCGGAGTCCGGCATTAAAGATCTGGGCATCGTATCCGTGGATGGCGGCTGGGAGCTGTATGCGGGCGGTAACGGCGGCGTGAAGGTGCGCGTGGGCGATCTGCTGACGACGGTGAAGACGGAAAGCGAAATTATCGAATATACGGAAGCTTACATGCAATATTACCGGGAAACGGGCAAATACGGCGAGCGCACAAGCGAGTGGGTCAACCGTTTAGGCATCGACCATATCCGTAAAGTCGTCGAGGACGAAGAGCAGCGTAAAGCGCTCTGCGCCAGAATGGACATCGCTTTGTCCGTCACGAAGGATCCGTGGAAAGAAGCGATTCACAGCGAAAAGCTTCAAAAAGATTTGTATGAAGTGGTCGAGCTGAACTAATTCGTAAGAGGAATCCGACAGACAAACAGGTGCCGGAAGGAGCGTTTGCGATGAGCGTACAAGAAGAACAAACGGTATGGGTCAAGGCCGTTTCCTACGAGGATTTGGCCGTGAACACGGGAAAGACGATTCGTTATCAAGGGGAAGAGGTGGCGCTGTTCAAATTGAGCGGCGGCAAGCTTCACGCCATTCAAAACCGCTGCCCGCATAAACAGGGGGTACTCGCGGAAGGCATCGTCTGCGACGAGCACGTCTTTTGTCCGATGCACGACCGCAAAATTCATCTGCCGACCGGGGTTGTGCAAAAGCCCGATACGGGCTGCGTACGCACCTATCCGACGAAAATCCAGGACGGCCTCGTGTTCATCGGCTTCTCGAAAGCGGAAGAATTAGCCAGCTGACGTCATTTCTAGCGGGAGTGTGAGGTGCCGTGATTGCAACCTTAATGTCATTAACAAACAAACAAACCGCCTCGCACTGCTGCTTCTGCAGCATGCAGTGCGGGCTCACCCTGCAGCCGAGCGGGGAAAGCCCGGGCTTGACCGTGAAACCGAGCCCTGACTTTCCGGTAGCGACAGGCCTTCTTTGCCAAAAAGGGCTGAACGCGCTGGATCATGTGCTGCATCCGGAGCGGATTACCGCTCCTTTGTTCCGGACGGACTGGCTGAAGCTGCCGTTCCGCCCCGCGGAAGAAGGCCTGCGCGAGACGGCTGCAGGGAAGGAAGCTCCCGCTGCGGCGTTTCCTTCGGCACGTTCGGCCGGAGCCGCGTGGAGCTCGGCGCCCTGGGATATCGCGCTGAAGGATATCGCGTCGCGAATCCAGGCGCTGCAGGCGCAATACGGCAACGATGCGGTAGCCGTTTACGGCGGCGGTTCGCTGACCAACGAGGTGTGCTATTTGCTCGGCAAGTTCACCCGTGTTGCGCTGCGCTCCAGGTATGTCGATTACAACGGGCGGTACTGCATGTCTTCGGCGGCGGCGGCGAGCAATCAAGCGTTTGGGCTCGATCGCGGCATGACGATGCCGCTGTCGGAGATTCCGAATGCGAAGTATATCATTCTGGCCGGCACGAACATCGCCGAATGCCAGCCGACGATGATGCCGTATTTGCTCGAAGCGAAGAAGAACGGCGCCAAGATCGTCACCATCGATCCGCGCAACACGATGACGTCGAAGATGGCCGACATTCACGTCAGGCTGCAGCCGGGCTTCGACTCCGTGTTTATGAACGGATTGCTGCACGTGATCATTACGGAACAGCTGGTTGCGAAATCATTCGTCGACGAGCGGACGACCGGCTTCGATCAGCTTGTTGAAGCGGTAATGCCGTTCACGCCCGCACGAGTGGAAGAGCTGACCGGAGTGCTCGAGGGCGTCGTTCGGACGATCGCGCGCGGCTTCGCGAAGGCGGAGACGGGCATGGTGCTGACCGCCCGCGGTTTGGAGCAGCAAGTGAACGGCGTGGAGAATACGCTCAACTATATCAATCTTGCGCTGCTGACCGGTAAAATCGGGCGCCGAGGCTGTGGTTACGGCGCCGTTACCGGACAGGCGAACGGCCAAGGGGGACGCGAGCACGGGTTAAAGGCGGATCAGCTTCCCGGTTATCGGCTGATCGAAGATCCGGCGGCGCGCGAGCATGTCGCGAAAGTATGGGGCATCGATCCGGGGGAGCTTCCCGGGAAAGGCGTTTCCGCCTACGAGCTGCTGAAGAAGGTGGACGAGGGCGAAATCAAAGCGCTTCTTGTGCTCGGCTCGAATCCGATCGTTTCCAGTCCGAACAGCCGGATGGTGGAGCGGGCGCTGCAGAAGCTCGAGCTGCTCGTCGTCGTCGATATGTTCGAGACGGAGACGGCGAAGTACGCGCACTGGCTGCTGCCCGGGTCATCGTTCCTCGAAGGCGAGGGGACGCTGACGAATCTCGAAGGCCGGGTGTTTCACCGCGGGCAGGCGCTCGAGCCGCCGGGTCAGGCGAAGCTGGATTACCGCTTCATTTGCGAGCTGGCGGAAGAGCTGGGCCGCGGTCAATATTTTCAATACGAAACCATCGAAGATGTCTTCAACGAGCTGGCTCTTGCCTCCGCCGGGGGCAAAGCGGATTACAGCGGCATAAGCTACGATCGGCTCAAGCGGGAGAAAGGCTTGTTCTGGCCTTGTCCGTCTCCGGAGCATGCCGGCACGCCGCTCCTGTTCGAGGAGCGCTTCCATCATCCGAACGGCAAAGCCCGGCTGTTCGGCATTACGCCGAAAATGCCTGCGGAGCCGATCGATACGGATTATCCCTACGTATTGACGACCGGCCGGATCCCGAATCATTATTTGAGCGGGGCGCAAACCCGTCGTACCGAAGGCTTGGACCGGAAGTCGCCGGAGCCGGTTGCGGAAATTCACCCGTGGCTGGCCGGTAAGATCGGGCTAGGCGTCGGAGACAAAATCCGGCTGACGAGCCGCCGCGACTCGCTTGTCTTTCAGGTTAAGGTAACGGAGGGGATTCAGCCTCGCACCGTCTTCGTTCCTTTCCATTGGGGCGGGGAAATGTCGGTTAACCGGTTGACGGTTGACGCGCTCGATCCGACAAGCCGCATGCCGGAATTTAAAATTTGCGCGGTTCAAGTCGAACGCGTACATGGTTAGGTTTTCCCTGCAACTCCCATCCGCTGCTGGCGCAGAACGGATGGGAGTTTTTCGCGCGGCGGCCCGTATATTTGCCCCTGCAGGCTCATAGGATGAAGTAAACAAGCTAGCTATAGGGCGAGGGAGGGGCAGGGGCTTGAATACGAGAAAAAATGTGCGTGAACGAAGGAACGAAAAAATCCGCAAGCTCCAGGAGCATGATTGGCGGCGCGGTTTCGGGGAGCCGGACTTGACCCATATGCATTTTCCGCTGAACGCCGATCCGCGTTACGCGTATCCGGACGAGCCTGGCGAGGACCAGGGTCGCTTCAACCGGCGCAATGATGGCATTCCGCCCGTACGTTCCGATCCTGAAGAGGAATGGAATCGCAAGTATCAACGGGAATGGGCGGCTTACGATAAACGCTATCCGGCAGGCGGCGGGGTGGCCGATCGTCCGCGCTTCAACCGGTTTGCCGTCCGAATACTGCTGAGCGGGCTGCTTTTTGCCGCCGTCTGGGGCTTATATAAGCTGGACCATCCTTGGGCCGAACGGGGGAAGGACATCGTATCCGCCGCTTTGTCGGAGCCGCTCGATACCGCTGCGCTCGCCGTCTGGTACGAGCGGTATTTCGGCGGGCCGCCTTCGTTTCTGCCGGCGATTAATCCGGCCAAGCATCAGGATGCGGAGAAGGTGGCCGCGCTTCCGAAGCATTATTTTGCGCCGGTACAGGGCATGCTGATCGCCGAATTTACGCCCGAGCAGGGCGGCGTGCTGCTGGGAGCGCAGGCGGGGACGCCGGTTTCCGCGATCGATACGGGAATGGTTACGTTCGCCGGGGAGAAGGACGATACCGGCTTTACGGTCGTGCTGCGGCACACCGGCGGGATGGAGACGGTATACGGCCATTTGGCCGCAGGCAACATTCAGGCGGGGGATTGGCTAAAAGGAGGAGAGACGGTGGGTACGCTGGCCAAACCGAAAGCGGGACAGGCGTCCGGGACGTTGTTCTTCGCCGTTTCCAAGGCGGGCAAGCCTCTCGATCCTTCGGATGTGATTACATTTGAATAAACGCCGGGGCATCTCTTGGAACTTATGGTTCGGCATTACATTTCGCTTTCATCCGCTGTTCACGCTGCTGCTTCTATTATCCGTCGTCACCGGGTATGTCGTCGAGATGCTCACGCTGTTCGGGATCGTCCTGATTCATGAAATGGGGCATGTGGCGGCGGCCAAAAGCTTCGGCTGGGATATCCGCGAAGTGCAGCTGCTTCCTTTCGGAGGCGTGGCGGTCGTCGAGGAAGCGGCGGGCACGCCCGCTTATCAAGAGGCGGCTGTAGCTCTGGCCGGGCCGCTGCAGAACGTCTGGATGATGCTGGTCGGTTATATGCTGATGCTGCTTGGAATCATTCCGCCCGTCTGGGGGCAATATTTCATAGAAGCGAACCTGCTGATCGCTTTGTTCAACTTGATGCCGGTGCTTCCGCTCGACGGGGGCAAAGTGATGCAAGCGGTGATCGGTTTATGGCTTCCTTACCAAAAAACGATGCAAGCGGCCTCCATGGTCAGTTTAATTTTGAGCGCGCTGTTTATCGCCGTGTCGGTCTTTCACCTGTTGACGGACCGAGGGGGCATTCAACTGAATGGGCTGTTGATCGGCGGCTTCTTGTTTTATTCCAATTGGTACGAATGGCGCGGGGTTCCGTATCGCTTCATGCGTTTCCTGCTGCACCGCGAGCGGCGGTTTGAGGAGCGGGTCTTCTACGGCACCCTCGCCGGGCCTATTGTCGTGCACGGTCACCGCAAAGCGGGGGACGTCGTACAGCTGTTTATGCGGGACCGCTATCATGTCGTCTATGTCCTCGATGACCGGGCGGCGCGCATTCGCCATATTATTCCCGAGCAGGCGATGCTCGATTGCTATTTTGACCAAACGAAGCGGGGAAGGACGGTTGCCGAGCTGTTCGCATGAGCGCGGCGAGCGCGCGATTCGCCAAAGATTATGGTACAATAGAGCCGAGGTGTTGCTGCACATGAAACGAATATTGGTGAAATGCGATGACGAGCATACCGAATTGGCGATTTTAGAGCACGGCAAATTAACCGAGTATTATAAAGGCCGGAGGGATCAAAGCCAGCTTGCGGGCAACATCTACATCGGCCGCGTCGTGCGCGTGCTGCAGGGCATGCAGTCGGCGTTTGTCGATATCGGGTTGGAACGGAACGGATTTTTGTATATTGATGATGTGCTTCCCGCGAATTTGGACAAGCAGCCGAAGGAGAAGCCCCCGATACACGATTTGGTCAGCGTCGGCCAACAAGTGATGGTGCAAGTGGCGAAAGAACCGGTCGGCACCAAAGGCGCGCGGGTGACCACCCATTATTCGATTCCCGGACGTTTCGGGGTGTATATGCCTTATGCCGACTATGTCGGCGTATCCCGCAAGATCGACAGCGCTTCGGAGCGGGATAAGCTGAAGAAGATGGCCGAGCGCCAGCTGCAGCCGGGAGAAGGGTTTATCGTCCGGACGGCAGCGCTCGGCGAGACGGAAGAGGCGCTTGCCGCTGATTTGCAGGAGCTGCGAAACCGGTGGCGGCGGCTGGAGCAGGCCTTGAACCAGGAGGGTTCCGTGCCGCGCAAAATACACAGCGATCTGGAGATGCTGCCGCGCCTGATCCGCGACTTGTTTCGCGAGGACGTGCAGGAAGTGCTGGTGAGCTCACCGGACGTCATGGCCGAGGTACGGGGGATCGTATCGATTCCCGGTTCGCATTGGCTGGCTGAACGGGTGAAGGTTCATACCGGCGCGGACGTGATGGATGACTTCGGCGTCGGCAAGCTTCTCGATCAAGGGCTGCGCAGGAAGGTATGGCTCGATAACGGCGGATATTTGATCGTGGACCGGACGGAAGCGCTGACGGTTTTCGATGTGAACACCGGCAAGTATACCGGATCGATTGATTTGGAGCAGACCGTTTACGACACGAATATGGAGTCGGCACGGGAAATTGCCCGGTTGCTGCGTCTTCGGGATATCGGCGGACTTATTATCATTGATTTTATCGATATGGAAACGGAAGCTCTGCGGCAGCAAGTGTTGGACGAGCTGATCAAGGAAGTGAAGAAGGACCGGACGAAAACCGTCGTCGTCGGCTGGACGAAGCTCGGCTTGGTGGAAATGACCCGTAAGAAGGTGCGCGACAGCAAGGAGATTACGTCATCCGAGCCTTGCCGGGCCTGCGACGGCACCGGCTTCGCGAACCGCGAGAAATAACCGTTGCATTGCTCCAGGTGTTTATGATAGAATATCATGGTGTGTTGCTATAGCATGCTGTAACCGCACGAAGCGGGTTCCGTTCAAGCGCTTGTCTTTCGGGTCAAGCCACCTTGGCTTAGGCGAGTCTGAGACATGAGGAGGTGCAACAAATGTACGCTATTATTGAAACAGGCGGTAAACAATACAAAGTTTCCGAAGGCGATGTTCTTTACATCGAGAAACTGGAAGCAGGCGCAGGCGATGCCGTAACGTTCGATCGCGTGCTGGCCGTTTCCAAGGAAAGCGGTTTGGTCGTAGGAGCTCCGCTCATTTCCGGCGCTACCGTTTCCGGTAAAGTCGAGAAACACGGCAAAGGCGAGAAAATCATCGTTTATAAATACAAAGCGAAGAAAAACTATCGCCGTAAGCAAGGTCATCGTCAACCGTACACAAAAGTTGTGATCGAAAAGATCCAAGCGTAAGAACGATATGATTCGCGTCACGATTAAACGGGGAGCGAGCGGTCGGATCGAGCGTTTTCATGCGGACGGTCATGCGCAGTACGACGAACCGGGCAAAGATATCGTTTGTGCCGGCGTATCGGCGGTCACGGTCGGCACGGTCAACGCGATTGAAGCGTTAACCGGTGTGCAGTTGAAAACCCGGATGAAGCACGGATTTCTGTCGGCGGACATTCCGCCAGCGGCCGATGCCCAGACGGAAAGCAAGATGCAGTTGTTACTTGAAGGCATGGTCATCATGCTGAAATCTATTGAACAGTCGTATAGCGCATATATAGCAATGCAAGACCAGACATCATCCAAGTAAGGAGGTAGACAGACATGTTACAATTGAATCTTCAATTGTTCGCATCGAAGAAGGGTGTAGGTTCCACCAAGAACGGTCGCGACAGTATCGCGAAACGTCTTGGCGTGAAACGTGCCGACGGTCAAACCGTAACGGCCGGCAGCATCCTCGTTCGTCAACGCGGAACGAAAATTCACCCGGGCAATAACGTGGGGATCGGTTCCGACGACACGCTGTTCGCGAAAGTGGAAGGCGTCGTGAAATTCGAACGTCTCGGTCGCGATCGTAAAAAAGTGAGCGTCTACCCAGCAACGGCAGCTCCGGTAGCCGCTGCGGTAGAAGTGTAACAAACGGCAAACGTCCAAACCCTGGCGAACTGAGCTTCGCCAGGGTTTGTTTTTTTGCAGAAAATCGTGAACTTTGCTATACGGCATGCTATACTGTTAAGGATATCCATGAGCGGAACGGAGAGATCGGAGCATGGCCCCAAGGGTAAATGATGGCGATAACGAACAGCATAATACGGACAAGCCGGCACCGCGCCTTGCCCTGGAGTCCGCTGCGCTTGCGTCGGAGCAGGACTTGCTTGTGCTTCGTTTATTCAATCACTACCGGCATGATTGGATGAATGACATCCAAATCTTAATGGGTTACGTGCAATTAAAAAAGTATGATAAATTGCAGGCGATGATGGAAAAAATAAAAGACAAGGTGCAGCAGGAAAGCTTGATTTCGAAGCTTGGCATTCCGTCTTTAATTGTGTACCTGCTCTCGTTCCAGACGGAAGTGAAGGAGCTGCAGCTGCACATGCGGATGAGCGAAGAAATTCGCCTGCAGGAGCTGCCGCACGCGCATGAGGTGGCCGAGGGAGTGAAGGCGCTGATGGAAGGCTTCAAGCAGGAAGCGGTCTCTTCGACGAATTCGGAGGTCAACACGCTGGAATTGACATGGTCCAAGCAGGATCGGACGCTTTGCCTGGATATCAGCTACGAAGGCGGCTATCTTCCGGAGCGGCTGCAGCGGCTTGAAGCGAGCCTAAACTCCCGTTGGAAAACGGGCGGGTGGAGCATCCGGAGCCGGTACGATGAACGTTCGGTCGTTTGGGCGGCAGCCTGGACCTATTAATTTGCAGGATGGATACATAAAGAGGGTGAACGGGTTATGTTTGTAGATAAGGCTAAGATTTATGTTAAAGGCGGCGACGGAGGCGACGGTCTGGTTGCGTTCCGCCGGGAGAAATACGTACCCGAAGGCGGGCCGGCCGGAGGCGACGGAGGGAATGGCGGCAACGTCATATTCCGCGTGGACGAAGGGTTGCGGACGCTAGTCGACTTTCGCTATCAGAAGCATTTCAAGGCGGAGCGGGGCGAGAAGGGGCGCAACAAAAGCCAGCATGGCGCGAATGCGGAGCATATGATCGTGCGCGTACCGCCCGGCACGGTCGTTATCGACGACGACACGCAGGAGATCATCGCCGATTTGACGCGTCACGGCCAAGAGGTCGTCATTGCGAAGGGCGGCCGCGGGGGCCGCGGGAATACGCGGTTTGCGACGGCGAACAATACGGCGCCCGAAATCGCCGAGAATGGCGAAGAAGGCCAGGAGCGCTGGGTCGTGCTGGAGCTGAAGGTCATGGCCGACGTCGGTTTAGTGGGCTTCCCGAGCGTAGGGAAATCGACGCTGCTGTCCGTTGTGTCCGGGGCGAAGCCGAAGATTGGCGCATACCATTTTACGACGCTGACGCCGAATTTGGGGGTTGTAGACGTCGGTGACGGACGCAGCTTCGTGATGGCGGATTTGCCCGGTTTGATCGAGGGCGCGCATGAGGGCGTCGGACTCGGGCACGAATTTCTGCGGCACGTCGAGCGAACGCGGATCATTCTGCATGTCGTGGATATGGCCGGTACGGAAGGACGCGATCCTTTCGAAGATTGGTTGAAAATCAACGAAGAGTTGAAGCTGTACAACGCCAAGCTGGAAGAGCGCCCGCAGCTTATAGCCGCGAACAAGATGGACATCCCGGACGCCGAAGTATACCTCGAGTCGTTCAAGGAACAGCTGGCTGCCCGCGGGCTCGATATACCGATCTTCCCGATTTCGGCCGTGTCCAAGTCGGGCGTGCAGGAGATGCTCTACAAAGTCATGGATTTGCTCGAGACGATTCCGGAGATGCCGATGGTGGAGGAGCTAGTCGATTTGTCGGAGCGCAAAGTGTACCGCCTGGAAGAGGGCGATGACGACTCCTTCGTTATTCGCCGGGACAACGAGGCGTTCGTGGTCGAAAGTCCGAGCATCGAGAAGTTGATCAAACGAACCAACTTCAGCACGCAGGAGGCCGTTATGCGATTCGCGCGCATCCTGCGCAAGAAGGGCATTGACAAAGCGCTGCGCGAGCGTGGTGCGAAGGATGGTACGACGGTACGGATCGGCGACTTCGAATTTGAATTTGTCGAGCAGGAGTAGGAGGGGACGCCGCTTGCTGCATCACTGCCGGGCGGCGCAATTCCAAATAAATAGCGGAACTAGGATGCCGTATTATCCCGATTTCTGGTGGAACAACCAGATCTTGGGACGAATAGCGCATCGCAGTTCCGCTATTTTTTTATGGATTTCATTCAGCGGAGCAAAGGGAAGCGCGCAGGCTGCCGTCAGCCGCCGCAGCGTCTGGAGTCCGGCACGAAGCGGCGTAATCCGGCTTCGTCCGCGGCCCGGCAAACGGCCGGCTGCGGCAGGCGGCCTAGCGCTCGCTAGCTTTCCCGCGGCGACAGCCAAGCGCGGCCTTGCCGCCAATGCACGTCGACGGGAAGTTCGAAGAAGCGGGAGAGACGTTCTTCGGTAAGCAGCGCCGTCGTTGCGCCCGCATCGAACACTTCGCCCCGGCGCAGCAGCAGCGTATGGCCGAACATCGGCAAAATTTCCTCCGTATGGTGCGTAACGTACACAAAGGTAGGCGCATCCGCCTGCGCCCCCAACGCTTCAATGCCGCCAAGCAGCGTTTCGCGCGCGAACAGATCGAGCCCGTTGCACGGCTCGTCCAAAATGAGCAGCTTCGGCGAAGCCATCAGCGCGCGGGCGATCAGCACCTTCTGCTTCTCGCCCTGCGAGCACGTCTGATACGGCCGATCCCACAGGTGGGCGCAGCCAAGCTGGCGCATCAGCTCTGCAGCCCGTTCGAAGTCGTCGTCATCTGGCTTATCGTATAAGCCGATTGTAGCGAATTTGCCGCTGAGCACGACGTATTGCGTCCGATCGCTGGCGTGCAGCTTTTCCTGTAAAGACGAGCTGACCCAGCCGATCGACTTGCGCAGCTCGCGCAGATCAACCGTCCCGTACGTTTCGCCAAGCACGGCGACGCTTCCGCGGGTCGGCCAGATGTAACCGGTAATCATGTTGAGCAGCGTCGTTTTGCCCGAGCCGTTCAAGCCGAGCAGCGCCCAGTGCTCCCCTTTGCGAACGCGCCATGTGACGTCCGAAAGCAGCGTCTTCTGATCCCTGTTGTAGGTGATACCCTGCACGTCAATATCGTAAACGTATCTTTCATCTTTCGGGTTCTCATCGATCACGTTCCGTTTTCCTCCCACTCCCATGCGGGGCTCTAGTCCAGTTTATCCGCTACCGAGCGCAGCTTCTGCGCGACGGAGCCTTGCTTGTCGCGGCGGTCGTCGAACTTGACCGAAGTACAGACCCGCTGCGCGCCGGAGGCGAAGGGCAGCTCGTGCATGCCGCGAATGATGCGCAGCAGCTCGTCGAATTCCCCTTCGACGATCGTGCTCATCGCGGTCAGCTCAAACGATATGGCGCCCTTGGCTTGTTCATCCGTCAAGTACCGGTGAATGTCGGCGACATAGGCGCTCAGGCTGGTCGACGCCGTCCCGACGGGGATAACCGTAATTTCGGCAATGGCCATGATGTCTCGCCCCTTTCTTCCGTTTAAATCGTTACCTTTGCTGCGGATCCACCAGCTCCGTCCAGTGAACCGCAGGCGAGCCGTCCGGTTCGTAACCTGCCGTTCCGACCCAGACGTGGGGGCTCGGTCCGTGCTCGAAATAATGTTCAAGCAAGCGGTGGAAAATAAAAGGGATTTCACGATTCAGCACCTGTTCGCGGGGAATCCAGAACAGCTCGCCTTCGTCGGTTTGATTGACCGTGCGCTTCCCGGTCCTTCCCGTATAAATGAACTGCTGGCGCACTTCCTGTTGATTTAACCGGATAAGGATGTACTGCAGGCGCAGGTCGCGCAAATCTTCGGGAAGCAGCCCCGTTTCCTCATGGATCTCGCGAAGCACGGCCGATTCGGGATCATTAATTTCATGAGGCTCCAAATGACCGCCGACGGCCGCCCACATACCGGGGGATAACGTACGGTACGGAGAACGCTTCATCATCAGCATGTCGTTCTGATGGAATAATATAGCAGTCGCTATCATCCTCGCTCGGATCAACCGGAATCGCTCCTTTTCGCAGGTGTATATCATCACTTTATCATATTTTCAAGTGGAAAGCCTATTGCCGGGGAGAGCGTGTTGCGATATAATGTCCACTAGATGAAAACAATCGTCTGTGTAGAGAGGACTGTTATCGTGCCTGACAAACATACCGAGGGAAAACCGCCGCAGGGGCAGCGATTTTTCTTGGTCCGCGAGGACATCTTGCCGGAAGCGCTCTTCAAGACGCTGCAAGCGAAGGAACTGCTGGCCCGCGGCGAAGTGAAGACGGTCCACGAAGCGGTGGAGCAGGTGGAATTAAGCCGCAGCGCTTTTTATAAGTACAAAGACGGCATCTTCCCGCTCACCAAGCTGGAGCGCGACAGGATCGTCACGATCTCCATGGATTTGGAGCACCGATCCGGCATCTTGTCCCGCGTGCTCGCGCTGATCGCCGGGCTGGAAGGCAATGTGCTGACGATCCACCAAACGATTCCGCTGCAGGGCATCGCCAATGTCGTCATCTCGGTAGAGACGTCGATGATGGGCGAGAACGTGAGCCATTTGCTCGACACGCTGCGCAGCCAGGACGGCGTCACCCGCGCCACCCTCGCCGGGCAAGGCTAATACTAATAATAGCAGCGTTTTGGATGATGATAAGGGCAGTAAAAAAGAACCGGGGCGTGCAACGCCTTTGAAAATGAATTCGAACATCGCCTAGGGCTATCGTTCAAAGCATTCATGTTCAATCCAGGCTGGAGGTCTTTATTACGAACCGGGACTTATCGTACAACAACGCATAAGGAGGACACATATGAAACCCGTCAAAGTAGGATTACTCGGTCTAGGTACAGTCGGTACCGGGGTCGTTCGTATTGTGGAAGGACACCAGCCCGATCTGCTCAGCCAATCGGGCTCCCCGATCGAAATCGTGAAAGTATTGGTCAAGGACAGCAGCAAAAGCCGCGGCATTCATGTGGCTGCGGATAAAATCACGGAAAATCCGTGGGACGTGATCGAGAACCCGGAAATCGACGTCGTTGTGGAAGTGATGGGCGGTATCGAGCTGTCCAAACAATTGATTCTCGCAGCGCTGGATCGCGGTAAACATGTGGTCACCGCCAACAAGGATTTGATGGCGCTGCACGGGCCGGAGATTTTGGCGAAAGCGGCAGAGAAAGGCTGCGACGTGCTCTACGAGGCGAGCGTCGCCGGCGGTATTCCGATCCTCCGGACGCTGGTCGAAGGTTTTTCCTCGGATCGCATTACGAAAATTATGGGGATCGTCAACGGTACAACCAACTATATTTTGACGAAGATGAGCCAGGAGGGCGCTGCGTACGACGATGTGCTGAAGGAAGCGCAGCAGCTCGGCTATGCGGAGTCCGATCCGACCTCGGACGTGGAAGGCTTCGACGCGGCGCGCAAAATGACGATTCTCGCCACGCTCGGCTTCCGTGCGAACGTAGAGCTGTCGGACGTGTCCGTAAAGGGCATCTCCAAAGTATCCAAAGAAGACATCGCGTACGGCAAACGTCTCGGATATGAAGTGAAGCTGCTCGGCATCGCGGAGCGTCAAGACGAGCACATTAGCATCAGCGTGCAGCCGACGATGGTCAAGCATTCGCATCCGCTCGCATCGGTCAACGGCGTGTTTAACGCCGTGTACGTTTATGGCGAAGCGGTGGGCGAAACGATGTTCTACGGACCGGGCGCCGGCGAAATGCCGACCGCGACCTCTGTCGTGGCCGATCTGGTGGCCGTCGTGCGCAACCTGAACCTTGGCATCAACGGCCGCCGCGGGTTCGTGCCTTATAAGGAGAAGAAGCTGAAGACGGACGAGCAAATCGCGTCGAAGAACTTTATTTTACTGCATGTGGAAGACAAAGCCGGCGTACTGGCGCAAATTACGCAAGTATTCGCCCAGCACGAAGTGAGCCTGGAGTCGGTGCTTCAGCACCCGAACGCGACCAACCCGCTTGCCGAAATTATCATCATTACCCATGACGCCAATAAAGCTGCGATGAATAACGTGTTGAAGCAAATCGAGTCCATGAACGTCGTTCAAGCGATCAAGAGCGTCTACCGAGTGGAGGGCTAAGCAAGACATGAGATGGAAGGGACTTCTGGAAACGTACAGACCCTATTTGCCGGTGAATGAGAGCACGCCGCTGCTTACTTTGCAGGAAGGCAATACGCCGCTTGTACGCGCGGAGAACTTGTCAAACGAGCTCGACCTGGATCTGTACTTTAAATACGAAGGGCTGAACCCGACCGGCTCTTTCAAAGACCGCGGTATGGTTATGGCCGTAGCCAAAGCGATGGAAGAAGGCAGCCGTACGATCATGTGCGCGTCGACGGGCAACACCTCGGCGGCAGCTGCGGCTTACGCGGCTCGCGGCGGCTTGAACTGCATCGTGCTCATCCCGAACAACAACATTGCGCTCGGCAAGCTGGCGCAGGCGATCATCTACGGCGCGAAAGTCATCGCGATCGAAGGCAACTTTGACCGGGCGCTCGAAATCGTGCGCGAAATTACGGCCAAGCATCCGATCACGCTTGTTAACTCCGTCAACCCATACCGCATCGAAGGGCAAAAAACGGCCGCCTTCGAAGTGTGCGACCAGCTCGGCGGAGCGCCGGACTATCTTGCGATTCCGGTCGGTAACGCAGGCAACATCACGGCTTACTGGAAAGGCTTCAAGGAATACTACGAGAAGGGCAAGTCCCGATCGCTGCCGAAAATGATCGGTTTCGAAGCGGAAGGCGCCGCGGCTATCGTGCGCGGAGAGCCGATTCCGAATCCGGAAACGATCGCAACCGCGATCCGTATCGGGAACCCGGCCACTTGGAAGGGCGCCGAAGCGGCGGCTAAAGATTCCGGAGGTCAAATCAACTTTGTCACGGATGACGAAATTTTGCACGCCTACAAAACGATCGCTGCACGCGAAGGGATTTTTGCCGAACCGGCATCCGCGGCTTCGATCGCAGGCGTGATGAAACTGAAGCGCGAAGGGTATTTCGAGAAAGGTCAACGCGTCGTCTGCGTGCTGACCGGCCATGGGCTGAAAGATCCGAACATCGCCATTAAGAGCGTGGCCGCCGAGCCGGTTGTGGTGAAGGATTCCGAAGCAGCGGTTATGGAAGCCATTCGAAAGCTTGAAGGTTAGGGGCGCGGACAGACATGACGGATATCAATAAACGCAGAGTGCGTGTGAAGGTGCCGGCCAGCACGGCGAACCTCGGACCCGGCTTCGATACGCTCGGCATGGCGCTGGATTTGTATGCATGGATTGACATGAGCGTGTCGGACGAAACCCGGATTACGCTGCACGGGGATCAGATGAACGGCGTGCCTACGGATAAAAGCAACCTGATCTATGAAGTGGCTCAGCTCGTGTTCAAGCGGGCGGGAGTCGAAATTCCGGAACTCGATATCGCGATGTACAGCGACATTCCGCTGACCCGGGGACTCGGCAGCAGCGCCTCGGCCATCGTCGGAGCACTGACGGCGGCAAACGCGCTGATTGGGGACAAGTTCACGAAGGATGAGCTGTTTCAAATCGCCACCGAATTGGAGAAGCATCCCGACAACGTCGGTGCTTCCTTGTTCGGGGGCATCGTCGTGGCATTCTGGGACGGCAAGCGGGCAGAATATATTCGCGTAGAGCCGCACGAGAGGCTGGACGTGCTTGTGGCGATTCCGCATTTTCAGCTGTCTACGGAGAAAGCGCGCGGCGTGCTGCCGCGTGAGCAAAGCCTCGAGAACGCCGTGTTCAACGTGGGTCACTCGTCGGTGCTGGTCGCCGCTTTCTGCACGGGCCGGCTCGATATGATCCGTGTGGCGATGAAGGATGCGCTGCACCAGCCGTACCGGGCTCCGCTTGTGCCTGGCCTTGCCGGCATTCTCGCGGAAGCGACCGACCACGGCGCGCTAGGTGTCGCGTTGAGCGGCGCGGGGCCGACGATATTGACGCTGGTGGATCGGGATTCGGATAGGAAGAACGAGCTGGAATCATTCATGCGGGGCAAGCTTCGGGCCGAAGGGATCGAAGCGACTTTATTGTGGCTGAAGCCCGATCGGGAGGGAGTCGCCGCCCAAGTATTGGCGCCTGAGGAGCAAGGGTATTCCTTGCTTGAATTCGTTAAAGGGGAGACCTTGGGATGAAGCGAATCGCACTTCTCGGTCCGGGGACATTCACCGAGGAATCGGCTCATTATGTGCTCGGAACGGATGAATTTGAATATGTTAACTGCAAACTGATCGCGGATGTGTTCCAATCGACCGTGAACGGAACAACAGATTACAGCGTTATTCCCATCGAGAACACGTTCGAAGGCTCGGTGACGCTGCATGTGGATATGCTGGTCCATGAGGTGGATTTGCCGATACAAGCGGAGTGGGTGTACCCGATTTCGATCAATTTGCTCCGTTTGCCGAGCGGCGAAGGGCAGGGGACCGAGCTGGAGGCGGCGTGCGGGGAGATCCGTAAAGTATACTCGCACAGCGTCACACTGGCGCAGTGTCAACGGTTTCTGCGCAAATTCCTGCCGCATGTCGAGCTGGAGCAGGTCGGCAGCAACGGTGAAGCGGCCCGCCTTGTGCGGGAGCTGGGCGATCCGTCGGTCGCGGCGCTTGCTCCGATAGGTGCCGGCGTATTGTATGGGTTGTCGACGGTGGCGGCAGGCGTGCAGGATCACCAGAACAACTATACGCGGTTCGTGCTGATCGGACAGGAGAAGCCGCAGCTGAAGGCGTCGCCGCAGCAGAAGACGACGATTCTTATAACGATGCCCGAAGATTATCCGGGGGGACTGCATCAGGTGCTGTCGGCTTTCGCCTGGCGGCGCATCAACTTGTCCAAGATCGAATCCCGTCCGACGAAAAAACGGCTCGGTAATTATTACTTTTATATCGACATCGAGGCTTCCATGGATTCCGTGCTGCTGCCGGCCGCGCTGCAGGAAATTGAGGCGATCGGCTGCCAGGTGCGCATCTTAGGTTGTTACCCGACATATTCCTATGACCCAGAACAAGCGGAGGTGTAAAGAACGTGGCCCAAGTCATTTACTTGAACGGCGGCTTTGTGAGCAAAGAGGACGCTAAAATTTCGGTGTACGACCACGGTTTTTTGTACGGAGACGGTATTTTCGAAGGCATTCGGGTTTATAACGGCAACATCTTCAAATGCAAGGAACATCTGGACCGGCTGTACGATTCGGCCAAGTCGATCATGCTTGAAATCCCGCTGACCTTTGGCGAGATGCAGGACGTGCTTGTCGAAACGATTCGCCGCAACGAGCTGCGCGACGGGTACATTCGGCTGGTCGTCTCCCGCGGACCCGGGGATCTCGGCCTCGACCCGCGCCGTTCCCCGAAGGCGAATGTCATTATCATCGTGGAACAGCTGGCGATTTACCCGGAAGAAGCTTACGTCAACGGGCTGAGGACGGTGTCCGTCTCGACGCGCCGCAACGTGCCCGACGCGCTCAATCCGAAGATCAAATCACTGAATTACCTGAACAATATTTTGGTGAAAATTCAAGCGAACCTTGCCGGCGTGGGTGAAGCGATCATGCTGAATTCGCAAGGCTACGTAGCCGAGGGCTCGTCCGACAATATCTTTATCGTCAAACGCGGCGTTGTGTTTACCCCGCCCTGCTACTGCGGGGCGCTGGAAGGTATTACCCGCGCAGCCATTATCGAGCTGTGCGGCAAGCTCGGCTATAAGCTGAAGGAAGAGCCCTTCACGCTGCACGATGTGTACGTCGCCGATGAAGTGTTCTTCACCGGTACGGCGGCGGAAGTCATCGCGGTGCGCGAAGTCGACGCGCGCACGATCGGCGAAGGCAAAGCCGGACCGATCACGACGAGCCTGCTGCGGGAATTCCGCAAGCTCGTCCAAGTAGACGGCGTGAAGGTGTACGAGTAGGCTCGCGCACCTTCACGGTCCGCCGCCGAACGCGGCGTGTTTGTGCCCTTACGATAAACATAGCGGAACTCCAGTATCTTATTCCTGAAAATTGACGCCGTTTGGCGGCGAAGTATAAGGAATAAGATGTCAGAGTTCCGCTATTTTTTCGTTAGATAGGAAAGTGGCTCGGGTTAGGGGGGGACGGGCTCACAGGAATTGTTCCGGTATACGGAAGTGCAGGCGAACGGCAACACTGCCGGGTAACGTCATGTTGGGGGCTCGAGCCTGAATCGCATACGGAGCGTATAGCGGGAAGGTGGACAGTTCTGCGCTAATCGTCGGAGATTAGAGCCAAGGCATCCGGGAAACCTGGAAATAGGACCTTATCAGCGACAGGATGGAAATTTTTCAAGTTTGCGTGGTCAAATGCCTACCTTCGTGCATAAACTGTAATGTCATTTTGTTCCGGTAGCACAAAGCGCAAAACTAAGGAGGTTTATGCAATTGAAAATCCATCTTGTGAAAAAAGGTGACACCCTTTACGAGCTCTCCCAAAAATATCACGTGGAGCTCGACCAACTTATTGCCGCCAATCCGCAAATCGCTAATCCCGATGTGATCGATGTCGGGATGAAGGTGAAAATCCCGGATTCGCCTAAGCCTGTCCAGCAGCCGACGGATTACTTATATAAGCATGTCGTGGTGCAGGGCGACACCCTGTGGAAGCTTGGCAAAGCTTGGGGCGTGCCGTTGGCCGATATGGTGGCTGCGAACCAGCAGCTGAAAAATCCGAACGTGCTGATGACCGGGGAGATCGTGTACATTCCGAAGCTGAAATCCGACACGGGCCCGTCAATGCATCACCACTTGGCCAAAGCGGATACGTCCGTAATGCCGTTATCTCCGCTGCCGGTTGAGGAGGCGCCGATGATGCCGGAGGCGCCGCAAGCGCCGTTGAAGGAGGAAGCGCCCGGCATTACGCCGTATCCGAATATCCAGATGCCGACGCCGAATATCGGGATGCAGTCACCGAATATCGGGATGCCGACTCCGAATATCGAAATGCCGACACCGAATATCGGGATGCAGTCACCGAATATCGGGATGCAGTCACCGAATATCGGGATGCCGACTCCGAATATCGAAATGCCGACACCGAATGTCGGAATGCCGTCTATGGAGCCTACGTATGCCGGAAATATGCCGCCGGTAGCGAACTTGTTCCAGCAATTCCAAGTGCCGGCAACGGAAGTGATGATGCAAAGTCCCTGGGCGACGGAGCCGGAGCTGCCTGTATTTCCGAACCAGCCAAAGCACGGAGAAATGCCTTATACGATGAGTACGCCGAACGTGACCTACTCGCCGTATCCGAGTTGGGAAGCGCCGGCAGCAAGCAAAGGCTGCGGCTGCGGTCAACCGAATCTGCCTTATGCGCTGCCCCAAATGAACGCGCCATACGGCCAGGAGCCATTGGAGGCGTATCCGAACGCGCCATATGGCCAGGAACCTCTCGCGACGGACCCGAACGCGCCATACGGCCAGGAACCGCTGGGGGCATATCCGAACGCGCCATACGGCCAGGAGCCGCTGGGGGCATATCCGAACGCGCCATACGGCCAGGAGCCGCTGGGTGCGTACCCGAACGCGCCATATGGCCAGGAACCTCTCGCGACGGACCCGAACGCGCCATACGGCCAGGAGCCGCTGGGGATGTACCCAGGCACGCCGTACGGTCAGGAGCCGATGGGGATGTATCCGGGCACGCCGTACGATCAGGGGCCGATGGGGATGTATCCGGGCACGCCATACGATCAGGAGCCGATGGGGATGTACCCGGGCACGCCGTACGATCAGGAGCCGATGGAGATGTATCCGACGCCTTACGGTAGGGATCTGTACGACGCATACCCTGCTTCGCCGTACGGGTCGCCGATCTTGCCGCATGCCGTAGCGGGCTACCCGTTTCCGGAACCTGGCATCGCGGTGAACGTATATCCCGGCCTCGGGGCGATGCCGTTTGCGACGGCGGAACCTCTGGTTGCGGAGGAACGTGCGCTGTCGATCCACAAATCGAAGGACGGCAAGTCGGCCGCCGCTCCGGCTGCGAAAGAAGACGCGAGGGCGAAGCGTCCAGCCCGTGGGAAATCGGCCCGCGCCGCCATCAGCAGCTTGATTGAACGGAACAGCCGCAAAGCTCATCATCCTCCGAAAGTCAAAAGAACAAGACCTTGGTTAAACGACTAAGTCTGTCCGGTTTTTCACTAAGCAAATGCCGTCTTCCCGGAACGAATGCGTACGGGGGGCGGCTTTTTGTCCTTTATTTAAAGGCTGTGTTACCGTGTATTATTGATTTTAGACCCAAATAAAAACCGCCCGCTGAAAAGGCAGTTAATTAATCTATCGTATCAGGTAGCGTAACAATTTTATTGTAAGTTCATGTTCAATTCTCTTTGCTTTTTGATTCTTTATTTTTCTTATAGCGGATAATAGCCATGGGTAAATTTATGATTCCTAGAAGAAAAATCGTAAAACTTGGTATCAATTGAAATATAGTAGGATTTGCATTCCCATCGCCTACTGGTCCTGTTTTAGATTGGTTGCTATCCCATATTCCATACATAACACCGAGTATGGGTAAGATCAGACATGCGATACTGGCAATTATATAGACTACAAACCTGTTCAAGCTTCAACCCCCTCTGTATACAGCGTCAGTTACTTATGATCTGCAAAGGTAGAAGTTTATTGTAGCTAATCTCCGTCTTTTTACTGCAATCAATTTACCATAAAAAAATATGGCTCGGCGAAGATTGGTGTTTGTCTCATGGATCAAGGATGTGCCTTTTACCGACTCCGGCGTGAAGCTGCTGGAAGGGACGAAAGCTTTTTTAGTCGAAGAGAAGCTGGCGCAGAAGGGCTTTGATTTGAATCAGTGGATTTTGAAATGAAGATAAAAAAAGGCAATGCCCTTGCTGCAAGGCTTGCCTTTTTGAACATTTTGCCGGATAGGCTCCGTTCGCGAGCTAATTTATATTCAACTAAAACTTAATGCCAAGCACATGGTCGATCGGCACGAAGCCGATATCCCGGCTATCCTTGCTGTGGTTTCTGTTGTCGCCCATGACGAATACGTGGCCTTCCGGCACGGTCCATTGCCGTGAAACGGGAGTATCCATCGTTTCGTTCAAGTAAGGCTCGTCCAGAGGCTGACCGTTTCGGTACATTCTGTTATCTTTCATCTCCAGTATGTCGCCTGGCTTCCCGATCACACGTTTCACGTACATGTTCGGGTCATCCTCACCGCGAAGGAGGCGAAGCAGCGGATGCTCCAGCAGATCGTCCTTCAAGGTGCGGGGGCGCTCCACCCGGCTGTCGATAATGACGATATCCCCGTAATCCGGTCCGTACCGGAACGTATGCGACAGTTTGGAAACGTAAATTCGCTGTTGATCGTTTAGCGTCGGATCCATGGAATGTCCGAGCACTTTGGTCGGCTGGAATATGAACATCCCGATCAAGATGGTTAGGACAAACGCGGCGGCAATGGAACGGATCCAAGCCCATACTTCTTTCAAAAGCGACTGCATAGGTAAGTCATCATCCTTCCCCTCATGGGTTGTTTACCATAAGACACAGTATACATCCATTCCGTATAAACGTCGATCCCCATGGGAAAAATAGTAAATCATAACGATATAGACAAGAGGGGATCTCCTATGCAAGTGAAAGAATGGTGGAATCAGCTCAAAAAACAACTGAAACGAAAGCTTCGCCTTAAACGCGGCTGGCTGCATTTGGCGGTCGTGCTGCTCGCAATGGGCGTGTTTGCTTCGTGGCTTTGGTTCTCGCGTAGTGCGGTACAAGCTCCGCTTTCCCGGGATTTGGGAGAATGGCAGCAGGATCGGGCCGTATTCAGCCGTCAAGTGACGGCGTTCAAACAGCCCGAGGAAGAGGTGCGGAAGATCATTAGCGGAATGGAGGGTAAACGGGAAGCATTCTCGAAGAAAGCCTATGTGTGCGGGGAGGAGCTCGAACGGATCGGACTGCTCGATTCGAACGGCATTATGAATTATTACCGCAACCATCCTTCCATAACGGTCAGCCTGGGCGAGACGAACACGGTGTACTTCACGGAGTCGATCGACGACTTGTCGCCGGCCTGCAAGGAAAAGGCGTACTTCGGGCTCGATGCGAAGGGCAACCTTTCCTTGTTCGAAGGCGTCCCGAACTCCGGAACGGAGAACGTCATGCGCACGTTCTTTCAATTGAACATTGAGCACCTGGAAAGCAGTCTGCCCCGCGAAACGGTCAGGCAGCTGTACCATGGCATACGTATTCACGATCTTGAAGATTACAACAGCGTATTGTCCACGTTGAGCGACTATGCGGTGGAGGAGACGGAGAATGCGATGCAGCGGGCGCCTTCCCCTTGAAGGACGATAGAGGCTGGCCCGTTTCATCCCCGGTTTGGATGAGGGTCAGAGCGGAATAAACCTCCCGGTCCACGTTATAAAGTGGTCCAGGAGGTTTATTTGCGTTGATGACGGGATCGGCTGCGCATGACCATCCGGGGATAGCTGCGGGGCTTGGAGAGCATCCGCTTGCGGCCGAGTGCGCATGCGGTTGATCCAGCGCCGTTATTTTGCTCTGATGGCAGAGTCGGCGAGCATAACGCGCCGCAGTTTCTTCTAATGCTTACCGGAGGGCTGGTGCGAGGCGCCTGACGGACGGTTTTCTTCCATACAGCGTGTTCATAGGGGGGATAATCTGATATAATGGGCTGGTGAATACATATGTTCGCTTTCTGGTGTCCTTTGAACGTCATAGAGGCTCACGGAGGAGCGGGCGGGGGAGTTGGAAGCCGCGTGCGCATATTAGGCATCGACCCGGGAATCGCCATCGTCGGTTTCGGATTTATCGACAAGCAGGGACATAAATTGGTGCCCGTCCAGTACGGCTCGATTCAAACCGAGGCGCATACCGAAGATTCAGTGCGTCTGAAGCAAGTCTATGAAGCTATGGTCCAATTGATAGACAAATATAAACCTGACGCGGTGGCGATCGAGAAGCTGTTCTTCAACCGCAACGTAACGACCGCGCTGACCGTCGGTCAAGCGCGCGGAGTATTGATGCTGGCGGCTGTGCAGCAGGGACTGCCGATCGGCGAATACACGCCGCTGCAGGTCAAGCAGGCGATTGTGGGTTACGGTAAAGCCGAGAAGAAGCAGGTGCAGGAGATGGTCAGGATGTTCCTGCACTTATCGAGCGTGCCGAAGCCGGACGACGTGGCGGATGCGCTTGCCGTCGCGATTTGCCACGCGCATTCGGCAACACTTTTACAAAAGATGAATGGAGCAACCAAGCGATGATCGACTTTCTAAGAGGAACCGTCGCCCACCGGGAAACGGAGTATGTCGTGCTCGACGTGCGGGGCGTCGGCTATCGGGTGTTCTGTGCGAATCCGTTCGCCGTTGCGCCGAAGGACGGCAAGGACGGCGGCGAAGTGACGATGTATATCCATTACCAGGTGCGTGAGGATGCGCACCTGCTGTTCGGTTTCACGTCTCGCGAGGAGCAATCGCTGTTCCGCCTGCTGCTGGAGGTAAGCGGAATCGGGCCGAAGGTCGCGATCGGCATCTTGGCGGGCGGGCGGCCGGAGACGATCGCCTCGGCGATCCGTCAGGAGAATGTCGCGTTCTTGACAAAGCTGCCCGGAATCGGAAAGAAAACGGCGCAGCGCATGGTGCTTGATCTGAAGGACAAGCTCGGCGCCTGGACGTCCGCGGACGACGATATGGCGGGGGCTGGCTTCAGTCTGGCCGACACGGCCTCAGCTCCGCTGGGCGGAGGCGCTTGGGCGGAGGCGAAGGCGGCGCTGCTCGCGCTCGGTTACACCGAGGCGGAAGCGGACCGTGCAGGAGCGGCAATCAAACCGAAGCTGCAGGGCGGCGAGACGACGGACGCCGTGACGAAGCTGGCGCTGCAGGCGCTGTTTCAACAGTCGATGATGAGATGACGTTACGGCTCCCGACGCAGCGTTAAGAACGGTTAGAAAGGAGAATCGCAGCATGGATGACCGGATTATATCGGCGAACTTGATGATGGAAGATCAGACGATGGAATTCAGTCTGCGCCCGCGCTATTTGGCGGAGTATATCGGCCAGTCGCAAGCGAAAGAAAACTTGAAAATATATATCGAGGCGGCGAAAATGCGCAAGGAAGCGCTCGATCACGTGCTTCTATACGGCCCTCCCGGACTCGGGAAAACGACGCTGTCCAATATCATCGCGAACGAGCTTGGCGTCAATCTTCGCACGACGAGCGGCCCCGCCATCGAACGGCCGGGCGATTTGGCCGCTATCCTGACCAATTTGCAGGAAGGTGATGTGCTGTTCATCGACGAAATCCACCGCCTGCACCGCACGGTGGAGGAAGTGTTATACCCGGCGATGGAGGATTACGCGCTGGATATTATTATCGGTAAAGGACCGAGCGCCCGCTCGGTGCGGCTCGACTTGCCGCCGTTTACACTCGTCGGGGCGACGACGCGTGTCGGCTTGCTATCCGCGCCGCTGCGCGATCGTTTCGGAGTCGTCAGCCGTTTGGAGTATTATACGGTAGATGAGCTGTCGTACATCGTCAGCCGCACGTCCGACCTGCTGCAGGTGCAGATCGTCGGCGAAGCGGCTCACGAGATCGGCATGCGGTCGCGGGGAACGCCGCGGATCGCCAACCGGCTGCTGAAGCGGGTGCGCGACTTTGCCCAAGTGAAGGGCGACGGCATCATTACGCTGGACATAACGCAAGCTGCGTTGTCGAGCATTCAGGTCGATCCGCTCGGTCTTGACGAGATCGATCACAAAATGCTGCGCGCGATAATCCTAAGCTTTCAAGGGGGACCGGTCGGTCTTGACACGATAGCAGCCTCCATTGGCGAAGAAAGCCAGACCATTGAGGACGTGTACGAGCCTTATTTGCTCCAAATCGGATTTTTGCAGCGCACTCCGCGGGGGCGGATGGTGACGGCGAGCGCGTGCAAACATTTGGGCTTGCCCATGCCAAGCCGGTCATAAAAATTTACTAGGGGATCATTACCGCTACAGAAGCGAGACCATACAACCGGCATCATCACAGCTCGATGCAACGGTTGCAATAGGATTGACAACCGGCATCATCGCAGCTCGATGCAACGGTTGCAATAGGGGAGGAGAATCACGCAGCATGGGGAGTCCCAAACGTCATAACGTTGATCATGAACGAGGTCGGCGCCCGCTTGGAGCGGGTCTCAAGACGGCGCTGTGCGCTGCCGTTGTCTGGACCGGCGTGTTCGCAGCGCCGGTGGTCACGCCGCTCGCGCCTGCCGCGCAAGCGGCAATTCCGGCTGCCATGCCGGCTTCCGTCCGCGTCGCGCTATTTATCGATACCGGCCGTTACAGCAGTCCGGCATCGGCGGTTACGCTGAGCGCGGACACGGCCGCACTCGCGCTCGGCTTGCGCGATGCAAGCGGCTTCAAGCCGCTGCATCAGGTGAATGCGAAAGAAGCCGTACGCGCCTATGCGAACGGCTATTATGCGCTGCTTCCGCAAAGCGCCGATGCAGCCGTCGCAAGAGCTCAAGCGCAGAAGCTGGCGGTTGGCGGAGCGGGTACGGGCATCGTGCAGCGCTCGAAGCAGGGGAAGCCGGCATATGCCGCATATATCGGCCCGTTTCCGACGAAGGAAGCGGCCGCTGCGGCGGCCAAAGCGGATGCAACCGCCCAAGTTGCCGGACCGCTGGGCTGGAACGCCGGCGTTTACGCCACGGAGCCTGAAGCGCAGGCGCAAGCGGATGCGATCGTGCAGGCCGGCTTTGACGCTGACGTGGCGCTCATCGGCGGCGGCTTCGCCGTCATGGTCGGCGGAGCGGCTGATGACGCTTCGCTGAAGACGCTAAAGGACAAGGTAAGCGCCGCACTGCCTGCAGCCCGCTTGACGGCCGTGGATCAAACGGCGGGCTACGTGCTCAAGCGCAGCGAGCTTTCCGTGAGCGGGGATGGGGCCGTACAGCCGGTCACCGCTTTCGTTGTCGGCGGCGGAGCCAAGCTGTGGGCGGCACCTGTAGATCCGAAAGCAGGCGTGCAGGTGGCTGAGCGATCGAACCGTTCGTACCGCGGCGGCATCGAGGTGACAACGTTGAACGGCAAGCTTGCCGTCATCAACGAATTGGCCATTGATCAATATTTATACAGCGTCGTCGGTTCGGAGTTAAACTCGTCTTGGCCGGCGGAAGCGCTGAAGGCGCAGGCGATCGCCGCCCGTACATACGCGTTGAAGCAGGGCGACAAATACCAAATTGCGAATGTGTCCGATTCGACAGCGGATCAGGTGTACAAAGGGCGTGAAGCGGAATTCGCCGCTGCGATTCAAGCGGTCGATGCGACCAAAGGTCAGGTGCTGACCTACAAGAACGCTTTGATCGACCCGCTCTTCTATTCCAATGCAGGCGGCATGACGGCCGATTCGAGCGAGGTATGGGGCAACCCCGTCCCTTATCTGAAGAGCGTGCCGTCGCCGGACGAAGGTGCCCAAGCAGGCAAAAAGCCGTGGTATCGGATCGTCCTGCCCAGCGGATTAACCGGATATATTCATTCGGATTACGCCCGCGACACCGGTACGAAGAATGAGATCGGCCTGCCTTATTACGAGTCGACGACGGACGCGGTCAACATTCGTTCGGCACCCTTTGTCGACAATGCGGCCAATCCCGCTATCGCGAAAGTCGATGCCGGCAGCCGCTTCGTTGTGATCGGCCAAATGATGGAATCGAACGCGTTCGCATGGGTTCGCGGTCCGTTCGACGAGGGCAGGCTGAGGGAGAAGCTCGGCGCTTCGCTGCCGGCTTCCGCTGCCGGCGGCATTACCCGCCTCGAGGTGACGAAGCGGGGGCCGTCCGGACGTGCGCTGGAAGTGTCCGTCAACGGACAAGCCGTGAAAGCGTCATATCCGGATGCGCTGCGTTCGCTGCTCGGCGGGCTGCCCAGCACGCGGTTTGAAATTGAACAATCGGAACGGTATACTATACGGGGAGCAGGAAGCGCTGTCCGCGAGCAAAGCGCCTCCGATGCGCCGCTTTACTTCGCAGGAGGCTCGGGTACGCCTCAAGCTTACGAGCAGGAACAGTTCTTCGTACTAAGCGCCGACGGAAACGTAAAGCCGGTTTCCAAAACCACGCAATTCGTGTTTAAAGGCACCGGATTCGGCCATGGACTCGGCATGTCGCAATGGGGTGCCAAAGGTTATGCCGAGCTGGGCTATGATTATGTGAAAATTTTACAAGCGTACTATTCCGGGGTGACCGTCACCACTTTACCGTAAAGGGAATGAAGTTGTTCATGCAGGTAGATTTGTTTGATTACCATCTCCCCGAATCGTTGATCGCGCAGACGCCGCTCGAGAATCGTACGGCCTCGCGGCTGCTAACGCTGAACAAGCGTACCGGGGAGATCGGGCATTACGGGTTCGAGCAATTGGAATCTTTTCTACAAGCCGGGGATGTGCTCGTGCTTAACGACACGAGGGTCATTCCAGCCCGGCTCTTTGGCGTGAAGCCGGACACCGGTGCGAAAGCGGAGGTGCTGCTCCTGAAGCAGCTCGAAGGAGACGCCTGGGAGGCGCTCGTTCGTCCGGGCAAACGGCTGAAGACCGGCGCGCTTATTCATTTCGGGACGTCGGATTCGGGAAGCGATGAGGGCGAACCGATGCTGACCGCTGTTGTGGAATCCGAAGGCGAGATGGGCACGCGGGTTCTTCGATTTTCATACAAGGGCATATTCAATGAAATTCTCGACCGTCTTGGTTCGATGCCGCTGCCGCCATATATTAAAGAGCAGTTGCCGGACCGGGAGCGGTATCAGACGGTGTATGCCAAGCATCAGGGCTCGGCGGCGGCGCCGACAGCAGGGCTTCATTTCACGGAAGATTACCTGCATAGGCTGGAACAAAAAGGTATACAATTAGCCTATGTGACGCTTCACGTCGGGCTTGGCACGTTCCGCCCCGTAGCTGCGGATACGATCGAAGAGCATGAAATGCACGAAGAGTATTACGAGGTGTCGCAGGAGACGGCGGACATCATCCGCGCTGCCAAAGCCCGCGGAGGCCGCGTGGTGTCCGTGGGCACGACGAGTGCGCGAACGCTGGAAACGGCGGCGCGGTTGGACGGCACGCTGGAAGCAGGCAGCGGTTGGACGGGTATTTTCATATACCCGGGCTACGAGTTTAAGATTGTCGATGCGCTGCTGACGAATTTCCATTTACCCAAATCGACGCTGATGATGCTGATCAGCGCGCTGGCTGGACGCGAGCGCGTGCTCGCGGCCTACAAGGAAGCCGTCGAGCGGGAATACCGCTTCTTCAGCTTCGGCGACGCCATGTTTATTTATTAGAAAGAAGTGACTGATTAATGGCCATCACCTATGAACCTATCAAAACGTGCAAGCAATCCGGCGCCCGGCTCGGACGTGTGCATACGCCGCACGGCGTCATCGAGACCCCGGCGTTCATGCCGGTCGGCACCCAGGCAACCGTCAAAACGATGAGCCCGGAAGAACTGAAGCAGATGGATGCGCACATTATTCTGAGCAACACCTACCATTTGTTCCTGCGTCCCGGGCACGAAGTCGTGAAAGCGGCCGGCGGCTTGCACAAATTTATGAACTGGGATCGCCCGATCTTGACGGACAGCGGCGGTTTCCAGGTATTCTCGTTAAGCGAGATGCGCAAAATCACGGAAGAAGGCGTTCAATTCCGTTCTCACTTGAACGGGGACAAGCTGTTCATTTCGCCTGAGAAATCGATCGAGATCCAGAACGCGCTCGGCTCCGACATCATCATGGCGTTCGACGAATGCCCGCCTTATCCGGCCGAGCACAGCTACGCCAAGCAATCGCTCGAGCGGACGACGCGCTGGGCGGCGCGATGCCTGGAGGCGCATGGGCGCAAGCATGATCAGGGGTTGTTCGCCATCGTTCAGGGCGGGATGTACGAAGATTTGCGCAAGCAAAGCGCGGCAGAGTTGACTTCCATGGATTTCCCGGGGTATGCTATTGGGGGACTCAGCGTAGGCGAACCGAAGCCATTGATGCTTGAGGTTCTCGACTACACCGTTCCGCTGCTGCCGGCGAACAAGCCCCGTTACCTGATGGGCGTCGGTTCACCGGATGCACTCCTGGAAGGCGCGATTCGCGGCATCGACATGTTCGATTGCGTGCTGCCTACGCGTATTGCCCGCAACGGCACCGTGATGACAAGCTCCGGCCGTATGGTTGTGCGCAATGCCAAATACGCCGAAGATTTCCAGCCGCTTGATCCGGAATGTTCCTGCTATACGTGCCGTAACTATTCGCGCGCTTACATTCGCCACTTGATTAAGGCGGACGAGACGTTTGGCATACGGCTGACGACTTATCACAATCTGCATTTCTTACTCGAACTGATGCGCGGGGTTCGGCAAGCGATTCAAGAAGACCGGCTGCTTGATTTCCGCGACGAATTTTTTGCAAAATACGGCATCGACGAGAACAGCAAAGGGTTTTAACCAACCATCATATATACATATACCAGGTAAAAAGGGAGGAAACGATCATGATTTTGGCTACGGCCAACCAAGCTCCGGCAGGCATCGAAAGTTATTTGATGACCTATGGACCGCTCGTCCTAATGTTTGTTGTTTTGTATTTCCTGCTGATCCGTCCTCAACAAAAACGTCAGAAAACCCGCAACATGATGTTGAGCAGCGTGAAAAAAGGGGACAAAATCGTTACGATTGGCGGTTTGCACGGCACTATCGTGGAGCTGACGGACGATACGATCGTCCTGCGCGTCAATGATGTGACGAAACTGACCTTCGAACGTTCGGCGATTAACGCGGTAACCCCGGCGCCTTCCGTTGAAGACAAGTAGTAGCGCGCACTGTTAAACAATTCCAGAGACAAGAAAGGCGTACTTTGCGCCAGAGAGCCATTCTCTGCCGCATGCACGCCTTTTTTGCGCAGCTGCCGGCTTATTCACTTACTTCTTCACATTGACCCCGATCATGCCGCCGAGTGCGCCCATTACGAGCACGATGCCGGAGAGGATCAGCAGTTCTTGCGTCAGCCCGCTGTCGTAGGCGAGAAAGCCGATCATCCACACAATAAGCGTATAGACCAGGCCGAGCAGCCCGCCGTGGTACCAACCTCTGGATTCGCACCGTTTGCCGGTGACGAAGCCTCCGATCAGCAACGACAGCCCGTGAATGAACAGCGTGGTCCGGAGCCAGGAGCTTTCGGACAAATCAGTGGCGAGCATAAGGAGCGAAGCAAGCAGCGTGCCGACTAAGGTGACGACAGTGGAATACGTCAATCCGGATAAGAGCGGCGAACGTTTCATAAGGATGGCAACCTCCCGATGGATTGGTTAGTCCCATTTTATGGGCTTGGCTATCAAAATAGTACAGGTCCCGTTACCAACATTTCTCCCGAATGAGGGTTCCTCTCCAAGGTCAAAATACCCATGGAACCGACTGCGGGGAGGAATGTCGCTTGGAGTTGTTGATCCTTTTTCTACGGACCATACTGGTTTACATCATTGTGTTCTTGACGATGCGCATTATGGGTAAAAGGGAGATCGGCAAGCTGTCCGTTTTCGACCTCGTCATCTCGATCATGATCGCGGAAATCGCGGTATTCGTGGTCGAGGACGTCAGCAAACCGATGCTCGAAGGCATTCTGCCGATGGCGACGCTGGTGGTGATTCAATTGATTATCGCCTTCTTCTCGCTGAAGAGCGAGAAACTTCGCCGCTGGGTGGAAGGCAGCCCGGCCACCATTGTTGACAAAGGCAAGCTGGACCGTTCGGAGATGAAGCGTCAGCGCTACAATCTGGACGATTTGCTGCTGCAGCTTCGCGAAAATAAAGTGATGAACCTGGCGGACGTGGAATTCGCCATTTTGGAACCTTCCGGAAAACTGACGGTCACCGAGAAAAGTTCCGATCCCCCATCTTCGCCGGGCGACGGCGATCGGAAGCCGGTCTTTCGCTACGAAGGCCTGCCGCTGCCGCTCATTATGGACGGACGGGTACAGGACGAGAGTTTAACCAAGCTGGGCAAAACCCGGTTTTGGCTGAAGCGGGAACTGCAGTCGAGAGGGATTAACGACTTTAAAGATGTGTTCTTCTGCTCGGTCGACCATCGCGGCAAATGGTTTATCGATAAGAAGAGATAACGAGGGACGCTTAGTACGCTTATTTGACGAAACGCTTGCCGAGCCAGATCATGCGGAACAAGTCGTCGCGTTCGATCAGGCGGGTAACCAACGCGAGCAGCACGTACAGCGTCATGCCCGTGCAGCAGGAGGCCAGAAATCGCAGCAGGCCGTCGTCGATCCAGGACGAGTGCATAACCACGGTGCTGGCCCAGCCTGTGCCCGCCATGCATACCCCGACCTTGAGAAAGTCGCCTGACACCATCCGGAATTTCAGCAGCTTGACAACGCTGTGACCGTGAAGAATCGTCACGAGCATAATATTGACGGTAATGGCGACAATCGCACCCAGAATACCGAATTCGGGACGGCTCGCCAGCACATAAATCAACGAGAGCTTGACTGCGGAGCCGATCAGCGTATTGACGAGCGCCGCTCCGGGTTTGTCCAGCGCCTGCAGAGCGGCTTGAAGCGGAGCTTGAAAGTAGATGAACAAGGCGGCCGGAGCCATCATTCTCAGCATCGAGGCGATGCCGGGCTGGGCATACATGTATGCGCAGATCGGTTCCGCGAGCACATACATCAGAACGGCGAACGGTGCGCCCGTGACGAGAGCCAGCTTGAGCGACTGGCGCAGGCGCATATGGATCGTCTTCATATCGCCGCGCGCCGCGGCTTCCGAAAGCGAAGGAACGAGAGAGACGGCAAGCGAGTATGTCAACGCGCCCGGCAGCATGAGCACGGGAATGATCATCCCCTGCAGAGCGCCGTACTGCGCCGTTGCGACCGTCGTAGCAAGGCCGGCAAGCGCCAGGCTTTGCACGATCAGAATCGATTCAAGGAAGTAAGAACCCGAGCCGATGAGCTTGCTCCCCGTTACCGGGAGCGCCAGCTTAAGCAGCTGTTTCAGGTTGGTCATGCGGGACAGACGGCGGGTTGTCCCGATTTGGGCGCGAATCGGTCCTCTTTCGGGAGTCAGACGCTCTCTTTTGTACAGAAACACAAGCACGAGCGTGGCGCAAATTTCCCCGGCCAGTACGCCGGCCATCGCTCCCGCCGCCGCATAGGCGAGGCCGTAGGGCAGCATGGCATAGGCGAACGCCAGTACGGCCACGATGCGGACGAGCGTTTCCATCACCTGCGAAACGGCGGTCGGAATCATGTTCTGCCGCCCTTGAAAGTAACCGCGGAGCACGGAGGATACGGCAACAAGCGGCACGATAGGCGTCATGCATAGAAACGTATAGTACACTCTCGGGTCGGTGAACAAATGATCGGTAATCCAGCGGGCCCCTATATAAATGACCCCTGTGAAAAAGAGACCTAACACGGTGGCGACGGCAAGCGCGATGCGAAAAATACTTTTCACCCGGGCTTCATTGCCCTCGGCTTCGGCAGCGGCTACAAGCTTGGCCACCGCAACCGGAATGCCGCCCGTGACGATCGTTAGAATGACAATGAGAAAAGGCCATCCCATCTGGTATAACCCGATGCCTTCGGGCCCGATGACCCGCGGCAGCGTCATACGCGGGATGAAGCCCAGAATGCGGTTGATAATACCGGCAGCGAGAAGAATCATCGTCCCTTTGATAAATGATTGTTTGGTCAATGCCATAACCTCTTTTCCCACGTCGGTTTATTTATTAATGGATATGCCGGACCTGTCCGGGCGCATGCACACATTTTTATACAAGCCCTGTAGGAGACGAAGAAGGAAATAAGCGTTGCACAGCGAATTACATACAACATGAGCAGGCTGCGCACCGGGAGGGGTTATGGATGACAGACGGCAAGCAATATGAGGATCGCAGCGCCGGGACGAACCCGGAATCGCCTGAATCGCCGGATATCGAACCGGATCGTTCGATGGAGAAGCCTGAGGAGAATCGCGATATCGGCAAGGACCAGGAAGTTCCGTATATGGAGCTGTTCTATTCCCAGGAGACGGCGGCCGCGACATCGGTTAAAGATGCGCAGGAGCTGACGGCCGGGACGGCGGAGGCGGCTGCGGAGCCGGAGCCAGCTCCGGGAGACCCCGGAATCGGCGTGGCTGCGGGCGCGGAGGAAGAGCTTGCCGGACCGCCGGCCGGGACGCGTGAAGACGGCTATGCCGAAGACGACCCGGCGGCAGAGATGGACGAGAACGAGCTTAACCTGATGATCGAGGATCTTTGCAAAAGCAAGGCGCAGGAGTTTCGGATGCTGGGCTATGAGCATGTGACCGGGCAAGAAGTTTGGGAGTGCGTCAGCGATAAGTATCAGAAGCAAGGCGTGCCGCCGCTGCACCGGATCGTCAATGATATTTTGTCGTTAAAAGTCACTTCGTTTATGAATTGGATGACGATGAGCATATACAAAGACTCCCGTTTCCGGTAGCGGGAGTCTTTTGCTGATTTCCAGGCTTTCCGCATCCGCCTTGAGATAAGAGGCGTACCCGAGTTTTCCGGGGCCCGTTTAACGGGCTTTTTGGCGATCGATGGCAAATTGACTCGATTTTCGCAGGTGGGTATAATAGGACTATTGAGGGTGGAAGGAGATCGTTATGGACATCAAACGCATCGTCGCATTTGTCGCGATAGTTCTGATCGTATTTGCATCGGTTGGAGTGACGAGCCCGCAGCTGGTGAAGAACATCAAGCTCGGTCTCGACTTGAAAGGCGGATTTGAGATTTTGTATGTAGCGGAGCCGATCGAGGCCGGGAAGCCGGTAACGAGAGAGTCTCTTAACCAAACGGCGCTCAGCCTGGAGCAGCGCGCGAACGCTTTGGGCGTTACGGAGCCGGAGGTTACAACTGAAGGATCCGACAGGATTCGCGTTAAATTTCCAGGGGTCAGCAATGAAGAAGAAGTGCGCAAGGTGATTAAAGAGCCGGCGCAGCTCACTTTCCGGGGTCCGGACGGAACGAAGGAATTGATCGGAAGCGACTTCGTCGAGAACGCGGCCAAAGTCCAGTTCGACCAAACGAACCGGGCTATGATTCAAATCGAGGTTAAAGACAAAGAGAAATTCCGCAAGGTTACCGAGAAGCTGCTCGGTCAACCGATGTCGATTTATTTGGACGAAACGCCGCTTTCCTCTCCGATCGTGCAGCAGGTGCTGACGGACGGCAAAGCGACGATTACCGGTAACTTTACATTCGACGAAGCGAAGAAACTGGCCGATACGATTAATTTGGGTGCGCTTCCGCTGAAGCTCACCGAGAAATATACACAAAGCGTAGGCGCTTCGCTTGGCCAGCTGTCGCTGCAGGAGACGGTGAAGGCGGGGCTTGTCGGCTCAGTTCTCATCTTGTTGTTTATGCTCTTCTTTTACCGGATTCCGGGCTTGGTCGCCTCGATTACGATTATTACATACGCCTGGCTGCTGCTGCTCGTATTCAATCTGATTCATGCGACCTTGACGCTTCCCGGCATCGCAGCCTTCATCCTGGGGATCGGGATGGCGGTCGACGCCAATATCATTACGGCCGAGCGGATCAAAGAAGAAATCCGCAGCGGCAAAAGCATCTTGTCCTCGCTGAAATCGGGCTCGAAGCATTCCTTCCGGACGATCATGGATGCGAACATTACGAATATTATTGCCGGCGCCGTCCTTTTTTACATCGGGAACGGAGCCATTCGGGGCTTTGCGCTGACGAATATGCTGAGCATCGCCTTGAGTGTCGTAACGAACGTCTTCCTTGCGCGGTTCCTGCTCGTCTTGCTGATTCGCGCCAACGTATTTAAAAAGCCTACTTACTATGGCGTAAAGGAGTCGGAAATTCGTGCCCTTTAAAAACAACTCTGCATTTAAAAATTATTTTGACTTTGTCAAAAACCGGAAATATTTTTATATCGCTTCCCTGATTATTTGCGCGCTGGGCGCATGCATGCTGATGTTTAAGGGGTTGAATTACGGTGTCGATTTCCGGGCCGGCACCTCGATGGATATATCGGCCAGCCAATCGATCGATCGGGCGAAAGCGGAAGAACTGCTCAAGTCGAACGGTACCGAGCCGGCCATCCTGACCCTTGGCGGAGACAATAACAACCGGTTGTCCGTCCGGTTTAACGACATTCTGACCGACGATACGGTGAAGAAGATTAAGGAGAGCTTTGTGGCCGTTTACGGCAGCGACGTCTCGCAAGAAGTAAACACCGTCACGCCGGATATGGCGATCGAGCAGAAGAACAAAGCGCTCTTCGCGATTGGCGCGGCCAGCCTTGCGATTTGTTTGTATGTGACCATACGGTTCGAATGGCGGTTCGCGATCGCTTCGATCATTGCGATTCTGCACGATGCGTTTGTGGTTATCAGCTTCTTCGCGATCTTCCGTTTTGAAGTGAATCTGCCGTTTATGGCGGCGATTTTGACTACGATCGGGTATTCGATTAACGATAAAATCGTAATTTTCGACCGCGTCCGGGAAAACCTCCGCTTTGCCAAGCTGAAATCGACCGAAGACGTGGCCGGTCTGTTGAACGACAGTATTTGGCAAACGATGAAACGGAACATCAATACCGTTATTACCGTCTTGATTGCCGCGGTGTGTTTGCTCGTTCTCGGCAGCCCGGCGATCAAGCTGTTCGCCCTTGCGAAAATTATCGGCTTGACGAGCGGCGCTTACTCTTCGGTCTGTATCGCCGGACCGCTGTGGTATGAATTAAAAAACAAAGCTGTCGGATCCAAGAAGAAAGCCGCCGCGTAAGCAATGCCATGGCCGCCGCAACAAGGCAATATGCGGCGGCTTCGCCCTTTTATCCGGTACATATTTCTTGTCTTTCATCGAACGATAATCACTTTCATGGAGGAGTGCCCCATGACGGAGGAACATAAGAAACGAGCTGCAATCGGCCTGTGGGTCGGAATCGGGGTTAATCTGGGATTAACGGTGTTGAAAGGCGTCGCCGGAATGACGACGCACAGCAAGGCGCTCCTGGCGGACGCCTTGCATTCGGCATCGGATACGGCCGGCGCCATCGCCGGAATCCGCGGACATCGCGCGGGCGGTCCGATCGTTTCGATCCTTTTATCCGTGCTTGCGACGGTGATCGGTGTAGAGATCGTTATCGCCACCGTGAAATCTTTAAGTCAAGAAGCTCCGCAAGCGCCGGACCGGCTGGCGTTCGTCATTATCGCTTTATCCATTGTCATTAAAGAAGCGATGTTTCAATATCAATACAGGGTTGGCAAAAAAATCGGGAGCCAGGCGGTGATCGCGAGAGCCTGGGAACACCGTTCCGACATTTACTCGTCCATCGTCGCTTTCATCGGCATTGGGGGAGCGATGCTCGGCCATTACATAGGGATGCCTTTGCTGTATTATTTGGACCCGATTGCCGGACTGCTCATTGCGGTGCTGGTGATGCGCCTGGCCTACCGCTATATGATGGAAGCGGTGCAACATTCGACCGACCGCGTGCTGCGCCAGGAAGATTCGCGCGAACTGTTCGATACGGTGCAGCGGGTGAAGGGGGTCATTTCCATCGACGATTTGCAGGCGAAAGAACACGGGCATTACGTAATCGTCGATATGAAGATCAGCGTCAATCCGAGAATTACGATTCTTGAAGGACATGAGATAGCAAAGACAGTGAAACAAACGTTAATGAAACGGTTCATCCACGTATCGGACGTTTGCGTGCAGGTTAATCCGTACGATCCGGGCTATCCGTACAAGAGCACGGATGCCGGGCACGATGACATGCCGACGCTGCTTCATTAACGGAGGGATAGGGAGGAACAGCCCGTATGCTTCAGGCTAAAGCAAGATGGAACGTCGGTAAACTGGAAGAGGAGCAAGCTCAGACGATTGCGCAAAGCTTACAGCTGTCTCCGCTGCTCTCGCGTTTGCTGGCGGTTCGGGGGATAACCGACATCGAACATGCGGCTGAGTATTTACATGGCGGGACGGATCGCACTCATGATCCGTTTCTTCTGGACGGCATGGACCGGGCTGTGGAGCGGATACGCCGCGCTATTCGCGATGGCGAGAAGATTCGGGTTTACGGCGATTACGATGCGGACGGCGTGAGCAGCACGTCGCTGATGGTGCACTTGCTGAACCAGCTCGATTGTTCGTTCGATACGTATATCCCGCACCGTGTTCATGAAGGATACGGCTTGAATAAGGCTGCCCTGGATGCGGCAAAGGCGCAGGGAATCGGCTTGATCGTGACCGTAGACACCGGTATTAGCGCCGTCGAGCAGGTGGCTTATGCCGCATCGCTCGGCATCGATATCATCGTCACCGATCATCATGAGCCGCCCGAGCAGCTGCCGGCCGCTTATGCGCTGGTCAATCCGAAGAAGCCGGATTGTCCGTACCCGTATAAGCATCTGGCCGGGGTCGGGGTCGCTTTCAAGCTCGCGCAAGCGCTGCTCGGCCGTCTGCCGGAGGAACTGCTCGAATACGTGGCGATCGGCACCATCGCCGATTTAATGCCGCTAACCGGCGAGAACCGGATCATGGTGAAGCAAGGGCTGGAGCGTATGCGAGCGACTTCCTGTGCCGGCATTCGCGCACTGCTGGGCGTCGCCGGCGTCGCGGTCAAGGAAGTAAACTCGACGCATATCGGGTTCTCGCTTGCGCCCCGCATCAATGCGAGCGGCAGGCTGCTCAGCGCCGATGCGGCCGTTCAACTGCTGACTACCACGAACGAGCAGGAGGCCGAGCAGCTGGCGAACGAGCTGGATCAGCTCAACAAGGAGCGTCAGCGCATCGTTGACGACATGACGAAGCAGGCCGTCGCCATGGTAGAGGAGCTTATAGCAGCGGCCGGAGAATTGCCCAAAGCGATCGTGCTTGCCCAAGAAGGCTGGAACGTCGGCGTCATCGGCATCGTGGCTTCGAAGATGGTCGACCGTTACTACAGGCCGACGATCATTCTCGGCATCGATAAGGAAACCGGTATGGCCAAAGGATCGGCGCGGTCGATCGCGGGCTTCGATATGTACCGGGCTTTGACGCACTGCGACGATCTGATGGATCATTTCGGCGGGCATCAGATGGCTGCGGGAATGACGCTGGAAGCCGGAAATTTACCGGAACTGGGCGAGCGGTTGTGCAAACTGGCGGCAGAGTGGCTGACTGCGGAGGATTACATGCCGCTGCTGCATGCCGACCTTGTTTGCGATTTTGAAGATATTAACCTGGAGAACATTCGCCAGCTGGAGCAGCTCGGTCCGTTCGGCGCAGGCAATCCGTCTCCCCGTTTGTTGTTCACGGGGCTTGCCTTGAATGAGATGCGTACGATCGGGAAGGAGCATCAGCATTTGAAGCTGTCGCTGCAAAGCGGCGCCCGTGAATCGGCGGCTGCGGTGGAAGCGGTCGGCTTTGGGAAAGGGTCGCTGTCGGAATGGATTTCCCCGGCGTCCGCCACCCTGGATGTGCTCGGCGAGCTGTCGGTCAACGAATGGAACGGCGTCCGGCGTCCGCAAATTATGATTCAGGATTTGAGAGTGCCGACCGTTCAGCTGTTCGATTGGCGGGGTGCGGCCAAGCCTGAACGTAAAGTAGCCGAGCTGCTGGAGAAACTGAAGCGTAAACCCGCGCAGGCGGCGTCCGGCAATTGGCCGGCTGCGGTCGTTTCGTTCGGCAGTTCGCTGCCCGAAGCTTTGAAGCCGTTCAGCGCGGATACGGCGTTGTGGACGGTCGACATCTCAGCCAGATTTCACCCGCAGAACGAGCTTGCGCGCAAGTTCTCTATATCCGAAGCGCGCGATATCGTCCTGTTCTCGATTCCCGATACGATGGAACAAATCGAAGCGCTCGGCTCGCAAGCCGGCGCGGTCGAGCGATATTACGCCGTGTACGGCGATACGGACAGCGACCGGCAGGCCGGTGTCATGCCAGGCCGGGATATGTTCAAGACGGTGTACGGCGCCGCAGTGTGGCTGGAGAAGAACGAAACGCCGCGCACCGGTTATTGCCAGGCGATCGCCAAACGAGCCGGGCTTTCGCCCGCGCTCGTCCGGTTTATGATGGAGGTCTTCGCTGAGCTTGGACTGGCCGAACCGACGGCCGACGGTTACCGCTTAGTCCCATCGGCGACGAAGAAAGATTTATCCGCCTCCTTGTTGTACCGCGCGCGGATGAAGCGTCCGGACGTGGAGCAAGCGATGCTGTACTCATCCGCTAAAGAATTGTTGGATAAATTAATGGAATACCAACCGAGAGAAACCTTATTGGAGGAAATTGTATGAATTTCAAAGATTATATCCGGGTTATTAATGATTTCCCGCAGCCTGGCATCAGCTTTAAGGACATTACGACGTTATTGAAGAACGGCCAGGCTTATCGAGAGGTCATTGGGCAGCTGACCGAGCGTTTGCAGGGCAAACAAATCGATCTGATCGCAGGGCCTGAAGCCCGCGGCTTCGTTATCGGAGCGCCGCTCGCGATTGCGCTTGGCGTCGGCTTCGTGCCGATCCGCAAAAGCGGTAAACTGCCCGGTGAAACGATTGAAGCCGATTATGCGCTCGAATACGGCAAAGATAAGCTGGCGATGCATAAAGACGCTATTGCGCCTGGGCAAAAAGTGTTGATCGCCGATGATCTGCTCGCTACGGGCGGCACAATCGCGACCTCGATCAATTTGGTGAAGCAGTTGGGCGGAGAAGTGGTAGGGGCAGCGTTTCTGATCGAGCTGCTCGAACTGAACGGTAGAGAAAAACTGGACGGTGCGGAAATATTTTCACTCATCCAATATTAATCGCGGGGCCCTCCGGGGCCTCTTTTTTGATCTCGCAGAAGGTCGTATTGCGCAGGCCGGCCCCTCGCACCCGTCCTGCTCTGCACACCCATGCAGGGGTTCAGCGCAAGTGACAGGCAGCTTGCTGCGTCAGTTTCCATAGGTATGGGGTAAGAAAGTACAAGCGCCCTGGAGCGTCAGCCAGACAAAAAACTTACCCCAGTCCGCCAAAGGAGTCATGACGATGATGAATACCATGAGCCGCCATGTAAACGCTCCATCGATACAGTTAAATGACGCCCTCCTGAAGGAAAGAAGAAAGCTGGAAGCGCTTTTTGCCGTTCAGACGGGAGCAGGCGGCGGGGATGCGGCCGAACGCGCGTTGGACGAACGGCTGCTGCAGATCGACGAAGGCTGAGCCGAGTGAGCGGACTGTGACCGCTTACGGCAAGGCTGAGCGGAATCCGCGCAAAATGTCGGTTTGTCCCGTAAATTCTTGACGCAGGGCCCGGTTCAAGGGCATAATGGATTAAAATCGAATTAAGGGAATGGATAGACCGATGGGGATAGAGCAGCTTCTTGAGAAGGCATCCAGTTATATCAAAGAACAGGATCTCACTCGAATCCGGGAAGCCTACGAATTTGCCGACCAAGCCCATTACGGTCAAGTGCGCAAGTCGGGCGAACCGTATATTTTGCATCCGCTCGCGGTAGCGGAAATTTTGGTCAACATGCAAATGGATACGATCTCCATTATTGCCGCGCTGCTTCATGACGTGGTGGAGGATACGACCGTCTCGCTCGAAACCGTACGTGAGAAATTCGGGGCAACCTGTGCGATGATCGTCGACGGCTTAACGAAGCTGGAGAAGATCAAATTCAAGAGTAAAGAAGAACACCAGAACGAGAACTATCGTAAAATGTTCGTCGCGATGGCTCAGGATATACGCGTCATTTTGATCAAACTCGCCGACCGTCTGCACAATATGCGCACCTTGAAGCATCAGTCGGAAGAAGCGCAGCGGCGGATCGCGGACGAGACGCTGGAAATTTTTTGCCCGATCGCGCATCGTCTCGGGATTTCTGCGATCAAGTGGGAGATGGAGGATATCGCCCTCCGTTATTTGAATCCGCAGCAGTACTACCGGATCGTCAACCTGATGCAGAAAAAACGCACCGAGCGCGAGCAATACATCAATGATGTCATTCAGAACGTAAGCGAAAAGCTGAACGAAATGGGTATCGACGGCGATATTTCCGGTCGTCCCAAGCATATTTACAGCATCTATAAGAAAATGACCGCGCGCAACAAGCAGTTCAATGAAATTTACGACCTGCTTGCTTTGCGCATCATTGTCGACAATATCAAGGATTGCTACGCCACGCTCGGAATTATTCATACGTTGTGGAAACCGATGCCGGGCCGCTTCAAGGATTACATCGCGATGCCGAAACCGAATATGTACCAGTCTCTCCATACGACCGTCATTGGGCCGAAGGGGGAGCCGCTGGAGGTGCAGATCCGCACGTTCGAGATGCATCGCACGTCCGAGTACGGGGTAGCGGCGCATTGGGCCTATAAGGAGGGCACCAACGTCCCTTCCGGGGGCTATGAAGACAAGATGCAGTTCATCCGCGAAATTATTGAGCTGCAAAATGAAGCGCAGGACGCCTCCGAGTTCGTCGAGTCGTTGAAGATGGACTTTTTCTCGGATCTCGTGTTCGTCTTCACGCCTAAGGGTGAAGTCATCGAGCTGCCGGCCGGGTCTGTGCCGCTCGATTTTGCATACCGGATTCATACGGAGGTCGGCAACCGGACGATCGGCGCGAAAGTGAACGGACGCATCGTGCCGCTCGACTATAAAATTAAGACCGGCGACATCGTGGAGATTCTCACCTCGAAGCATTCGTACGGTCCGAGCCAGGATTGGGTGAAAATTGCGCAGTCGTCGCACGCCCGGACGAAAATCCGGCAATGGTTCAAGAAGGAACGCCGCGAAGAAAACGTAATCAAGGGCCACGAAATGATCGAGCGCGAAGTGAAGCGACTCGGCTTCGAGCCGTCTGTGGTTATGAAAGACGACGAGATGCTCGAGGTGGCGAAGAAGTTCAACTTCCACGAGGTCGAAGATATGTTGTCCGCGGTCGGCTTCGGCGGCATTACGGCGGCGCAGATTGTGACCCGCTTGACGGAGAAAGTGCGCAGGGAAGCGGAAGAAGCCCAGCAGCAGGCGCTTCAGCTCACGTCTGAAGTGAAAGAGATGAGGGCGCCGGGCATGGACAAGGAGCGCAAAGGGCGCCCGACCAACGGCGTTAGAGTCAAGGGCGTGGACAACGTGCTTGTCCGTTTTGCGCGGTGCTGCAACCCGGTGCCGGGGGACTATATCATCGGCTACATTACACGCGGACGGGGCGTCTCGGTGCACCGGTCCGACTGTACGAACATTCCTTCGGCGGAATGCAGCGACGAAGGCAACCGTGTTATCGACGTGGAGTGGGCGGACGATGTCGAGGCGAACTACAACGTCGAGATCGAAATTACGGGTCACGACCGCCGGGGATTGTTGAACGAAGTGCTGCAGGCGGTGTCTGAAAGCAAGACGGTGCTTTCCGCCGTGTCGGGCCGTTCGGATAAGAATAAGATGGCGATGATTCATATGACGATTCTCATTCGCAATATCGATCACCTGCATGCGGTTGTCGAGAAAATCAAACGCGTCAAGGACGTGTATTCGGTGCAGCGGATTATGCAGGCTTAACTTGGACAGGAAACGGGGCAGACCATAGTGAAAGTCGTATTGCAGCGCAGCAAAGCGGCGCAGGTAACGGTAGACGGTGTTACGGTCGGACGGATCGACGCCGGGCTCGTGCTGCTCGTCGGCATCGCAGAAGGCGACACGGAGCAGGATGCCCGGTATGTCGCCGAGAAGGTGGCGGGGCTGCGCATCTTTGAAGACGAGTCCGGAAAAATGAACTTGTCGGTGCTGGACACCGGAGGTCAAATCTTATCGGTATCGCAATTTACGCTGTATGGCGATGTCCGTAAAGGAAAACGTCCGAATTTCATGGCGGCGGCCCGGCCGGAGACGGCGGAACCGCTGTACGAACGATTTAACGAGCTGCTGCGGGATCAAGGGCTGAAGGTGGAAACCGGCAAGTTCGGCGCCATGATGGACGTATCGCTCGTCAACGACGGGCCGGTTACGCTCATTGTGGAGAGCAAGCCCGGGGCATAAAGGGATAAGGCAGTCGCTTTTGGGGAACCCTGACAGGTGTGGACGCAATCTCACATCCAGACGGACCCGAAGGAGACACACGGTATGTACCGATCGCCGAAAGAACAAATCGCGACAATGCCGGAGCTGTTCACGGCTCTCGGTCATATGGGAGAGGCAGTGGCGCTTCTATCGTCAGAGGGGACGGCGGGCGAAATGAGCTCCACATTCTCTTCCGCGCACGAGCAATTGAAACGAACGCCGCGCAAGACGTTTCGTTAACGACGAATAGGCCGTTCTCGCAGGCAGGCTGCGAAAACGGCCTATTTCTTTTCCAGTCCGGGGCAAATGTGCTACACTATGGCTAGTTTTAAATGAAGGGCGAGATGAAGTTGAAAATAGAGCTGGAACGCGTCGGATTCGGCGAGCAGGCGAGCGAGCCGTTTCATATAGGCAAGTTGTTTTTTGAAGAGGTGGAGACGGTGTACGAACCGTCGGAAGACGCCGATCTGCATCTGCGTATCGAAGTGCGGGTGGACGAAGCCGGGGGGCATGTGACGGCGCAGGCGAAGCTGACCGATCGGGCTGACGGCACTGTCTGCGAATGGACGCACACGCGCGCCGCAGCGCATCGGGATGAAGGGTACAAACGAACCGCGAAGCGGGCGGCCAACTACGCTTTGCTGCAGGTGCTTGGCGAGTACACCGGCATGGAGCAGCCTTGGGGCACGCTGACCGGCGTCCGTCCCACGAAGCTGATGCACAACCTGATGATGAAGAACAACAGTATCGAGGCGTGCAAGCAGGTGCTGCGCGACGAATACCTCGTGACGGAACCGAAGGTCGAGCTGCTGGCCGAAATTGCGCAGCGGCAATTGAACGTCATCCCGGATTTGTTCCGGCTCGATCGCGAGGTGAGCGTGTACATCGGAATTCCGTTCTGTCCGACCAAGTGCGCGTACTGCACGTTTCCCGCCTACGATATCCGGGGGAACACAGGGTCGGTGGATGCTTTCCTGGAAGGGCTCCACGTCGAAATCCGCGAGATGGGCCGCTGGATGCGCGCGGCGGGCGTGAGCATCACGACGATTTATTGGGGCGGCGGCACGCCGACGAGCATTACGGCGGAGCAGATGGAATCGTTATTCGTGACGATGCGCGAAGCGTTCCCGGGTATGGATCGCGTGCGGGAGCTGACGGTGGAAGCCGGACGGCCGGATACGATCACCGAGGATAAGATCGAAGTGATGAAACGGTTTGGCGTCGACCGGATCAGCATCAACCCGCAAAGCTTCACGCAGGCGACGCTCGATACGATCGGTCGCCACCATACGGTGACGGAGACGATCGAGAAGTTCAATCTGGCCCGCCGGCTTGGCATGAACAACATCAACATGGACCTGATCATCGGATTGCCGAACGAAGGGATGGCGGAGCTTGAACGGACGCTTGAACAAACCGGGAAGCTGATGCCGGAATCGTTGACCGTCCATACGCTGTCGTTCAAACGGGCGTCCCGCATGACGAAGAACAAAGACGCGTATGAGGTGGCGGAGCGCGACGAAATCACCGAGATGATCAAGCTCACATCGGATTGGACGGAACGCCGCGGTTATGTGCCTTACTACATGTACAGGCAGAAAAACATTCTCGGCAATCAGGAGAACGTCGGCTACGCGCTGAAAGGGTACGAGAGCTTGTACAACATCCTCATGATGGAAGAACGCCAGACGATTATCGGCCTCGGCTGCGGCGCTGTCAGCAAGGTGCTGTTTCCGAAGGTGGAGCATGAGGACGGGTACGAACAGCGGATCGAGCGCTTCCCGAATCCCAAGGAGCCGGCGGCGTACAACCAGGCATACCGCGAGTATATCGAGAAAAAAATTCGCCTGCTTGACGAAGCCTACGGGCTCGGCGTCGCACCATCGTAACAGTTGCGGCAGGGAAGGCGAAACTGGGAAGGCGAAGCCTGGGGGATTCGAAAGCGCATGAGCAAGTGCGCGCAACAGCAGTTGACGGCTTGAAGGCGTGAAGGCAAGTTGCGCTTAAAGGGAGGGGAGCTGAGGGATGCCCTATCCCTTTGCGGCCGCGCGTTGTCGCTTTTGCGCGAATGTTGAAACCTTTTGCGGTGGCCTTACGTATGTAAAAGGGGCGGAAGCCGGGCTGAAACGGACTTTTTATTCTAGTACGAGAGGTGTATTATGGCGGGCAATTCCAATTATGCTTCGGGCGGAAGTCTGAAGGGCTACATAGGCGTACTCGTGGCGCTCGTATTGATCGCGGCGGCAGCAAGCGGACTTTACGTATGGCAGAAGAAAGCGGCGGTCCAGAACGTTAAAGCCGGTCAAGTACAAAAGCTTCAGGAAGTTCAAACTGTGAAAACGCCGAAGGAGCAGTACGACGTCATCGTAGCCGGCACCGATCCGGAGGGCGTCGCAGCCGCTGTCTCGGCTTCGCGCAACGGATTGAAGACGCTGCTAGTGGACGGGCGCGATCGCGGCGTGCTGGGCGGCTTAATGACGCTGGGCTGGCTCAACAGTCTGGACATGAACTATGAACCGGAGAAAAGCATTCTGCACAAGCGCGAGGTGCTGAACCAAGGTATTTTCAGCGCTTGGTACAGTAAAATCGAAGGCGATTCGTTCGACGTCGTGACGGCGGCGAATGCGTTCAACGAGCTGGTGGCGGCGGAGAAAAATATCGACGTGCTGCTCAAGGTACAGGCGATGGAGCCGGTCGTGCAAGCGGGAGGCGCAGCTCAGACGGTGACGGGCTTGAAGCTGACGCTGGCGGACGGCACGACGCAAACCGTTAAGGCGGGCGCGGTGATCGATGCCACGCAGGATGCCGACATCGCCGCGCAGGCTGGCGTTCCGTATACGACGGGCCGCGAGGACCTTGGCGACAAGAAGGCGCGCATGGCGGTAACCCTCGTGTTCCGGCTGAAGAACATTACGCCGGATGTGTGGAAGAAAGTGCAGGAGCGTCTGGAGAATGACGGTGATGCGGGAACAGGCGCCAATGCGATGAGCGCATGGGGCTACAAGGAGATGAAGGATTATCCGCCGCTTAATAAAGAGCGGGTCGCGATGCGGGGGCTGAACATCGGTCGTCAGAACGACAATACGATGCTGATCAATGCGCTGCAAGTTTTCGGCATCGACGGCACGGACGCCAAGTCCAGAGCGGAAGCGTTCGAGCTTGCGAAGAACGAGCTGCCGAACATCGTCGCTTACATGAAAGAGAAGTATCCGGAATTCGCCGGCATCGAGCTCGATGCCACGGCACCGGAGCTGTATGTTCGCGAAACGCGGCACATTCAAGGGGAATACCGGTTGAGCATTCTGGACGTGCTGGAAAATCGCGACCAGTGGGATCGCATCGCTTTTGGCGAGTACCCGGTCGACATTCAGCGTATGTCTCCTGCGGATACCGGTGCGGTCGTTACCGATCCGAAGCAGTACGCGGTGCCGTTCCGCAGCATCGTGCCGCTGAAGGTCGACGGGCTGCTCGTGGTCGGCCGCGCTGCCAGCTATGACTCGCTGCCGCACGGTACGGCGCGCGTCATTCCGGTCGGCATGGCCGCCGGCGAAGCCGCCGGAGCGGCCGTAAAGATCGCTGCCGAACAGAAGCTTTCGTTCCGGCAGATGGCCGCCTCTAAGGAAGCCATCGCCGTGCTGCACCAAACGTTGAGCGCGCAGGGCATGGTACTGAATCCGTACGAGCTCAAGCCGGAGCCGTTCATGCAGCATAAAGCGTATGAGGGCTTGAAGGCGGCCGTCACGCTTGGCTTGGCGACGGGCGGCTACGATAACAACTTTGCGCTCGATGCGAAGAGCAACCAGCAGCGCATGGTCAATATGCTCGAGGGCATGCGCAAATTCAAGCCTTCGGTAATGACGGGCAATCCGGCGGCCGCGCTCGCCAAGGGCTCCGATCCGAAGAAGCTGCCGGTGACGATGGATCAAGCCGCTTATATGCTGGCGCTGCTGTTGAAAGTTGAAGCCGCGGAGAACAATGCAGTCAGCGCGCTGCAGAGCAAAGGCTACTTGACTCCGGCTACCGTGGAAGCGATCGCGGACAAGCAGGAGCTGACGAACGGCGACACGTATATGATGATTAAGGATGTCTACCAGGTATTAAGGAATGACAAATAAATAACGACAATCAACCGCGATACAACAAGGTCGAATCGAGAGATTCGGCCTTTTTGCAGTACACCCGGTTACGGGTGCATTATGCATTAACCAACGGATAAAGAAGCGTCTCCTGCAACGATGGGATGGCGGACAATTTTCACCTCGTAGAACGTAATTTTGTTGGAGATGATGTAATCGGGCTTCTCACGATGAGAATGGGATTCCCGGAAAGCATCGCTGCGCGTCCACGCATTGAAGTCTTCCTTCGAGTTCCAGCGCGTAACGACGGTTACTTCATCGTATTCCTTCGTGTTTTCAGTCAAAAGAACTTCCAGACCGAGAAATCCTTGCATATACTCGACTTTGCCTACTTTGTCAAAGCGCTCAATCAGCTTGTGAGCTTCTCCCTTCGTAATGTGAGAGGTGTTTGTAACAATGATCATGGTTAACTCCTCCTTGTGGTTTATACAGGTTTAAGCGGGATCATGACAGGATAATCGTCTTCGAACTTCACTTTAGCGGTATAACTCGCATTGGTGACCAAATTGTGACAATCCTTGATAAAAAAATAATAGATGAGAATGAATATCATTGTCAACATATTTTATGGTATGATTATCCAAAAACATGCAAGAAAACAGTTTCTTATTGAGCGGTTAATAAAGATTAGATCAAGAAAACATCTGATTTTGAGGATTTATACGGCGTTAAGCCATGCTGAAAAGTGTTGACATTTTCTAGCAGCTTAAGCTATCATCAAGCCGTTGGGAAAATTTTGGACTCGTGTGGACACATTTTTTTAGGTTCGAGGTGTTGTGATGCTGAAGCAGCGGTCTCGGTAGGGGAGATGTAGAAATGATTCGAATCATGTTGAGTCGTCATTTTTTTTGAGCTATCATTGAGAATGATAATCATTATCTTGTCATTAATTAATCCAAGGAAAATGGAGGAAGAACGATAAATGAAAAGAAGGTTAGCTTTGCCGTCCTTTGTCATCGCGCTGCTATGGGCACTGCAATTGGTTATCTCGCCGGCTGCGCAAGCCGCTTCAGATTTGGCAGATGGTGCATACAGAATCGACTACGTGATCACGAAGGCGGAGAATGATTCTGTATCCATGGCCAACGACTATTTCGAAAAGCCGGCTTTGTTGAATGTTAAAAGCGGAGAAATCACGGCACAGATTCAATTGAACCACAGTAAATGGATCACGGTATTTAAAACGCCGGCTGGCAGCGATTTCGCTGATGCGAAGGTGATCAGAAGCGATAAGGAAGAAGATACCCGGGTGGTTCAGTTCAAGATCGATGATCTGAGCAAGCCTTTGATTTCGAAAATTCACGTGACGGTACCGGATATTGATTATGATCACGATTATACGATCAGGTTCATCTTTGACCCAAAAACGATCAAGAGCACGGGAGCCGCACCGGCCAAGAGCGAACCGCCTGCAGCAGCCAAACCTTCCGAGGCCACGAAGAACAGCGCACCGGCTTCTAATTCACCGGGAAGCAAAACTGCCGAGAACAGCAAGTCTGGCGCGGACAAGGCCGCAGCGGGCCAATCGGCTCCGGTGTCTGCCGCCAAATCTTCAGGATCTGCAAATGCGGGTCAAGGATCGGCCGTTGTGAATCCTCAAACCGGGGACGAGGCCCCGATCGGTATGCTGGCAGGTATGCTGGTTGTATCCGGCTTGTTTGTGGCGTATCAGATTCATGGAAGAAAGCGTCGTCAACAGCCCTGATCAAACAAAAATAGGGCAGCCGGAGGGAGAGAGCCTATTTTGAGCAATCGTATACAAAAAGCAGTTTTCGTATGGACGATGTTGTTTGCACTGCTGGCAGCCGTTCAGACACCTGCGGTCTATGCGGATGGAAACTTAACGGGCCGGGAGAGTCCCGGTGGAGGCGTTCCTGTCGTTAACTCGAATCCACACGGAATTGCAGACGGTACGTACAGCATGGCTTACAAATTTCTTAAGTTTAACACGACCGATACTTCGGTGATGCAGGATTATGTCATTACACCGGGAAGGCTGACGGTCCAGAATGGAACGATGTTCGTCGAGATCACGTTAAAGCAAAGCAAGGAAACCACCGATTTTAAAATTGACACCGGCGAAGGCTTGTACTCTCCGGAAGTGACCCAAACGGATGAGCAGAAGAATACGCGAACCGTGAAGTTCGAGGTCAAAGACCTGACCGAGAAATTAAAAGGGTGGGTCAAGGTTTACTGGCAGGTAAGTCCAACTTTCCTGTACGATCACGAATATGATATCCACCTGACGTTCGACAAATCTACGATCAAGGCGATCGCGAGCGGGGCAAATCCGGCACAAGATCATGCGGAAAAGCCGTTGTCGGAACAATACACGGCAGGGGAATATGCCATCGAGTATGCGCTGAATCTGCGGGGTTCGAAGGAAGCATCGGTAACGAACGACGTTGTGAAGCACCCGGCCAAGTTGGTGGTGAAGGAAGGAAAGAGCTATCTGGCGGTCACGGTGTCCAACAAGGAAGTGACGGGACTAAAGATCGAGAAGGACGGCGTCTTGACCGATGCGGAAGTCGTCTCGACGAACGGGCAGCGGAATGAAAGAACGCTGCGGTTCGAAGTGAAGGACACCAAGACGAAAATATTCGCCCAATTCATTCTTGCGGTGCCAGGCCAAGACAAGGAAGAGAGCAACGTAGAATTTGTACTGGATGGAAGCAGCGTGAAGCCGTATGTAGAGCAGCCGGCCGACGATGGGTTAACCGAGACGGGTAAACAACCGGACACAGGCAGCATTGCCGATCTTGAAGATCACTGGGCCAAGGCATCCATCGAACGAGCCGCAGGTTTAGACATTGTGAACGGCTATGAAGACGGGACATTCCGTCCGAATGCTGACATTAACCGTGCAGAGTTTACGACGCTGCTGAGCAGGACGTTGAAGCTGGGGCCAAGCACGAAGGCGTTGAGCTTCACCGATCTGGCGGACATTCCGGAGTGGGTGAAACCGCATCTGGCCCCTGTGGTGGAAAACGGAATTATCGGAGGATATGAGGACGGTTCGTTCCGTGCCGAGCGCAAGATCAGCCGTGCGGAATTGGCGGTCATCATCGTACGCGCGTTGAAGCTGGACGTAGAGGCGAACGCGCAGGCAACCTTCGCGGATGCGGACCGCATACCGCAGTGGGCGCAAGCGGAAGTGGCGGCAGCGCACAAGCTGGGTATCATAAGCGGGCGAGATAACAACCTGTTTGCCCCTGATGAAAGCGCGACGCGTGCTGAAGCGGTCACCCTGATCCTCGCATTGAACCATGATGTAAAATAATAAGCTTGGACTAACATGGCTGCAGACCTTGGAGGATACCGGCACCCGGTGTCTTCGGGTATTTCTAAGCCGTTATGTGTAGAGGGCAAATTGGATTGAAAGGAGCGATAAGCATAAAATGCGCATGAAATCATGGATGGGCGCTTCACTCGTATCATTGGCCGTCCTCGTAACCGGCTGCTCCGGCAACGTGGCAACAGGCGCATTGTCAACTGGGGAAACACCGGCAGCGGAGCCCGCGCCAGCGGAGAACTACAGAGTCGTATCGACGACAGTAGCAGCGACTCAATTCACAGATGCCCTGGAACTCGATCTGGTGGGCATTCCGACCAGCTCCAAGGTGTTGCCTAAACGCTATGATGGGGTAACGAAGGTTGGTAATCCGATGACACCGAATATGGAAATTGTCAAGTCGCTTGATCCGACTGAAGTGCTGTCCGTTACGACCTTGGAATACGATTTGGCCCCGGTATTTAAGAATGCGGGCATCACGGCAAAATTTCTCGATTTCACCAGTCTGGACACGATGAGCCAAGCCATTCTTGATATGGGAACCAGATATGGTCGGGAAAATCAGGCAAAGGCTATTGTGGATGGATATAAGGCCAAGGTGGAGCAGATCAAGAAGCAGGTCGAGGGCAAGCCTCAGCCAACGGTGCTGATCCTGCTCGGCGTGCCCGGAAGCTATTTGGTCGCTACCGAAAATTCCTATATCGGAGATTTGGTAAGGCTTGCGGGGGGCAAGAACATCGTGCAGGGGGAAAGCGTTGAATATCTGGCTTCCAATACGGAATATTTACAGAAGTCCAATCCCGACGTCATTTTGCGCGCAGCCCACGGCATGCCTGAGGAAGTCGTAAAGATGTTTGAGAAGGAATTCAAGAAGAATGACATATGGAAGCATTTCTCCGCTGTGCAAAATAATCGGGTGTATGACCTGCCGGAGGAGCTTTTTCCGACCACGGGCAATTTTGCTGTGAGCGAAGCGCTGGAAGCGACGGTGAAAATGCTGTATCCCTAAAAGCCGTAAAAACCCGCATGAACGCACATGAATTCATGTGCAGAACCGTATGACGATAACCTACACCTAACAAAGGATGCTTGGGATGAACAAAAAGGTATGGAGCATATGGGGGGTCATTGTCCTCCTGATCGCGGTCACTGTCTACTCCGCCAGCACGGGCAGTATTAAAGTCGGGGGACTTGAGCTGATCCAAGGATTATTTACAGGAACGAACAAACAGGTAGAGGTCATCCGGGATTTGAGACTTCCACGTATTATCGTTGCGCTGTTCGTAGGGGCGGCTCTTGCCGTTTCCGGGGTGCTGCTGCAAGCTGTGATGCGCAGCTCGCTGGCGGACGCAGGGGTCATCGGGATCTCGTCAGGAGCCGGCTTTGTCTCGGTTCTGACCGTGTCGATCTTCCCGAACCTGTTTTTCTGGATGCCTTTGTTCGCGTGCCTGGGGGGAGCTTTGGCTTGTTTCTTGGTCTATTCGTTTTCATGGAAATCGGGTCTGATTCCGATCCGGATTATTCTGGTCGGGATTGCCATTAATGCAACCTTCAGCGGATTGGGACAATCCTTTAATTATCGTGGCAGCTACGCGGTCACGAGCATCAATCAGGCGGTGACTTCCATCCTCACGATGAAGAACTGGGGTGATGTGCATATTATGCTGGTTTATGGAACCATCGGGCTTCTGCTCGCCTGGCTGGTCAGTCCGTGGTGCAATTTGCTTGCCCTGCAGGACAAATCGGCTAAGAATGTCGGGCTTCACGTATCCCGGGCACGGCTGTGGATTTCGGCGATTGCCGTGCTGCTGGCAGCAGTGGCCACAGCCATTGGCGGGCTTATTGCCTTCGTCGGACTGCTTGTCCCTCATATTGCACGTCTGCTGGTCGGATCGGATCATAAGGTGTTGATTCCGTTCTCCGCCCTGGCGGGGGCTTTATTGATTCTGACTGCGGACACGCTGGGCAGAACCGTGCTCGCTCCGGCGGAAATTCCGGCCTCCATCATTATGACCGTTATCGGGGGGCCCTTCTTAATATTTTTGCTCAGGAAGAGTGATCGCGTCTATGGACATTAAGCAGCTGAGCTTCTCGTACGATAAAAAGAAAGACCAGCTCATGGGGATCAACTGTCAGTTTCAGCATGGCAAAATTACAACGATCATCGGTCCGAACGGCTGCGGGAAATCGACCTTGCTCGGGGTCATGTCACAGAATTACATACCGCACAGCGGAGAGGTTATTCTGGACGGCAAGGCTATCGCCAGCTACAAGCCCCGGGAGCTCGCTCAGAGGCTTGCTGTCGTTCACCAACAGAATGAGGCTCCGCTGGATTTAACGGTTGAGAAGCTGACGAGCTTCGGAAGAATGGCATACAAAGGGCTGTTCTCCGGACATGGGGAAGAGGATGAGAAGGCCGTCGACTGGGCCTTAAGCTGCACCAATTTGCTGGAGAAGCGGGGAGTGACGCTGGACCAGCTTTCCGGCGGGGAGAAGCAGCGGGTGTGGATTGCGATGGCGCTCGCCCAGCAGACGCAAATTTTGTTTCTGGACGAACCGACTACATTTCTGGACATCTACTATCAGATTGAGGTGCTGGAGCTTGTCAAGAGCTTGAACGTGTCCCATGGATTGACCATTATTATGGTGCTGCATGATATCAATCAGGCGATTCGTTACAGTGACGAAATTGTCGTGATGAAGCATGGTCGCGTGGAGCTTCAGGGAGCGCCTCAGGAGATCATTACGGCGCAGACGATTCAATCTGTCTATGGGGTGCAGTCTATCATCCGGCAGGATGAGGAGGCCGGGATGATTGTTTTGCCTGTGGGGATCTGATTGTAATGTTCGTGTATAACAAACGATGAATAGTTCCATTAGGCATAAAGACATGTCTCTATGTCTAGTTCATCTATGCCCTCAAAGAACGGCCCCCTGTTCATCCATTTGAGCGTTCAGGGGGAGAGAGTCTGCATCTGCTAAGGCTTGCATTCTGTTTTTGCGTCCCTCGGAAGCAAAATAAATTAGGGGTTTTTCATGTAAATTTAAAGAAAAAATAGCAGGAAAAATAGATATTGACAAAATTTAGAACGCAAATATAAGATAGGGGTGTCGAAAGATGGTGCACACGTCATCGATGTTCTGAAGAGAAGGGGTACTTGTTTATAGGCCTAATCATGTACCTCAGCCGCAGAAGTTTTTTTTTACATCCAGACTGATAATGATTATCATTATCTACAAAATCTGCTTTTTCTGTGGCATTCAAACACGCAGGAAAGGAGGGCGGGAAGTCCGGTTCATTGTTTTGCAGCTTCGAGGGTCGCCCGTGTTTAATTAGTTTCTGCTTGTTCAACGCGTTCATGTCCTAAGCACAAAACCAAAAAAACCAAGGAGTGTGTTAATAATGAGAATGTCCATGAAAAAGACTTTTTCGATGATGCTGATGCTTTTCGTATTCGCGCTTGCTCTGGCCGTACCGGCTTTCGCGGCCGCTTCTAACTATGAATTTTTGGATGCTGCCGGCAATCCTTCTCCACATGCAAGCTCCTTCACTAATGATGCGGTTGTTTCGGGAAGCACAGTTACGGTGCATTATGACACGGATTATATTTACGGGTTGAAAGTCTATAATTCTGCAACAGATGCATACGACACCATTACAGGCACAGTGTCGGGCGACTTCATTTATTTTACGTTTGACGTTGCTGACTTTGAAGAAAATCTGCCGGTTCAGCTTGGAGTGAATGCGGGTCCTCATAGCGGATATATGAATTTGCAAATTAAATGGAATCTTTAATTTACAGATAAGTAGTGAAGAATGGCTCAGCACCAGGGGCCATTCTTCACTTGCAATAAAGACATTTACTGTTTTTACAAGGTTGAATAACCATTTTTGTATCGATAAATGGAATCTGTTTGAGGAGAGACGATCAATTGACTAAGCAAATTCAGAAAACAATGGCAATTTGGCTTGCCTTCGTATTATTGCTGTCTGCCCTGCAAATCGGGTCGGTATCGGCGGCGGAAACATCCTCTATCGTGCCTGATGGGGAATATGCGATCGGATACCGGTATGTTAAGGATACAAACCATTCGGAAGTATCGGCTGCCAACGCCTATATGCTGCCGAATACAGGAAAGCTGATTATACAGAATGGTCATGCGAAATTCGAGAATCAGATTACGAAGGAAAACTACGCTACATTCGCCTATTTCGGCTCGCGTATGGCAGGCAGAGACAAGGCGGTCATTCATGAAGAGGTAGGAAAAGCACCGGTCGTTACTGGAATTGAAGGCTATAAGCCGGTTGTGACCCGATTGACGGAAGACGGCAGGAATGTCATCGTGCAAATGGAAATCGAGGATATCAGTAAGATCCAGGATCTTTTACTTCATGTTGACGATAAAGATAATATTTTCAAATTACCTGTACCTTATAACTATTGGTATCATGTCGGATTGGAACTGGATATAAGCCAAATCGTCATTCCCGATCCCGGTAATGGCGATGGCGGGAGCGGGGGCCCTGGTAATGGCGGAGATAACGGTAATGAACCGGTTACGCTGGCCATGTTTAACGAACTGGCTACAGTGGCGCGTTCTGTTTATGCCAGTACCTATGAAGGAACCGGGGACGGATACTACCCGGTCGGCTCGAAAGCGGAGTTCTATCTCAGCATCACCCAATCGGAAACCATTGCAGCTAATGCGGGCGGAGAACCGACGATCATCAAGGCGGCCTATAATAAACTTAAGGCGGCTCTAGACAAATACAATGCCCTGAAGATTGTTGTGGACAAGGCGCCTTTAATCCAGTTAATTGAAGAAATAAGAGCTTTTACGCAAACGGCCAAGGATGGCGGGGCAGCTGAGGGAGGGCCGGGCAATCAGGTTGTCTATGCCTTCTCGGAGAACGAGTATCCCTACCCCACGGTTCAAGGTTTTGTTAATAGGACCCAAGCTGCATCGAATGTTGTAGCTGATGTCTACGCTTCTCCCGAAGACGTATCCAAACAATATAATAATTTGTATAATGGCGATTCCCTCACACCTGGATTTAAAGATATACAAAAGCGGAAGTTTGTGGCGTCTGCCGTTAACATCCTGATTCTGGATTCGGATACGGATACTGCTACGGAATCGGTTTATGCGAATGAATTCAAGCATACAGCCACTATCCTGCAGCAAGCGGAAGATCCGTATTATCAGGCATATGCGAATATTACTTTTGTAAATCCTGCCGGTGAGCTTGATGTGAAAAGACTTTCTCCTAATGCCGCAGGCTCCTATGGAACGTCGTATTCGCTCGCCGCGTCTGCCGTGAAGAATCAGTCGGATGCGCAGAACAAGGTTTATCAACCCGCTATTCGGTATGCTTCTGCAGATGACTCCAAGTGGCGGGGGTTAACAGGTTTGAGGTACACGGTGAACGGTGTGACCAAAACCGTTTACATCAGCTTCAATGCGGATCAGCTTGCAGCCTTAAACAATTCCGTTGCCTACGCCAGACAGCTTCATGAAGGTGCGGTGGAAGGCACGGAGCCGGGACAATATCAAGCCGGAGCCAAAGCGACGCTGTTAGAGGCTATTGAGCTTGCGGCGGTTACCGGAAGCAAGCTTGCCGCTTCAAGGCCGCAAATCGCCGACGCTTCTGCGAAATTGCAGGCGGCAGTCGATGCGTTCCAAGCATCGGTGATCCCTGCCAACCCAGATCCTGGAACAGGAAATCCGAACGAGTATCCGATCGGCTTTACGATTTATAAAAAGGGCACCGATCAAAACTCCGTGATGTATGATTATGTGGACCGGAACAGCGGCAAGCTAGTGTTGGAGAACGACAAGTACTATGTGTCCTTCACGTTGAAGCAAAGCAAGGAAGTCGTATCGTTCAAAACGAAGCAAAACGGCGTACTACAGGAAACAGAGACTGTAAGCACCGATGAGGCAGCCAATACACGTACAGTCCGCTTTGAAGTTGAAGACTTAACGGCTCGCAAGGATGGATGGGTCAAAATTTATTGGCAGATCACCGACTCCTACCTGTATGACCATGAATATGACGTAGAACTGGGCTTCAGCAACTTGCCTGTGCTTCCTGTGAGCAAGACGACGCTGAACAGCAAAATCACAGAAGCTGAAGCTAAGTATCAAGCAGCCGCAGAGGGCAGCTCGCCCGGCCAATATGCGGCAGGGGCCAAGGCTGCCCTGCAAAAGGCAATTGATACGGCTAAAGACGTTTCCTCTAGTACGACAGCGACACAACAAGCTGTGAATGAAGCTGTGAATGCTCTGAAAAAAGCTTTGGTCATCTTTAACGCTTCCGAGATTCTGGCGGATGCAAGCTACACCTTCAGCTTGCCTGCCATGATTACCGATGCAACGGGAGCGCCAATCAGCAATTATGTTTCCAGCGGTGCGAAGTTTGAGGTGAGCAGCGGCAAGCAGGTAGCCACTTTCGAATTGAAAGTCGGTGTGAAGCTTAAAAAGATTCAAATGAAAAAAGCAGACGGCAGTCTGGAAGACGTGGAAAAGGTTGCAGCTGCTGCCAAGCAAGCGGGAGTTGTGACCGTGTTAAGCGCGGACGGCGCTGCATCGGCAATCAGCTTTGAAGTGAAGGATCGTACGGCTGTGTACGTGCTAAGCCTCGTGGATGCCGATCAGACGGAGCGTGCCTTTGAAATTGCGTTCGCTGAAGTAGCGCTTGTTCCACCTCCGACAACCAATCCGGAGGGGCCTGGTGGAGGCGGACCTGGCAGTGGAGGACCCGGCGGTGGAGGCACGACACCTAATATTCATGGAATTCCGGATGGCACGTACAGCATCGCTTACAGGTTCCTGAAGTATAACACGAACGAAACTTCGGTGATGCAGGACTATGTCATTACACCGGGAAGGCTGACGGTCCAGAATGGAACGATGTTCGTCGAGATTACGTTACAGCAAAGCAAGGAAGTCACGGATTTTAAAATTGACAATGGCGGAGGTATGTCCACTCCGGAAGTGAGCCAAACGGACGAAGAGAAAAATACGCGGACCGTAAAGTTCCAGGTCAATGACCTGACGGAAAAATTAAAAGGCTGGGTCAAGATTTACTGGCAGGTGAGCCCGGACTTCTTGTACGATCATGAGTATGATGTTCACCTGACCTTCGACAAATCTACGATCAAGGCGATCGCGAGCGGGGCAAATCCAGCGCAAGATGATGCGAATAAGCCGTTCTTGGAAAAATACACAGAGGGAGAATATGCCATCGAGTATGCGCTGAATCTACGGGGCTCCAAGCAAACATCGGTAACGAATGACTATGTGAAGCACCCGGCCAAGCTGGTGCTGAAGGAAGGGAAGAGCTATCTGGTCGTCACGGTGTCAAACAAGGAAGTTACGGGATTGAAGATCGAGAAGGACGGCGTCTTGACCGATGCGGAAGTCGTCTCGACGAACGAGCAGCGGAATGAAAGAACGCTGCAGTTCGAAGTGAAGGACACCAAGACGAAAATATTCGCCCAATTCATTCTTGCGGTGCCAGGCAAATACAATGGAGAGTACAACGTAGAATTTGTACTGGACGGAAACAGCGTGAAGCCGTATAAGGAGCAGCCTTCGGATAACGGACAAATCAAGCCGGGCAAACAGCAGGGCGTAAGCGGCAGCTTCGCAGATCTTGAAGACCATTGGGCGAAGGCGGCCATTGAACGAGCCGTAGGGCTCGGCATCGTGAACGGCTACGAAGACGGTACGTTCCGTCCGGATGCCGAAATTAACCGTGCGGAATTTACGACGCTGCTGAGCAGGACGTTAAAGCTGGTCCCAAGCACGGAAGAACTGAGCTTCACCGATCTGGAGAACATTCCGGAGTGGGTGAAACCGCATCTGGCTCCTGTGGTGCAAGCCGGAATTATCGGGGGGTATGAAGACGGTTCGTTCCGTGCCGAGCGCAAGATCAGCCGTGCGGAGCTGGCGGTCATCATCGTACGTGCGTTGAAGCTGGACGTAGAGGCGAACGCGCAGTCGACTTTCGAGGACGCAGGCAGCATTCCGCAGTGGGCGCAAGCCGAAGTGGCGGCAGCGAATGAGCTGGGTATAATTAGCGGACGGGACAACAACCTGTTTGCTCCTAATGAAAGCGCGACGCGCGCAGAAGCGGTCACCCTAATCCTGGCTCTGAACAATTATGTAAAGTAATAAGCTGGTACTAGCATAGCTGCAAAAACCTGAGGATGCCGGAACCCCGGCGTCCTCAGGTATTTTTAATCCGATTTGAACAAGGCCGGCAGAGGATACTTACGGAGAAACCGAAGAATAGAGACGTTTAACTTTGGAGCGGGGGAGGCGTCGGCACATGCATCGGGTCTGGACCCTACTGGCGGTTGCTGTGTTTATGTATGCCTCGATTCGATTGACGGCCGTTGGTTGGGGATACTACGAGAACCGTAAGGTGCTCGCTGAGGCGAGCCGAATGTTCGCAGCAGAGCAAGTTAAGGAATCGTTCTCTTCTGCGGGAGCCAGTGCCGTAGCGGAGAGCGTCTACGGTGGGGGGAGCGAGCGTCCGATTCGCAGCTCGTTCAAGCCGCTGCTGGAGCTGAATCCAGACGTAGTGGGGTGGATCAGGCTGGAGGGCAGCCGGATCGATTATCCCGTGGTTCAAGGTTCTGATAACGAGCATTACTTATATCGCAACTATAAAGGAGAGGCATCCAAGGCGGGCAGCATTTTCCTCGATTTTCGCAATAACATTGGAGCGGACGACCGCAATACGATTATTTACGGCCACCGGATGAAGGATGGTACCATGTTTGGCGAATTGAAGCAGTATGTGAATCGGGACTACTATGATACGCATCGGAAAATCCGTTTCGACACCTTGTATGAATCTTATACGGCTGAGGTTTTTGCGGCTTATTATACGACAACGGATTTTAATTATATAGAAACGGAATTTAACGATGAGGGGGCTTATGCGGCCTTTCTGGAGAATATTCAGAAAAAATCACTGTATCCGAGGGATGTGGAGCCTGGCACCGAGGACCGGATTATAACTTTGTCCACCTGTGATTATTTGCTGGACCCGGTGGCAGGCAGATTTGTCGTACATGCCCGGTTGGTGAAGGATGAAGCGGGCAAAGCCCTTCATGCTGATCATGAAACAGCCGAAATTTCGCAGACTCGATAAAGTAATATACGTGTCAGGTTTATGGAATGTATATGTTATGTTTTCCCGGTAATCGTTAAACGTCTTCATCAGCATGCTTCATCCCGGCCGGGTCTGATCACGGGCAGAACGCAATCAGAGCGGAGTGTCGCCCCAGGACGCCTGGGCGGGCGGTGGACACGGTTTTCGCCACCCGCCTTCAATTTCGGGCTTGCCGTTTATGCGCAGCAGTGTATGCTTGACTTTGCCAAAATTCGCAGTTAAAATGTGAACATTGAAAGTCATTGATGCGATCCATGGATGGGAACAAGTAATTCGAACCTTGCATAGGACAGAGAGGGAAGCCCAGGCTGCAAGCTTCCTTATGCGAATCGGATGAACAGACCTCCCGGAGGACAGTCGGGGAACCCCGGCGCTACCCGCGCTTTTCGTGCTGACAGCCGAAAGACAAGGGAAGCCGGACAGTAGCCGTGCTGCGTGTAGCGGGCGTTATCCGCCTCAAGTGTGAATGTCCTTCTTCCGTCCGGCTTGCCGCGGCGGCCGATGCATTCAAATCGCGGGTGGTACCGCGGGAGAACCGGAACCGATTCTCTCGTCCCTGTTTTATCGACAGGGGCGGGAGATTTTTTATTTTTCACACCTGTGTTCGTGTCAAGGAGAAAGGAGCCAGACCCAGATGAGTATACAGAAACCTAAGGGCACGCAAGATCTGCTGCCCGGCGAGATCGAGAAGTGGCAGTATCTCGAGAATAAAGCCCGCGAGCTGTGCCGCCGGTTCAATTACCGCGAAATTCGCACGCCTGTTTTCGAGCACACCGAGCTGTTCCAACGCGGCGTCGGCGAAACGACGGACATCGTGGAGAAAGAGATGTATACGTTTCAGGACAAGGGCGACCGCAGTATCTCGCTTCGTCCGGAAGGGACTGCCGGCGTCGTTCGCGCATACGTAGAGAACAAGCTGTACGGCGAACCGGACGTCAGCAAGCTGTACTACATCGGGCCGATGTTCCGCTATGAGCAGCCGCAGGCCGGACGCTACCGTCAATTCCACCAGTTCGGCATCGAGGCGTTCGGTTCCGTCGATCCCGGCATTGATGCGGAAGTCATCGCGCTTGGGTATTCGTTCTACCGGGAGATCGGCTTGAAGGACGTCACCGTGGAGATCAATTCGGTCGGCAATCCGGCCGTGCGCGCCGCTTATCGCGAGCACATTCAACGCTTTTTTGCGCCGGTGAAAGACCAGCTCTGCAAAGACTGCCAATCGCGGTATGACCGCAATCCGATGCGGATTCTCGATTGCAAGATCGACCAGAAGTTCTGCGAGGGCGCGCCGACGATCGTCGAGCATCTGGATGAAGAATGCCGGACGCATTTCCAAGCGGTGCAGGATCACCTGGCGGCGATGGATATCCCTTACCGGCTCAATCCTCGCCTTGTGCGCGGATTGGACTATTACACCCACACGGCGTTCGAGTATAAGGCGGCGGGCATCGGGGCCATCGATACGATTGGCGGCGGAGGCCGTTATAACGGCCTTGTCGGCCAAATCGGCGGCAACGACCAGCCGGGCGTAGGCCTTGGCCTCGGCCTCGAGCGCATTCTGCTCGTGCTGCAGGCGCAGGGTGTCGAGATTCCGGCTGCGAAGCCGCTCGACGTGTACTTGATCGGCCTCGGCGAAGCGGCCGAGAAGGAAACTGTGAAGCTGCTCCAGCAGCTTCGGATGCAGGGGCTGTCCGCAGAGCGGGATTATCAATCGCGTAAAATTAAAGCGCAGATGAAGTCGGCTGACCGCCACCGCGCCACTTATGTCGCCATTCTCGGCGAAGATGAGCTCGCGAAAGGCGAGATCACCGTTAAAGCGATGGCGACGGGCGAGCAGGAGACGCTGCCGCTCGCTGGCTTTGCCGCAGCGCTGGCCGCCCGGCTGCGGGCGTAATAAGCTGCCGGCGCGCACCCGGATATTCGCGCACCGCAGTTCCGCAATTTGCGGGCAGTACTAAGTTCAATCCTTGTTGACCACACTTTGGAGGTAGGTACGAATCATGACACAAATGTTAAAAACGCATGACTGTGGAACGTTAAGTAAAGCCAACGTCGGTGAAACCGTCACTTTGAACGGCTGGGTACAGCGCCGCCGCGACCTCGGGGGCGTCTTGTTCATTGACCTGCGCGACCGGAGCGGACTTGTGCAAATCGTGTTCAACCCGGAATTTTCCGGCGACGCGCACGGCATCGCAGATCGTGCGCGCAACGAGTACGTGCTGGCCGTTCGCGGTAAAGTCGTCGAGCGTGATGCGGAAACGGTGAACGCGAACTTGCCGACCGGCGAAATCGAAGTGCAAATTACCGAACTCGAAATTATGAACCCGGCCAAAAACCCGCCGTTCTTCATCGAAGACGGCATCGATATCGACGAGTCGCTGCGGTTGAAGTATCGTTACCTCGACCTGCGCCGTCCGGAAATGCAGCGCACGCTGCAGCTTCGTTCCAAAGCGGCGAAGGTGTTCCGCGATTACCTCGACGAGAACGGTTTTATCGAAGTGGAAACGCCGATCCTGACCAAGAGCACGCCGGAAGGCGCGCGCGATTACCTGGTGCCGAGCCGCGTCCATCCGGGCGAATTTTTCGCGCTGCCGCAATCGCCGCAAATTTTCAAGCAGCTCTTGATGGTCGGCGGCCTCGAGCGTTACTACCAGATCGCCCGCTGCTTCCGCGACGAAGACCTTCGCGCCGACCGCCAGCCGGAGTTTACCCAGGTCGACATCGAGACGTCGTTCCTGTCGCAGGATCAGCTGCTTGATCTGATGGAGAAGCTCGTCGTACGCTTGTTCCGCGAAACCGCCAACACGGAAATCCCGACCCCGTTCCAGCGGATCAGCTACGCCGACGCGATTGGCAAATACGGCTCGGATAAACCTGACCTGCGCTTCGGTCTTGAACTGAAAGACGTGTCCGACATCGTCGCCCAATCCGGCGTTCAAGTATTCGCCAGCGTCATCGCCAAAGGTGGCCAGGTGAAGGCTCTCAACGCCAAAGGATGCGGCGTCTGGAGCCGCAAAGAAATCGACGATCTCGGCGTGTTCGCCGCCCGTTACGGAGCCAAAGGGCTGGCCTGGATTACGTACAAAGACGGCGAGCTGAAAGGCCCGATCGTGAAGTTCTTCAACGAGCAGGAGCTCGAATTGCTGAAAGAGCGTCTGGAAGCCGAAGAAGGCGACCTGCTGCTGTTCTCCGCCGACACGAAGAAAGTCGTTGCGGACGTACTCGGCAACCTGCGTCTGAAGATCGGCAAACAGCTCGGCCTGATCGACGAGAGCCAGTTTAAGTTTGCTTGGGTCGTCGACTTCCCGCTGCTCAGCTACGACGAAGACGAGAAACGTTACGTGGCCGAGCACCATCCGTTCACGCGTCCGAAGGAAGAGGACGTTCACTTCTTCGATACCGATCCGGGCCAAATCCGCGCGCAAGCGTACGATCTCGTGCTTAACGGGTACGAAGTCGGCGGCGGCTCGATGCGGATCTACAAGCGCGAAGTGCAAGAAAAAATGTTCGCCGCTCTCGGCTTCTCGCCGGAAGAAGCGAATGAGAAATTCGGCTTCCTGCTGGAAGCGTTCGAGTACGGCACACCGCCGCACGGCGGGATCGCGTTCGGGTTCGACCGGTTGGTCATGCTGATAACCGGCCGCACCAACCTGCGTGAGACGATCGCCTTCCCGAAAACGGCCAGCGCGACCGATTTGCTTACCGATGCACCTGGTACGGTGGACGATAAGCAGTTGGAGCAGCTGTCCATTCGCATTGCCGTCAAGCCGCCGGTTACGAAATAAGAGGATTTGCTGAAAGGAGCGTACCCTCGATGCTGCATCAATTTTCACGAACGGAACTGGCGATCGGCCCGGAAGGGCTGGACGTCATGAGAAACAGTACGGTTGCGGTGCTCGGCATCGGCGGCGTCGGCTCGATTGCCGCCGAAGCGCTGGCCCGCACCGGGGTCGGCCGCATCGTTATGATCGATAAGGACGTGGTGGATATCACGAACGTGAACCGTCAAATCCACGCTCTCCTGTCGACCGTTGGTGAGCCGAAGGCGGAGCTGATGCGCGACCGCATTCTGCAAATCAATCCGGAGTGCGACGCCATTGCACTGCGCATGTTTTATACCGAGGAAACGTACGAGAAGCTGTTTGAATATCCGCTTGATTACGTCCTGGACGCTTCGGATACGATCAGCTACAAGATTCACCTGATCAAGGAGTGCCGGCGCCGCAAAATCCCGCTCATTTCGAGCATGGGGGCGGCGAATAAGATGGACCCGACGCGTTTTCAGGTGGCGGACATCTCGAAAACGACGGTTGATCCGCTTGCTCGCGTCATTCGTCACAAGCTGCGCAAGGAAGGCATCCACAAGGGGGTTAAAGTCGTCTTCTCCACGGAAGAGCCGATAAAGCCCCGGGAGGATGTCACCCAGCGGATCGTACCGGACAACGCGCCGGAAATCCGCAAGGCGCAGCAGCCTCCGGCGAGCAACGCGTTCGTGCCGCCAGTGGCCGGCCTGATTATGGTTAGCGTTGCGGTGCGCGATCTGCTGGCTAAAGCCGGCCTCAATTAACTTCTGCCAACCGGCATCTCTGCTTCATGCGGATGCCGGTTTTTTTGCATTTGTAAAATTTCCAGAATTGGGGCAAGCTACCTGGTGTCTGATTTAATCGCAACCTTATCGGGGTGAGTCGTATGAACGGCAAGGCGAAAAACCGCAACAACCGTCGCAGTTTGGCTCATATGAGCACGCTGAATGTCAACATATTGCATTTCCGCAAGCCATGGGTGACTGCCTGGTGGTCGGCCGCTTTTCCGGGCTTCGGGCATTTGCTGCTCGGCAACCATTTCAAGGGGGCTATCCTCATCGTGTGGGAAGTGCTGATCAACATGCAATCGCACATTAATGGAGCGATGGTGTTATCGATTCACGGCAAATACAAGCAAGCGGCGCTCATTATAAATCCTCGCTGGGTGCTCTTATACATTGCGGTCTACATTTATGCCATATGGGACAGCTACCGAACGACGATCGAACAAAACAAAGTGTTCACGCTTGCGGAACGGGAGAATGCGCCGATCATCCGTTTTCAGATGAACTCGCTGGCGGTTCAATATTTGGACCTTCGTTCGCCATGGCTGGCGATGGTCTGGTCGCTGCTCATGCCCGGGCTTGGGCAGATGTATCTGCACCGGATTCCGACCGGTTTTTTGCTGCTTATCGGCTGGATTGTAATGGCTATCAACTCCAATTTTATGGAATGCCTTCTGCTTACGATAGAGAGCTGGGGCCGCATTCATTCGCCCATGGACCCGCAATGGTCGTTGTTTATGCCGTCGATTTATGGCTTTGCGGCCTTTGACGCCTATGTGTATGCCGTGGAAAACAACAAGCTGTTTGAAAAAGCGCAGCGGCAGTGGCTGGAAGAAGAGTACCAAACGTTGGGATTTTCGATCAAATCAGGTGCAGGAGGGTAGTAATCGATGTATATCGTAGCGACCTTCCGTTACTCCATGGAATTGGAACTTGCGATCAGCGACCTGCACGGCACAGGGATCGGAGCGGATTCGATCGCGGCGGTTCCGCTGGATCGCCAAATGCCGGGTCGGGCTCATTTTATGGATACGATGCATCGATCGGACGGTGTCAGCCTGTTAGACGGCCCCGCTGTGCTTGGGACCGTGTTAGCTGTTCTGGGCGCTTCCCTCGGGTTCAGCTGGACATGGGGGCCGATTATATGCGGGCTGCTCGGGCTTGCGCTGGGTGCGCTGCTCGGGATGGGAATCGATTACTGGGTAAACCGGAAAAAAAGAAACCGTGAAGCCAGCTCGTCACAGAATGAAGGCCAGGTTGTATTGATCGTACAATGCTCGGAAGAGCAATCAGAGCTGGTGAAGCAGATGCTCCGCTACCGGATGGCGATGGCGGTCGGCCAGTGGGGATCATACGCATGAGACGAAAAGAGACAGTCAGCTTGGGACTGTCTTATTGCTTTTTCATATAAATTTTCGCTTCGACGCCGCTGTTCTGGGGCTCGTAAAATTTCGCGTCCTTCAGCGGCTCCGGCATATACTGGACCTTGCCGGCACGGTCCGGATGGTCGATCGGATTGACATATGTCTTCGAGCCGTCCTTGATCGAATCCGGCACCGGGTATGCCCGGTTGTTCTTCACGGTGTCGAAGGCGCGCGCGATCGCCTTGTATGCGGAGTTCGACTTCGGACTTTCGCATAAGTAAACCGCAGCCTGCGCAAGCGGGATCCGAGCTTCCGGCATGCCGAGGAACAGCACCGCATCCTTCGCGGCGAGCGCAATTTGCAGCGCGTGCGGATTGGCCATGCCGATGTCCTCGCTGGAATGGACGACCATGCGTCTGGCGATATACAGCGGGTCGACGCCCGATTCGAGCAGCCGGGCCATCCAATAGAGCGCCGCATCGGTTTGGCTGCCGCGGATGCTCTTGCAGAAGGCGGACGTCAAGTTGTACATGTCGTTCGTCGTGACGGCGTTGAGCCGGAATTGGAACGCCTGCTGCACGGTCGCCAAATCGACCGTATCCGCATCGGAGAGACTGTACACGGCATTCTCCAGCGCATTCAACGCATTGCGGATGTCGCCGTTGCAAATGTCGGCCAAATAATCGAGCGCTTCTGTCTCGATCGATACCTTCAGCTTGCCGAGGCCGCGCTCCGGGTCGTTAAGCGCCTCGAGAATCACGCGCTTGATCTCCGCCTCAGACAGCGCCTCGAGCCGGTATATCCGGCAGCGGGAAGCGAGCGGGGGGATGATGTCGTGCGCGATCGATTCGGTCGTGGCGCCGATCAGCGTGATCGTGCCGTTCTCGACGACGGGCAGCAGCGCTTCCTGCACATTCGATTTCATCGCGTGGATCTCATCGATGAACACGATCGTTTTGTGACCGTACAGCTTCAAGTCGTCAAGCGCCTTGGCGAATACGCCGCGCAGCTCGGCGACGGTCAAGGAGACGGCATTCAGCTTGACGAAGTGGGCGGACGTCAGACGGCTGATAACGGCGGCCAGACTTGTTTTGCCCGAGGAGGGCGGACCTTGCAAGATCATCGACGACACGCGGTCTTGCTCAATCAGATTGCGCAGCAGCTTCCCTTTGCCAATCAGGTGCTGTTGGCCGGCAATGTCATCCAAGCTGCGGGGGCGAAACCGTTCCGACAACGGCTCGACGACTTCCCGCCGCTCTTCGTAGTTGTAATCGAATAGGTCCATGGCTAACTCTCGCTTTACATATGGAAATTAGAACGGATGTTTCTATTTCATAAAGTTATTTTACCACATGAGCGGCAAACATGGAATTTCAACGCAGCTCCAGCGGCGAAAGCTCTCCACACGGTAAGTTTTGGCACCGCGGCCATTATTGATGTACAATCGAAGGTAAACGAATGAAGGAAAAGAGGGAACGTATGAAACAAGCGGTCAAACCGGTAATCGCGCTTCTGCTGCTGGCCTCCGTCGTCTCGGCCTGCGCGCCGAAGACGGCCCCTTCTGCCGAAGGTAACGGCAGTGCGCATGCCGGGCACACTCAGCAAGGACATCCAACGCCGCAGGGCGATATTCAAGAAAAAACAGCTTCCGCGGACGCGCTGCCGCGTTTTCTGGACAAACAACCCGAGGATGTGCGCCTCGTCTATGAAGCCGCCGGCAAAGCGGCCGATCTCTTGAAGTGGATGCCCTGTTACTGCGGCTGCGGAGAGAGTGCCGGTCATATGAGCAACATGAACTGTTTTATTAAGGAAGTGCAAGCGGACGGCTCCGTCGTCTGGGACGATCATGGCACGCGCTGCGGCGTATGTTTGCAAATTGCAGTCAAGTCGATCAAGATGAAGCAGGACGGCAAGACGCTGAAGGAAATACGCCAAACGATCGAGCAAACGTACAAGCAAGGCTTTGCCAAACCGACCCCTACGCCGATGCCGTCGTAACCCGGAAGGAAGACGAAGCGTCGCACTTTCCCGTTCTAGCCGTGCCCTTGGATGTATAGGGTATTAGTATAGTTTCAAACTAGACTTCTTGCGGTTGGGAAGGTGAAAGGGCTTGTTCAGCGATCCGTTCCCCCTTTGGTTAAACATCGGGTTTGTACTGCTGCTGGTGTGTTTGAACGGTTTTTTTGTCGCTGCCGAGTTCGCCATCGTCAAAGCGTCCCGCAGCCGGCTCGAGAAGCTCACTTCCGCCGGCTCGCGAAGCGGACGGTGTGCGAGCTTGGTCCTGAGCAATGTGGACGCGTATTTATCCGCCTGTCAGCTCGGAATCACATTAACCTCCCTCGGGCTCGGGTGGCTTGGGGAACCGGTCGTTTCCAAGCTGCTGGCGCCGCTTTTGCGCCCGTTCGGGCTGCCGGAGTCCGTCGTTCACATGGCGGCTTTCGTTCTGGCATTTACGCTCATCACGACGCTGCACATTACGCTCGGCGAGCAGTTTCCCAAGACGTATGCGATTCGCAAGTCGGAACGTGTGACGCTGCTTTCATCCGTTCCCTTGGCGGCGTTCTACAAGATCATGTACCCTTTCATTTGGATGCTGAACGGGCTGTCGAACGCGCTGCTGAGGCTGACCGGCATCGAACCGACGGAGGAGCATCGCAGCGCCCATACGGAAGACGAAATACGCGTGCTGATGAAAGAAAGCAACCAGAAAGGGTTAATCGACAATACGGAGCTGACGCTTGTCGATAACATTTTTGAATTTACGGAAACGAATGCGCGTGAGATTATGATTCCCCGTACGGAAATGATATGTTTGTACGCCCAGCGCTCCTATGAGGACAATAAAATGATCGCGATCAGCGAAATGCATACGCGGTACCCGGTATGCGATCCCGATAAGGACGCGATCATCGGTTTTGTCCATATTAAAGATTTATTGAAGCTGACGGATGGCGAAGGCGAGTTGCTGACGATCGTAAGGCCGATTATGAAGGTCGCGGAATCCATGCAAATCAGCGCCTTATTGAAGCTGATGCAGAAGCGCAAAGCGCAGATGGTGCTATTGATCGACGAATTCGGCGGCACGAGCGGACTTGTTACCTTCGAGGATATTATCGAGGAAATTGTGGGTGAAATCCAGGACGAATTCGACGAAGAACGCCCGCAGATCGAGCGGAAGGACGAACGGACGCATTCGATCGACGGGCGCTTGTTGATCGAAGAGGTGAACGGGTATTTCGGTCTCGAAATCGAATCGGACGATTACGATACGATCGGGGGATGGATGTACGCGCAGGTTGAGATGCCGCCCACCAAGCTGCAGCAGGTCGAGTGGAATGAACGGTTTGTGTTTACCGTAGAGGAAATCGACCATTTACGTATCTCCCGCATTCTCGTGACGCCGAGTAAGAATGCGAAGCATAGCGATCCGGCATCCGGAGACCATGGGATGTAAGCCGATAAATGCCGGAAAAATTGACCTGCGGGAAGGTCATTTTTTTTTCGAGTTTACAACGTAACAATGTTATGTTACATTGTTTCGTATAAGGTGGTGCGGTTATGATCGAGCAAGAGCTCATATCCAAGAAAGAATTGCTGGAATTGACGGGTATTTCGTATGGCCAACTGTACCGCTGGAAGCGGAAAAATTTAATTCCCGAAGACTGGTTCATCCGCAAATCGACGTTTACCGGGCAGGAAACTTTTTTTCCGAAGAAAAGCATTTTGGCTCGTATCGATAAGATCGTCAATATGAAGGAAGATTTATCGCTTGACGAGTTGGCGGACGTCTTCTCGCCGGAAGTGGCGGACATGGCGGTAGGGCAAAGCGAACTTTTGGAACGTAACATTGTTTCGAAACAATCGCTGGAGTTGTTCACGAACACGTTCGGCGACGGACCCGTGCTCCCGTTCGGACGCATCTTGATCGCTTATATGCTCGATAAGCTGCTGCAAGCTGGCGATATCAATCTGGATGAAGGCGTTATGATGCTGCAGACGCTGCATGGCCACGAGTCGGTAATAGAGAACAATAGTTGGGTGCTGGTGTTCATTCGCAAGATGGGCATCTCTTCGTTCCTGATGATCGGCGGTTCGGATTCCGTTATGTTCGACCCGGGTACGAAAGTCGTGGCCCGGTTGAGCTTTGCCGCGTGCATGGAAGAACTGAAGATGAAGATGAACGATGGAAGGGGATGACCCAATGGAATCGCACAACAATTTGACGGTCACCGGGACGGGCGGCGCGGCCGGGGGCTTGTATAAAGACATCAAGGTGATGGGGGAAGCGGACTTTAACGACGATGTCGACTGTCTGGCTCTCAAGTGCAGCGGCACGGTGAAGGTAAAAGGCGGCGTGAAAAGCACGTCGTGTCGTATCAACGGAACCTTCGATGTCAGCGGCGATTTGGTCACCGGGCGCGCGACGATCCACGGGAGGATGGCGGTCGAAGGCAACGTGAAGGCGCAGGAGATCAAGTCGAACGGCGAAACGACTATTCGGGGCCATGTCACGGGGGACCGGATTCATTTGGAAGGTTATTTCCAAATAAAGGGCCGCTGCGAAGCGGAGCAACTGCGGATTAAGGGCATCTTCAAAATCGCCGAGCTTGTCAATGCGGATTCGGTTGATCTTGCTCTGCACAGCCGATGTCAGGTTAAGGAAATCGGCGGCGAACGCATCGAAGTGCGGCGCGGGACCGGGACGATGCTGAAGAAGCTGCTCGGCTCCTTGTTTCTTCCGGCGGATTATTATGAAGGCACACTGACGGCCGAATCGATCGAGGGCGACGACGTTTATGTGGAGTACACGCAGGCGGAGGTCATCCGGGGGCGGAACGTAGTCGTCGGACCCGGGTGCCGCATCGGCCGGATTGAATATACGAACAAGCTCGAGCATGCGGCGGGATCGGATGTTACCGACGCTGTGCAAATTTGATGGGGGAATGGAGCGATAACGATGGGCTTCCGCGGCGATTTGAATATTTCAGGCGTAATGGGCGGCGCGGGCGGAGGCGCGTATAACAACGTTAAGATTAACGGGCAAGGGAACGTGAACGGTCCTTTGGATTGTGTTAGCTTCGTCTGTAACGGAAGGTCGAGCATACACGGCGAGGTGAAGGCTCAAACGGTGGAAGTCAACGGCTCGACTTCGTTTGAAGCGAAGGTGGATACCGGCAGCATGCAAATTAACGGCAAAGCGGACGTGGAAGGAAGCTTAAGCGCACGCGAGCTGAGAGTCGACGGGCAGTTGAAGGTGAAGGCCGGCTTATCCGGAGAAGACATCGTGGTGAACGGTTATTTGAAGGTTTAGGGCGCTTGCGAAGCGGAATCGTTCCGTTCCCGCGGCTGCTTTCGCGTGGACGGTCTGCTGAATGCGGGGAGCATCGAAGTCGACTTGTACACGGAATGCCGGGCTAAAGAAATCGGCGGCGAAACGATATCTGTCCGCAAAACGGAGCTTGCCGGCGCGCTAGGCAAGCTGGTACGGGCGCTGATGTTCGCAGAAGATGCGCTGATCGTCGATACGATTGAAGGCGACGAGGTTTATCTGGAGCACACCCGCGCCGGCATCGTCCGGGCCAAGAATGTGAGCCTGGGGCCCGGCTGCGACATCGGATTGGTGGAATACGCGGATACGTTCAGTCACCATCCGGATTCGCGTGTCGGAGAGAGCCGTAAAAGCTTATGACCGCAGGAGGCCTGCATGGACGAATTTCTTACACAGCTTTCGGGCGGTATCTCCCGATATGCCGAGATGGGTCGTGACGATCTATATGGTGCTGACGGCGCTCGGTATCGGCGCTTGAACCCGGCTGAAGCTTCGCCATGCGGAAAAGTCCGCTGCTTGACGAAAGGTGACGATGACGTTTGCCGCCTAATTGCGTCGTGGTATACTAGCTCATAAGAAGGAGCCCGGTGCAAGGAGATGACATACGAGTGAAACGTAAGTCCAAATGGTTCAAACTGACGCCGCCGCGCGTGTTTGCCGGCGGTTTCGCCCTTATTATTGCGGTCGGCACGCTGTTGTTGTCGCTGCCGGCCGCCGCCGTAAGCGGGGAAGCTACCCCGTGGGTCGACGCGTTGTTCACGGCGACCTCGGCTACTTGCGTGACAGGATTGCTCGTGGTCGATACGGGCACTTATTTTACAAAGTTTGGTCAAGTCGTCATCCTGATTCTGGTGCAGCTCGGAGGTTTGGGCTTTATGACGACGGTCACATGGTTCGCAATCGCGATGAAGAAGCGGATTTCGCTGCGCGATCGGCTCATGCTGAAGGAGTCGATGAATCTTCTCGGCATCGAAGGCGTCGTGCGGCTTATTATGAAGGTGCTGATCTATTCCGTCGTCATCGAGAGCTTCGCCGCGCTGTACTTCGCCTATCGCTTGTCGCAGGAGATGCCGCTCGGCCATGCGCTTTATTACGGCGTGTTTCATGCCATATCGCTGTTCAACAACGCGGGCTTTGAGCTGTTTGGCGGGTTCCGCAACCTGACGCCTTATGTGGCGGACTGGGGAATCAACCTTGTGTCGATGCTGCTTATCTTGTTCGGCGGTATCGGATTTATCGTGCTCTCAGAGCTCGTGGATTACCCGAGCTCGCGGCGCCTGTCGCTCCATAGCAAGGTTGTGCTGACGGCTACCGGCATTTTGACGCTGTTAAGCGCACTGCTCATCTTTATATTCGAATATACGAATGCGCGTACGCTTGGCCCGCTCAGTCTCGACACGAAAATTCTCGCCTCGTTGTTCCAAGCGATCACCTTGCGCTCCGCAGGAGTGAATACGATCGATATTACCGGATTGCGGTCGGCTACGCAGTTCCTGATGGTCATCATGATGTTTATCGGCGCGGCTCCCGGCTCCACCGGCGGCGGGATCAAGCTGACAACCTTCGTTATTCTGGTCGGCGCCGTACTGACCATGGTGCGGGGGAAGCAAGACATGGTCCTGTTCCGTTACCGGGTCCCGAAGAGAGATATATATAAAGCGACGACCTTTTCCTTGCTTGGCTTGTTTTGCCTCGTGCTGTCCACGATGGCGTTATCCACCGTGCAGGGGCAAGATTTCCTGATGATTTTGTTCGAAGCGGCTTCGGCTTTCGGGACGGTGGGCTTAAGCGCGGGACTGACGCCAGAGCTAGGCTTCGCCGGCAAAATAAACATCATTGTCATGATGTATATCGGCCGAGTCGGTCTGATCACGCTGGCGTTCGCTTTGCAGCCGAAGCTTAAGAAGGACAGCTATCGGTATCCGGAAGGCAAGCTGACGATCGGTTGAGCGGTCTGCGTTATAGCCCGGGAAATAATTTTATACAAAAAAAACCGTCAAGGTGGAACTGAACCTCCAATTGTTAGTTGTGTCTAACAATTGGGGTGCAGTTCAGAGAACCTTGACGGTTTTTGTATATGGGACGCCGAACGATCAAGTCAGCCGATCTCCGGTGCCTGATGCGGTATAGCCAAACCTTGTCCGCGTCACTTCACCATCTTGTCGATGACCGCTCCGCCCAAGCAGACATCGCCGTCATAGAACACGACGGATTGTCCCGGCGTAATCGCCTTCTGAGGCTGATCGAATTCCACGCGGCAGCTGCCGTCCGCTTCGAAATGAACGATGACGCCTTGGTCCGGCTGGCGGTATCTGAACTTGGCCGTGCAGCGGAACGGGCTTTGCGGAGGTTCTCCCGAGATCCAGGTCAAGTCGGTGGCCAGCAAGCCCTTCGAGTACAACGCCGGATGTTTCTCGCCTTGAACAACGTACAACACGTTACGCTCCAGGTCTTTGCCGGCGACGAACCAAGGCTCGCCGCTGCCCGAGCCGCCGATGCCGAGCCCTTGGCGTTGTCCGAGGGTATAGTACATCAGGCCGTCGTGGCGGCCCTTCAATTCCCCGTCCAGCGTGCGCATCTCACCCGGCTTGGCCGGCAAATAACCGCTGAGAAACTCTTTGAAATTTCGCTCGCCGATAAAGCAAACGCCGGTGCTGTCTTTTTTCTTCGCGGTCGCAAGACCCGATTTCTCCGCGATCGCGCGGACTTCCGGCTTCGGCAGATGGCCGATCGGGAACATGGCCTTGGAGAGCTGGTACTGGCTCAGTGCGTGCAGGAAATACGTCTGATCCTTATTCGAATCGACGCCTCGCAGCAGCCGATATACGCCGTCGACTTGCTCGACGCGTGCATAATGGCCGGTCGCAATATAGTCTGCACCAAGCTCGAGCGCCTTGTTCAGAAACTCGCCGAATTTGATTTCCCGGTTGCACATGACGTCCGGGTTCGGCGTGCGACCTTTGCGATATTCGTCCAAGAAATAGGCGAACACCTTGTCCATGTATGGTTTCTCAAAATTTACCGTATAATAAGGAATACCGATTTGACTGCATACCCGGCGCACATCTTCGGCATCTTCTTCCGCCGTACAGTGTCCGAACTCGTCGGTATCGTCCCAGTTTTTCATGAATACGCCTATGACCTCGTAACCTTGCTCTTTCAGGAGCAGCGCCGCAACGGACGAATCGACGCCGCCTGACATGCCGAGGACAACACGTGGTTTACTCATTCTTAATCCCCTCGCTTTGCTCTTGTGGCCTGCTTAGTATTATACATAGATTTGCTCATAAATAAAATTATTTCAACATATCGTCATTGTTTTTCTCCCACAATAGAAGGTTTTGTGTTACCATAGAAAAGATACCAAAATGTATGATATGTAAATGAGGTGCTCGATTTGAAGATATCAACTAAAGGCCGCTACGGGCTGACCATCATGATGGAGCTTGCCACCAGGTTCGGAGAAGGCCCCACCTCACTGAAAAGCATCGCCGAAAAGCATCAGCTTTCCGAGCATTATTTGGAGCAATTGGTTGCCCCGCTGCGTAATGCCGGGTTAGTCAAAAGCATTCGCGGCGCTTACGGTGGATATATATTGTCAAAATCGCCCGAGGAGATTTCCGCTGGAGATGTCATTCGGGTACTGGAAGGTCCGATCAGCCCCGTCGATTTTACGGAGGAAGACGACCCTGCCAAACGGAACTTGTGGATACGCATTCGCGATGGCATCGCACAAGTGCTGGATTCGACCTCGCTGCAGGATATGATCTCCTATCATGACGAGGGAAGCCATCACGACAGCTATATGTTTTATATCTAAGTGTCTTTACATTTCTTATGAACGATGTGGTGAGTACATTGAACCTGATTTATTTGGATCATGCCGCAACAACCCCGGTTCATCCGGAAGTGGTGGAAGCCATGATGCCATATTGGACGAATAGCTTCGGGAATGCCTCCAGCACGCATTGGGCCGGCCGCGACGCGAAGAGCGCGCTGAACGAAGCGCGCGATCGGATCGCCTCTTTCGTCGGATGTGCGCCGTCTGAGCTCGTCTTTACCGGCGGAGGCACGGAGAGCGATAATATGGCGCTGTTCGGCGCCGCTGAAGCGAACCGCGCTCGCGGCAACCATATCGTTACGACGCAGATCGAGCATCATGCGGTTCTGCATGCATGCGAGAGATTGGAGCGCCTCGGCTACGAAGTGACCTACGTGCCGGTCGACGAATACGGACGGGTCTCGGTGGACGACATTAAATCCGCGCTTCGCCCGGATACGATATTGATCAGCGTCATGTACGGCAATAACGAAGTCGGCACGCTGCAGCCGATCGAAGCGATCGGCGCACTGGCTCGCGAGAAGGGAATCGCCTTTCACGTCGACGCGGTTCAGGCGCTGGCTTACATGCCGCTTCATTTGCATGCGCTGCCTGTTGACTTTATGAGCTTTTCCGCGCACAAATTGAACGGTCCCAAAGGGGTCGGCGCGTTGTATATAGCGAAGAACGCTCGGTTCGTGCCGTTAGGCTACGGCGGCTCCCAGGAGCGCAAACGGCGCCCAGGTACGGAGAATACCCCGGCGATCGCAGGTTTTGCGAAGGCGGTTGAACTTTTTGACCGCGCGAGGTATGAAAAGAAACATCACGTGGAAACACTACGTCAAGAACTGGTAAACGAGCTGGAAAAGCGGCTCAGCCCGGACGATTTCATCGTGAACGGACATCCGAGCGAGCGGCTGCCGCACATCTTGAACGTCAGCTTCCCGGGCGTCTCGACGGAATCGATGCTGATGAATCTCGATTTGGCCGGAGTCGCGGCGGCAAGCGGATCGGCGTGTACCTCCGGATCGCTGGAGGTATCTCATGTGCTGAAAGCGATGGGGTTATCCGAAGCGAGAACTTCGTCGGCGATTCGGTTCAGCTTCGGCGCCTCGAATGATTCCGCACAGATTCGCGAAACCGCGTCACGGGTTGAAACCGTCATCCGCCGTTTACGTAGTATCGTTTAAGCCAATTCACGATTGGAGAGAGTTTGGTGAGACGTACGCGGGATGTGATCGGGTTGCCTGTGATCTGCGTGCATACCGGCAAACAAGTCGGTGAAGTTACGGATCTGCTGCTCGACGAGGATTGGCAAGTGCAGGCGTTTCTGCTAGGGGCGGGACATTGGTTTCAAGAAGCGACTTGCGTGGAATGGGAAGACGTTATCGCACTAGGCGAAGACGCCGTTACGATCAAGCGGGAGGACGCGATTAAGCCGCTTGAAGCGAAGAATACCTGGAAGCTTCTGCTTGGCGGGAGACACCGGATCAAGGGACTTCCGCTGCTGACCGTGAACGGTCAACAACTCGGTGTCGTCGAGGATGTTTATTTAGATGCAAAAACGGGTAAAAAAGTAATAGGATACGAATTGACCGAGGGTTTCATTTCAGATCTCAAAGAAGGGCGCAAATGGTTGCCCATGCCGGATTCCGTGAAAGTCGGCGAGGACGCCTTAATTGTTCCCGTACGCGCAAGCGAGGCGTTGGAGGAAATCTTCGTACCAAAAGAAGAATAGGGTGATACAGATGTTACGTTGTCCAAACTGTAATTCCAAAGATATCGGCAAAATCGGCTCGCATCAATTTTATTGCTGGGGCTGCTTTATCGAACTGACCGTGAACGGGGAGAAGATGTCCGTATTCCAAGTCGAGGAAGACGGCACGTTAAGTTCGTTGGATGATCTCTTCTTTGAAGAGGAAATGCCGCAAGTTCACGCCAACTAACGGTTCGGACCGGCAAGCCGACTTACAATATAACGCCTATGAACACCGCTGCAGGGAGCGTCGCTCCTTCGCTTGCGGTGTTTTTTTGTCCCGTTCGTCCTTCTTCATTGTATTCGGCTCGTGCCGGCTTTATGTGCGGGGGACGTCCGAATATTGGGTTAAGAACCAGGGGTTGTACATATACTGTAGTATATGGATGTTCGTTCGTACTGACGAAGCCGGTACCGAAAGATGCCGAAGGAGGGGACGTGTCTGGAACGGCTGCCCAAAAACCGCGTTCTGCTCGGGATGGTTTATACCTTGCTCATTCTTGTTATTTTATATTTGCTGATGCAGCTCCGGCCGATGATTTCAGGGGTGTATTGGTTTTTGCGCGAAATTTTGACACCGTTTATCATCGCGCTCATTATTTCCTATGTCTTGAATCCGGTCGTCTCGCTGCTGGGCGCACGCAAAGTGCCGCGTACGATCGCTGTGCTTCTGATCTACGCCTTGTTCATCATGTCCATGACGGTCATCCTGATGAACGTGATTCCGATGCTCGTTCGCCAGCTGGCGGAGCTGAACGAGCACATGCCGGACGTTTCGTTCAAGGCGCAGAGCCTGGTCGACGACTTGAACGGCCTGCAGTTTTTGCCGGACAGCGTCCGGATCGGGATCCATCAATCGTTGGCGAAGCTGGAGGACGGCATCTCGCTGGCGATCGCCGATTACATCAACGGGATCGGCAATACGATCAATAAGCTGTTTATGATTTTTATTATCCCGTTCGTCGCATTCTATATTTTGAAAGATTTTCAATTGATCGAAAAAACGACGCTGGCCATTGTGCCCAGAACGCACCGCAAAGAGATTGTGTCGATGCTGACCGATATCGATACGGCGCTCGGCAACTACATTCGCGGACAGTTTACGGTTTGTCTGATTGTCGGGCTGCTTGCTTACATCGGGTATTGGGCAATCGGCATCCCCTATGCGCTGCTGCTGGCAAGCGTGGTCGCGGTGTTCAACATCATTCCGTACCTGGGGCCGTTTCTCGGCGCGGCTCCGGCGCTCATCGTCGCCTCGACGATTTCGATCAAAATGCTGCTGCTGGTTATCGTGGTCAATACCGTCTGCCAAATTCTCGAGGGCAACGTCATCTCACCGCAGGTAGTCGGCCGTTCTTTGAACATGCACCCATTATTTATCATGTTCGCGCTGCTCGTTGGAGGAGAGGTGGCGGGTGTGGTCGGGCTCATATTGGCGGTTCCGTTCTTTGCGGTAATCAAGGTTATTCTGCAGCATGTCTTTTTATATTACGTGCATAAACGAACCGTTTAAAAAAAAAATTTGGTCATGGGCGCAACAAATTGCAACCTCCGGCGTATATACAGATGGAATTTTTTTCGGGAGACCCTGAAGCCCGTCTACAACTGCATATTCAGCAATCGTTTCATAGGAGGAGCCTGTCACCAAGGGCTCCTCTTTGTCTTTTTTCAGGGTCTCACCAGACATCGCAGGAGGACTATCTATATGGACATGCAAGCGCTCATCGCTATCGGGCTATTTCTCGTCGCCTACGGATTCATCATCTCGGAGAAAATCCACCGAACGATCGTCGCCATGACCGGCGGCATTCTAGTGGTTGTGCTCGGAATCGTCAATCAGGAAACGGCGCTCCATCACATCGACTTTAACACGCTCGGACTGCTCGTCGGGATGATGATCATCGTCAGCATTACGGCGGAGACGGGGGTGTTTAAGTACGTTGCGATTTGGGCGGCCAAAAAAGTCGGCGGACACCCCGTGCGCATCATGGTCGCGCTGGCGATCGTGACGGCGTTCGGTTCGGCGTTCCTCGACAACGTCACGACGGTGCTCCTGATGGTGCCGGTCACTTTCAGCATTACGCGACAGCTGCGGGTCAATCCGATCCCGTTCTTCATTTCACAAATATTTGCGTGCAACATCGGCGGGACTGCGACGTTAATCGGCGATCCGCCGAACATTATGATCGGCAGCGCGGTGAAGGAACTGACGTTCATGGCGTTCATCAACAACCTGACGCCGATCGTGATCATCATCCTAATCGCGACGATCCCGGTCTTCGTCCTGCTGTTTCGCAAAGACATTCAGACAACGGAGGAGCTGAGGCGCGGCGTCATGGATCTGGATGAAAAGTCGGAAATCCAGAACCCGGCGCTGCTTCGCAAAAGTTTGGTCGTGCTGGGCTTAACGATCGGCGGCTTCTTCATCCATCAGATCGTCCATCTGGAATCGGCCACGGTGGCCTTGGCCGGCGCGTTCCTGTTGCTCCTGTTAACCGGGGAGCATTATTTGGAAGAATCGTTCCGCCGGGTCGAGTGGATGACGATATTTTTCTTCATCGGATTGTTCGTGCTCGTATCGGGTTTAGTTGAAACCGGCGTCATCGCGGCTTTGGCCGAGCAGGCGATCAAGTTGACCGGCGGGGATGTGACGAAGACGTCGATCATGATTTTGTGGTTTAGCGCGCTCGCTTCGGCGTTCCTCGACAATATCCCGTTCGTGGCCACTATGATTCCGATGATCTTCGAGATGGGAAAGATGGGCGTAACCGATTTGGAGCCGCTCTGGTGGAGCCTTGCGCTAGGGGCTTGCCTCGGCGGCAACGGGACGCTGATCGGGGCCAGCGCCAACTTGATCGTCGCCGGCATGTCGGCCAGGGAAGGATATCCGATATCGTTTATGAAATATATGATAATCGCGTTTCCTTTGATGCTGTTTTCGGTGGCGCTGGCGCACGTATATATTTATGTAAGATATTTGATGTAAGGGGGAAAGGCTGCGATGACAAAGCTTCGCTATACATATGACGAGAAGCTCTTATCTTGGGAGGAGCAGAACGACGGGGAAGCGGACGTGGAATTTTGGCTGCGTCTATCCGTGCCGGATGCGAATGTCGAGAAGGGCGTGAAGGCGGTGCGCGATTATTTTGACCATAACGACGTTCTGACCGACGTGTTGTTCTATGCGCACCACAATGCGGTGTACCAATGGATTGTCCGCCGCGACTTCTACGAGGCATTCGTCATCCGGGCGTTCGAACACAAGCTGTTGACCTCCCTCGTTTGGGAGTAGGGCCCCGGCCCCGCACGGGACACGGGAACGGGATACGCCCAAATGCCGGGCTCTACAGGGCGGACCTCGGTTGACAGGCCCGCCGTCGGAAAGGTATAATTTTGCTTTGTAAAGCTTTGGCTTCCAAACAAGAAAGCGTTGAAGAAATTCAGTAGGTTGTAGTCCATTAGCCAGAGAGAAGGCTCGGATGCATACCGATACGGCGAGAAGGCAGGCGCAGGCCATGTCCGAGAGCCGGGCTTGGGTGCGGTCCGCTGCGAGAGTCTTCCTAATGAAGGGCGACTGAACGCTCATTTCGGAGCGCGGATAAACTCCGCCGGAAGGACCCGTTATCGTCCGCGAAGAGGAGATTGCACCGAACCGCCGAGCGTTAACAGCGCAGGCGAAGGCCGTGCAATAACCAGGGTGGTACCGCGAGCAATCGTCCCTGTTTTCAGGGGCGTTTTTTTATTGTTTTTCCCGTTTCATTTCAATTCAGGGGGGGCTTACGAAAGTGAAAGCTAGTGAAATTCGTTCCAAATGGTTAAAGTTTTTTGAAAGCAAAGGCCATAAAATCGAGCCGAGCGCCCCGCTCGTGCCTCATAACGACCCGTCGTTGCTCTGGATCAACGCCGGGATGGCGCCGCTGAAGCCGTACTTCGACGGCCGCATCGTACCGGAGAACCCGCGGATCGCCAACTCGCAGAAGTGTATCCGGACGAACGACATCGAGAACGTGGGGAAGACGCGCCGCCACCACACTTTTTTCGAAATGCTCGGCAACTTCTCCATCGGCGATTACTTCAAGGAAGAAGTCATCACGTGGGCGTGGGAGTTTCTGACCGACAAAGAATGGATCGGCTTCGATCCGGAGCGTCTCTCCGTTACCGTATATCCGGAAGATACGGAAGCGTTCGAGCTTTGGAACAAGAAAATCGGGATTCCGGAAGAGCGAATTTACAAGCTCCAGGAAAACTTCTGGGATATCGGCGAAGGGCCTTGCGGACCGTGTACGGAAATTTTTTACGACCGCGGCGACAAATACGGCGACCTGAACGATCCGGAATGCTGGCCGGGCGGCGAGAACGAGCGCTTCCTCGAGGTGTGGAACCTCGTATTCTCGCAGTTCAACCATAATAAGGACGGCAGCTATACGCCGCTTCCGAACAAAAACATCGATACCGGCGCCGGACTCGAACGGTTCGCTTCGATTCTGCAAGATGTCGATTCGAACTTTGACACCGATCTGTTCCAGCCGATCATTCAAAAAACGTGCGAGCTGGCCGGGGTCAAATACAAAGAAAACGACGAGCAGGATGTCGCGCTCAAAGTTATCGCCGACCATATCCGGACGGTAGCGTTCTCCGTCGGCGACGGCGTACTGCCGTCCAATGAAGGACGCGGCTATGTCATCCGCCGTTTGCTTCGCCGTGCGGTCCGATACGGCAAAGTGGTGCTCGGTATGGATAAGCCGTTCCTGTACCTGTTGACGCCGGTCGTAGGCGAAATTATGGGCGTGTACTACCCGGAAGTGGTGGAGAAGCGCGAATTTATCGAGAAGGTGATCCGTACCGAAGAGGAGCGTTTCCATGAGACGCTCGGCGGCGGTCTCGCCATTCTGGCCGAGTTGACCGAGAAGGCCCGCAAGGAAGGTTTGACCACGATCAGCGGATCGGACGCTTTCAAGCTGTACGATACCTACGGATTCCCGTTCGATCTGACGGAGGATTATGCTTCGGAGCAAGGGCTGACGGTGGACCGCGAAGGGTTCGACCGTGCGATGCAGGAGCAGCGGGACCGCGCCCGCGCGGCACGTCAAGAGTCTGACAGCATGAAGGTGCAGGGCGGACCGCTGGCTGATTTTACGGTTAAAAGCGAGTTTGTTGGATATACTGATTTGGTAACAAGTGCTAAAGTGATCGCAATCGTGCATGAGCAGCAGTTCGTCGATCTGGTCGGAACGGGTGAAACGTGTCAGGTTATCCTGGATCGGACGCCGTTCTATGCGGAAAGCGGCGGTCAAGTCAGCGATCACGGCTACATGACAGCGGGCGATACCGTGCTTAAAGTCGAATCGGTCGGCAAAGCCCCCCACGGCCAGCACGTGCATACCGTCGTCGTCCAGGCCGGTGTGCTGCGCAGCGGAGAGACGGTGCAGGCAACCGTGACTCAGGATGTCCGCGAGGACATTATCAAGAATCATACGGCGACGCACCTTTTGCATAAAGCTTTGAAAGAAGTGCTGGGCGACCATGTCAATCAAGCGGGCTCGCTCGTTGCGCCGGAACGTCTGCGTTTCGACTTCTCGCATTTCGGAAGCATTTCCGCCGAAGAGCTGCAGGAGATCGAGCGGCGGGTCAACGCGCAAATTTGGAACAGCCTCGAGGTGGACATTTCGCTCAAGCCGATCGCCGAAGCGAGAGCGATGGGCGCTATGGCGTTGTTCGGGGAAAAATACGGAGATGTTGTGCGTGTCGTTCGCATCGGCGGTTACAGCCTGGAGCTGTGCGGCGGTTGCCACGTGTCCAATACGAGCCAAATCGGCTTGTTCAAGCTCGTCAGCGAGTCCGGCATCGGCTCCGGCATACGGCGGATCGAAGCAACGACCGGGCGTCAGGCCTACCAATACTTGGACGGACAGCTGCAGCTGCTGCGCGATGCGGCAAGCCTGCTGAAGTCGAATATTACGGACGTGCCGAAACGGGTGGAAGGCTTGTTCACCCAATTGAAGGAGCTTTCCCGCGAGAACGAATCGTTGAAAGCGAAGCTGGGCGGCATTGAAGCCGGCTCCCTGACCGATCAGGTCAAAGCCGTGAACGGGGTTAACGTGCTTGCGGCCGAAGTAAGCGCGGGCGATATGGAATCGCTGCGCAATATCGTCGACCAGATGAAGCAAAAGCTCGGTTCGGCCATCATCGTGCTCGGCGCTGAGGCGGAAGATAAGGTGAATCTGGTAGCGGCCGTTTCACAGGATTTGGTCGGGCAAGGCTATCATGCCGGCAAGCTGATTAAAGAAGTCGCTGCGGCTTGCGGCGGCAGCGGCGGCGGCCGTCCGGATATGGCGCAGGCGGGCGGTAAAGACGCCTCCAAGCTGAAGGAAGCCCTCGGAACGGTCGAACGGCTGGTCGCATCCAAATAAATGTTCGCTGTCAACAGGAATTTTATGGCCGATGGCGAATAAGTCAGTAATAACTTTGCAGGGGGGTGCTTCGCAGATATGAGTTCTATGGATAAAACGATGAAATTCAACATGAAAGCGGAAGAAATCGAAACCTCGCCCAAAGAAGTCATTCTCGCGGTGTACGACGCGCTTCAGGAAAAAGGGTACAATCCGATCAATCAAATTGTCGGCTACCTGCTCTCCGGCGATCCGGCCTACATTCCGCGTCACAACAACGCCCGGAGCATCATTCGCAAACGGGAACGGGACGAACTGATCGAAGAGCTGGTTCGTTCCTATTTGCAGCAGTACAAATCTTAGAAGCGGGACGCAAGAGGGACGGACAGGAGCAAGTTATGCGCTTAATGGGCTTGGATTACGGGGACAAAACGATCGGCGTTGCGGTAAGCGACGAGCTGGGCTGGACCGCGCAAGGGCTGGAAGTCATCCGTCGTACGACGGAAGAGAGGGACACGAACCGGCTGCGCGAAATTATCCGCGATTACGGCGTGTCGGAGATCGTGGTCGGCTTGCCGAAGAACATGAACAACACGATCGGCCCGCGTGGGGAAATTTGCATTGCATTTTCCCAAAGTTTACATGAAAAACTACAATTGCCCGTACATTTGTGGGACGAAAGGTTGACCACCGCCTCCGCGCAGCGTACGCTGCTCGAGGCGGACGTCAGCCGCAAGAAAAGAAAGCAGGTCATCGATAAGATGGCGGCCGCGCTCATATTGCAAGGATATATGGATGCCAACTCCAACTCGAAGAGGTGAAGAACTCATGTCTCAGAACGACCAGAACGTGAACGAAGAGCTGTTGCAGGAAGAAGAGCCCGAAATTATATTCATTCCGGATGATGAAGGCAACGAAGAAGAATTTGAAGTGATTATGAAGTTCGAAGTGGACGGCTCGGACAAGAAGTACATGATGGTCGTCCCTGTGGACGCCGACGAGGAATCCGACGAGGTGTATGCGTTCCGTTATGAAGAAGACGGCGACGATCTGCAGCTGTACACGATCGACGATGAAGAAGAATGGAACATTGTCGAAGAAACGTTCAACACGCTGATGGACGAATTCGAGGAAGACGAAGAAGAGTCCAAGTAAGCTTAGGTGCAAAGGAGGAGGCCCATGTCGAATTCGGCCTCGGAAGCGGTGCCGACGCGCCAGTTGCGGGAAGCGTACGGAGATGATATTATTTTATATGATGAGCATCAAGAATCCGTCGTGTACCGCATTGTGTCGGAGCTTGTCAGGAACGGCCAAGGCTATGCCATGCTGGAGAAGGCGAAGCCGGGCAAAGAGGATGAACCGGAAGTTTTTCGCGTAACGCGTAATGAAGACGGGGAACTTGCGCTGGAGACGATCGAAGACGACGACGAGTGGGAAGAGGTCTCGGAGCTTTTCGACGAATGGACGTTTCCGGCGGATGAATCGTTGTAATGTAGGTTGGCCGTATACCACGAGCGGAGATTCTCCGCTCTTTTTCGTTTGAATAGAAGAAAGGAGCGGCGCCCTTTCAGGTGCAGATAGCAGGCGATGTCGCTGAAACGTGTTGGAATTGCAGCAATCATGATCATAATTCTCATCGGCCTTGGGACCGCGCTAGGGCTGATGCTGTACGTCAGCCGCGGGCTTGCGCCGCTTCCGGCGTCAAGCGAGCTCAAGCGGGTGGCGTACCCTCCCGGAACGGGGATCAGCGAGCTTGCCTCGCAGCTTGAAGAGAAAGGGTTAATCCGCGATGCGCGGCTCTTCAGGTGGTACTTGAAGCTGAAGGGCGAGGGCGGCAAGTTTCAAGCGGGCGAATACGAGCTGTCGCCCGGCTTGTCGAAGGAAGCGATCGTCTCGCTGTTCAATCGCGGCGAGACGGTGAAGTCGGCAGGTATACGCCTCACCGTTCCGGAAGGCTTTACGCTGAAGCAAACAGCCGAGAAGCTGCAGCAGCTCGGCGTCGACGCGCAGGCGTTCGAAGCGGCGGCGCAGCAATTCCAAGGATCCGGGGACTCGGTGGCTTCGGGCATACCGGCGGATCCGCATATGAAGGTGCGGCTGGAAGGTTACTTGTTCCCCGAAACCTACGAGTGGAAGAAAGACGCCTCGGCGCAAGAGATGATCGCCACGATGGTCGGCGAATTGGACAAACGGCTGCAGGAGCTGCCCGAAGGCTGGCGGCAGGCGATGGCCGAACGCGGCCTTTCGTTTCACCAAATGTTAACGCTCGCCTCCTTGGTGGAGAGGGAAGTGGCGGTAGAGGAAGAGCGGGCGCTCGTCAGCGGCGTTATTCACAACCGGTTGAAGCAAAACAAGCAGCTGGAAATTGACGCCACGATTCAATACTTGTTCGATAAGCCGAAAGAGCGGCTGTTCGAGAAAGATTTGCGTATCGAGAGCCCGTATAACACGTACTTGAACAAAGGGCTGCCTCCGGGGCCGATCGCCAGCCCGTCGCTCGCTTCGATTCACGCGGCGATTTACCCCGCCGAGACGAACTATTTGTTCTACGTGACGAAGAAGGACGGCAGCCGAACGCACTTGTTTGCGGAAACGTTCGAGCAGCATAAGAAAAATATTGCCGAGAGCAACAAGTAGATCAAAGTTGTCTCAAGGAAAGAAGGTGTGACTGTCATGACGAAAAAACCGGAATTGCTGATCCCGGCCGGTACGGTCCGGGAGGCGCAGCGTTATATCGAGGCGGGTGCAAACGCCGTTGTCGTAGGCGAGCATCGCTTCGGCCTGCGCTTACCGGGCGAGATCTCCATAGCCGGGCTTGAAGAGCTTGTTCCTTGGGCGCATGCACGCAACGCCTGTGTGTATGTGGCGGTGAACAACCTTATGGATAACGGGCTGCTGGCCCCGCTTGAAACGTATTTGAAAGAGCTGGACCGTGTGCAGGTCGACGGGCTCGTTTTCGGCGACCCTGCTGTACTAATCGCCGTTCGCAGAGCGGCGCCCGGCATGAAGCTGCATTGGAATGCGGAGATGACGTCGACCAACTACGCGACGGCCCGGTATTGGGCGGGCAAGGGAGCCGTCCGGATGGTGCTGGCGCGCGAGTTGAACCTCGAGGAGACGCTGGAGATCAAGCGGCAGCTGCCCGAGCTGGAAGTTCAAGTGCAGGTGCACGGCATCACGAACATTTACCACTCGAAGCGGAGCTTGCTGACGAATTACAAGGAACATCAAGGCCGTCCCGAAGAGCTGGAACAGCTGGATCTCGGCATGGATGAAGGTTTGTTCCTGATCGAGCAGGAGCGTCAGAACGAGCGGTATCCGGTGTACGAGGATGTGAACGGCACGCACATTATGAGCTCGGACGATGTCTGCATGCTGGACAGCCTTCACGAGCTGCTGGAAGGCGGCATCGACTGCTTGAAGGTGGAGTCGCTCTTGAAGACGCCGGCCTACAACGAAACGGTGCTGCGCAGCTACAGACAAGCGATCGACGCCTATACGGCGGACCCGGGCGGTTACCGGTTCCAGGAAGAGTGGCTGGAGGCGATTCGCAAGCTGCAGGATCCGCGGCGCGAGCTGTCGTACGGGTTCTTCTATAAAGAGCAAGTATACTAAGAAGCGTTACACGAAATGGGGTGAGTGCGATGACATTAATCAATCAAGAGCTGCTGGGCAAACGCGTGCGTCTGGATAAACCGGAGCTGCTGGCTCCTGCGGGCAGCCTGGAGAAGCTGAAGTTCGCCGTGCATTACGGCGCGGATGCGGTATATATCGGTGGGCAGCAGTACGGGCTGCGTTCCAACGCGGATAATTTCACATTCGAAGAAATGCGCGAGGGCGTTGAGTTTGCCGAAAAATACGGCGCCAAGGTGTTCGTCGCGACTAACATTTTTGCGCACAACGAGGATATCGACGGCCTGGAGGACTATTTGCGCGGCATTCAGGATGCGGGCGTACACGCGATCATCGTAGCCGATCCGATCATTATCGAGACGTGCCGGCGGGTGGCGCCGAAGCTGGAAATTCATTTGAGCACGCAGCAGTCGACGATGAACTGGCAGGCCGTGCAGTTCTGGAAGGAAGACGGCGTGGACCGCGTCGTGCTGGCGCGCGAAGTGAGCATGGAGGAGATCGTCGACATCAAGCGCAACGTGGACATCGAAATCGAAGTGTTCGTGCATGGCGCGATGTGCAGCTCCTATTCAGGCCGGTGCGTACTGTCGAACCATTTTACGGACCGCGATTCGAACCGGGGCGGCTGTTCGCAGTCGTGCCGCTGGAAATATGACCTGTTTACAACGGAAGAGGAGCTCGGCGGGACGTCTGCGTCTCAGATCGGCATCAAGGAGCTGCCGTTGTTCCAGGAGGGTGACAATCCGTTCTCGATGAGCTCGAAAGACTTGTGCATGATCGAGCACATCCCCGAGCTGATTCGCTCCGGAGTCGACAGCTTCAAGATCGAAGGGCGGATGAAGAGCGTCCACTACGTGGCGACGGTCGTGAATGCGTACCGCCAAGCGATCGACGCGTACTTCGACGATCCGCAAAATTATACGTTAAAGCCGGAATGGCTGTACGAAATTCAGAAGGCGGCGAACCGTCCGCTGAACACCGGCTTTTTCTACGACGAACCGGGTCACGAGGATCACATCTTCGAGCCGGAGGACAAAGCGGCGCCTTACGACTTCGTCGGCGTCGTGATGGACTACGATCCGGCCGAAGGCATAGCGCTCATCCAGCAGCGCAACCACTTTAAACCGGGACAAGAGGTGGAGTTTTTCGGCCCGGGCGGCACATTCTTCAAGCAGCAGGTGCCCAGCATCGCGAACGAGGCCGGAGAGGCGCTTGACGCCGCCCGCCATCCGCTGCAATTGATTCGGATGAAAGTGGAGCAGCCGGTTCGTCCGTTCGATATGATGCGCAAACGAGTCGGCAAATAACGGAAATGCGAAAAAGAAAGGCCCGCGAGCAAGCTTCACGCTCGCGGGCCTTTTTGCGTGTCCGGAAATTCGAACAAAAAAGTACTTCAAAAGGACGGGCTTTATCCCGATATATATAAACATGCCTATAAAACCTTTTCATAGGCTAATCACCAAGCACTATGTTTATTGGAAAGGAATACATAAAAGGTGGAGGATTTTGGCTTAATATGTCGAATAGGTTCTTGTACCTAGAAGCAACAAGAAAATGATTTGAAACCAAAATGAATTAGGTGGTGTTTCCTGTGAAGAATAGGTTGTCTTCACTACTTGTAAGTCTGCAAAAATTCGGCAAAAGCGTACAAATGAAACTTGCTGCACAAACATCCCGGTCTAAGCGGTCTGGCACAAGCGCTGCCGGTTCTGTCGCCGAATCCTTACAGAACATGCGGATGACCCATCTTATGAAATCCGTCGGGGCGAAGCTGTTCTTGATTTTTTTCTTCTGCATCTTGTTTTTTGTGTTGACGGTTGGCTTGACTTCTTATTACAAGTCCAAGCAAGTCCTTCAGAACAAAGTGGCGGACGCTTCGGAGCAAACGATCATTCAAGCGGGATCGAAGCTTGACCTGATCTATTCGACCTTCGAAGATTTGACCATGCAGATGATGCTGAACGAAGATTTGCGGGCAACGATCACGAATCTTCGCGCAACAGGACGAGATACATACGATTATATGAACTTGAACCGGTTAGTGAACGAGAAGCTGAATGTTTATGCTTTCTCTAATAAAAGCATTAAAGCCGTGCATTTGCTGACGGAAACGGGCGAACCTATAAGTTCGACGGCCAATACGATGGGCAACGACAGCCGGGCCGAGAAGGACTGGTTCAAGAAAATCATCGAGGGCAACGGTCAGGCGGTCTGGCTTAGTACACAGGAGAAAGGATTCACCGACGGCGTTCTGGGGAACGCGCAGCCGACGTTCGCCCTGGGCCGCATACTGAAGAGCCCGTCGACGAGTCAAATTACCGGTGTGCTGCTGATCGAAATCGGCGTCGATACGATCGGCCGGGAAACCGAAAGCATCAGCATGGGCGAAGGCGGAAGCACGATCATCGTTTCCGATACGAATACGTACGTGTACTCCCCGAATCAGGAACAGCTCGGCAAAGAAAGCAAGCTGGATGTGCCCGAAGACGCTTTCAAAGAGAGGAACGGCAAGCTGACCAGCATTAAGGGCGATTACCAGATCGTGTACTACAAATCGCAGGTTAACGGATGGAACTTCATCGGTTATATGCCGGTCAACGAATTGGTCAGAGACGCTTCGGTCATTTTCAACCTGACGCTTGGCATGGCGCTCGGGGCGATGGTCATTGCCGTCATCATCGGTTACTTCATCGCCCGCATGATCGGGCGTCCGCTCGTGCTGCTGCGCAACCTGATGAAGGAAGGCGAGCAGGGCAATCTGCGCGTCCGTATGGATGTGAAGAGCCAGGACGAAATCGGGCAGCTTAGCGTCAGCTTCAACCAAATGATGGAGAAAATTACGGCGCTTGTGCAGCAAACGAACGCTTCCGCGCAAGAGGTGCTGCAGACGGCGGCCGACTTGTCCGATGCGTCGAAGAGAACGGCGATGTCCGCCAAAGATATCTCGATCGCGACCGAGGAAATCGCCAACGGCGCATCCAGCTTGGCGGTCGAGTCCGAGCGAGGCAACGAATTGACGCACAACATCGCCAAGCAGATGAAAAGTGTCGTGGAAGCGAACGTGATCATGGGCACGTCAGCCGGCGAAGTACAAGGCTCGAGTAAGCAAGGGATCACTTATATGAGCGAGCTGATCGGCAAAACGAACGAAACGGAATCGATGACCCGCTCCATGGTGGAGAAAGTCGATAATTTAAAAGAAAGCACGCGCTCCATTCGTAAAATTCTCGACGTGCTCGGCAATATGACGAAGCAAACGAACATTCTATCCTTGAATGCGACCATCGAAGCGGCTCGAGCCGGCGCGGCAGGCAAAGGCTTTATGGTCGTGGCCGATGAAATCCGCAAGCTGGCCGATCAATCCCGTCAGTCGATTGCGATCGTCGGGCAAATCACGGAGCAAATTCAGAAGGAAATTGACGAGACGGTGCAGGTGTTGTCGCAAGCGTATCCGATTTTCCAAGAGCAAATTTCGTCGGTTAAGGAAGCGGATTCCATCTTCAAGCAGGTTGATACGCAAATGGCAGGCTTTATCGAGCGCCTGTCCGAAGTGACCGAGTCGATCAGTCAATTGGAATCGTCCCAATCGGTGCTTAGCGATGCGATGGCTAACGTCAGCGCGGTGGCGCAGCAGTCGTCGGCCACTTCGGAGGAAGTGGCATCGCTCAGCTCGGAGCAGCTCAACGTTTCCACCGGACTCGTCAAGCTGTCCGACAAGCTGGAGGAGCTGTCCAATTCCTTGAAAGAATCGTTGTCCAAATTCCAAGTATAGACCGAGTGATCGGTTCACGTTACGGCGCTTGCCTCTGCGGAGAGGCGGGCGCTTTTTTCCATTTCATGGGATTGAAGGCGTGCGGCTTTGACTTCAAGCTCTGCCGCGTTTGTCGAAGCTTGTATATGCGCATACTGGAAGAAAACAGCACAAGCGCGAAGCGAGCAGGTGAGTGCCATGAACGAGCATGAATCGTCAACCTTGAAAAAAAACCGTATTTTTACCGTTTTGATAGGCATCGTTCTTGTTTTGATCGGCTGGAACGTACGGCTGTTTTGGATCCAGGTCGCCTCCGCTACGCATTTGACCGACCGGGGGATCGATCTGGTTGAAAATTCGGTTGTGCAGCGGGAACAGGGAATCGTGCTCGACAGCGGACGTGGTGACTTTGTGGACCGCAACGGCGTATCGCTCACGGGGAAGACGATGCGGGTGCTGACCGCATTTCCGATCGAAACGGACCCGAGCGGCGCCGCCGAACGAGAAGCATCACTCGCCCGAGCGGCGAAGGTGCTTGGCGTCCCGGAGCGGCAGCTGACCGTTTTTTTGGATTCGCTTACGGCGCCTCAAATTTGGACGGTCGATGGCAGAGCGGCTGCCCTGACCGAGGATCAGGCGCAGCGGCTTGACGCGCTAGGGCTTCCCGATTTACGCGTGACGACGTATAAGGAACGGTACGACAGGCGCCAGCCTGCAGCCCAGGTCATCGGGTATATCGGGCAAAACCCGGAACGGATCACGAAGCAATTCACAGACCAGTTCCATAAGGGCGAGCTGCAATTGACGAGCAAAATCGGCAACGCCGGACTGGAGAAAACGTTCGAGCCGTGGCTGCGCGGGATCGGCGCAACCTCGGTGTCGCTGTTTACGGATGCGGCAAGGCGGCCGCTTCCGGGGCTGGATATTCGCACCGTAACGCCGGGCAACCCGTATTATCCGTTGAAAATTGTCACAACCTTGGACCGCAAGCTGCAGGAGCGTATCGAAGGCAAGCTGGAGCAATGGGCTATTCGCGACGGGGCTGTCGTTGTGATGGATATCGAAAACGCCGACGTTATCGCGATGGCCAGCCGCCCGAGCTTTCAGCCGGAACACGTCGATATGGCGAATGAGGCGGGCTGGGGCAATCGCGCTTTAAAGGCGGAGACGCCGGGTTCCATATTTAAGACGGTGACCGCTGCGGCCGCGATGGACGAACACGTCGTCAAGCCCGGCGAAACGTTTCATTGCGACGGGGAGCTCGGGAAATTCGGCTTTACGTGCTGGAAGAAGGAGGGACACGGCACGCTTACGCTTGAAGAGGGCTTCGCCCAGTCGTGCAATATCGTGTTCGCGGAAGTCGCGCAGCGGCTTGGCGGAGAACGACTGGAGCGCTATGCGCAATCGCTTGGCCTGACGAACCGGGTCGGCTGGCTCGGGGATACGTCAGCGGCGGCGGGATTCCGGCAGCTGGACGGGGAAGAAGCCGGTCAAGTGTATGCCGCATCGACCGACCGTAAAGACGCGGGGGCGCTCGTCCAGACGGCGATCGGCCAACGTGACGTGCTGCTCACCCCGCTGCAGGCGGCCAATCTTGTCGTAACGCTGTTCCACGGCGGCCAGGTGCTGTCGCCGCGGGTCGTGCAAGAGGTTCGGTTCCGGAACGAAAGGTTATACGAGCGGTTCGATTCGCGTCATGCAGCAGATGCGGAAGCGTTCCCGTCCATTCATCAGGCGACGGCGAAGACGATGCTGGGCTGGATGACGCAAGTCGTGGACCACGGCACCGGCAGCGCGCTGCAAGCCGCCAAGTGGCCGGTGGCCGGCAAGTCCGGGACGGCGCAAGTGCAGCTGGCCGGCGGCAAGCCCGGCGAGAATCATTGGTTTATCGGATACGGACCGGCGGACCATCCGAAATACGCCGTTGCCGTCCTCATTCGGCATGTGCCGGCAGGAACGAAAAATAAGTCCATCCTTCTTTTTCAAGAAGCGATGGACATACTGGCGGAGGCTGATCAATGATAGCTGCTCGGCTGCAGCGAAGGGAGCGTGATTGTAAAACAGGTGCCTTTCCCCTGCTCGCTCGTGACATCGATACGGCCTTGAATGTTCTGAATGACGCGGTAGGTCACCATCATGCCGAGTCCGGTTCCTTTCCCCCGCGTTGTGTAATAAGGAGTGCCGAGACGTCCGACTTCATCCTCGGTCATCCCGATGCCCTGGTCGATGATGTCGATGCTGACGCGGGACGATTGCACGGACCCGATGATGCGCAGGATGCCCCCGCCCGGCATCGATTCGATGCCGTTCCGGCACAAGTGGACGATGCACTGGGTCAATTTGTCCGCGTTCGCGCTGATCATCAGCTTGTCCTGCAGATCGACTTCGATGCGGACGTTCCGCAGTTGAGCGAAGGTGTCGAGCAGCTCCAGCGCCCGAAGCACAAGCTGCTTGGCGTCCAGCAGCTCCAGCGCTTCCATTTGCGGTCTGGCGAACGACAAGTAGTCGTTGATGATCGACTGGGCGCGATCCAGCTCGTCAAGCACCATCTGGTTGTAGACCTGCCGCTTCTCTTCGGTAAGCTCGCGCTGCTTCATCATCTGCACGAATCCCCGTGCAACCGTCATTGGATTGCGGATTTCGTGGGCAAACGAAGCGGCCAGCTCGCTCAACAGGTTCATTTTGTCGCGCTGCTGGATTTGCTTGCGCAAATCGAGATTGATGCGAATTTGCCGGACGATACATACGATAATGACCGAAGTCCCCATATAAGTCAGCGCATAGGCGACAAAAAAAAGCGCGATTTCCGGACTATAAACCATGCGGCCGAGTCCCGTGAACGGTATCGATAAGACCGCGGTAATGGCGACAACGACCAGGCCGATCCATCCCGCGACAAGCGGCTTTTGCAGCAGCGCGGACGGATGAATTTTGCGCTTCACGGCCCACAAGAAGAGGAAGACGACTGCGGTGATGGCGAGCGAAACGTAAGCGCCGGCGCCCCCCTCCATAAACCGGTAGAGCACAACGACGGCGAAGACCGCCAGCGTAGGAAGCGTTCCTGTATACATGAAACAGGCGGTGAGCGCGATAAAGCGCATGTCGTATTGGAAGCCGTCGGCCAGTTGAACCGGATACGTCATGCTGAGCACGGCCGAGAGGGCGGCGAGAGCGGCGGCGGCCCACCGGTTTCCGGTGTCGTCGATGTGCTGCAGACGATCGATCCAGAACAAGGGGTACATCATGACCGGAGTTACGACAAGGAGCATATTCAATAGTAATTGGGTAACAAAATCCACGACCGTTCATCACCTTTTGCAACAAATTCGATACATCGATAGTTCAATTCATATTTACATTCGACAACATTTGCCTATTTCCTACATGGATAAAAAAAGAATCTATCCGAAGATCGGACAGATTCCAGAAGCAGGCTTACAACCACCGTTCCGCTTTTTCCCCAGCCGGGTGAACCAACCGCGATGAAAGAGCGCGTAGGATGGCTGGCCCGGGAGCAGAAGAAGGGACTTGCAGTTTTCTCGGTCATTACGCCGGCGGAGGATCCGTCAGGCCGGAACGAAGCCGCCAAGCTCAAGTATGTGCACGGGGATGCGGTTTACGGGTATGATCGATTGCATGAATAGATGACGGGCTGGCTCGAAGGAGCGAAGCCCTTTTTGTGTCGAAAGCGTTGGAGGCGTTGATCGCCTTGAACACCGCGCCCGCTTCGTCTACACGCGCAACGGCACGGTCCATTCCGCGCCCGGAATCCACGAACGGTCGGTGAACTCCCGGCCTTTCACGACGACTTGGTGCGGGTACACCTGCACGTACATGCCTTGAACGGTCGGCGTGCCGCTCGTGCCGCCCCTGGTTTTGCCGACGGAGGCGTTGTTGAACCAGTGGAACGTGTTCTCCTGATTGTAATGGTTCTCGTTCACAAAGGTCCGGTGGGAATGTCCGGAGAACACGAAGACGTTGCGGTACGGTTCGAGAATGGCGCGGAACCGTTTGGCGCGAATGAGCCGGTGCGTGCCGCCGTCGGTTCCGGGTGCGGGCAGGGGCTGATGGATGAACACGAGCGCCGGTTTGCCGTCCGCGTGCGCCTTCATTTTATCCTCCAGCCAGGCGAGCTGTTCGTCCGAATACCAGGCGCCCTCGCCGACATCGGGCTTCTCCTGCACGTACGCCTCCTGTGAGAGCAAGATGAGGTGTACGCCGTTCACCCATACGTCTGTATACGGTTTATCCTTATACCCGAAGAAGCGCATGAACCGCTCCCGCGCCATTGCATCCGTCTTGCCGTTGGGCATCGTCTCGGTGGAGAAAGCGCCGCGGTCCGTCAACCAAATATCGTAATAGTCATGATTGCCCATATTCGCGTAATAAGGAGGCAGCTTGTAGGCGCCCAATATTTTTTTCAGCTGATTGTACTCGATATCGCGGGCGAAGTCGGTCAAGTCGCCGCCGAAGACGATCGTATCGACGCTTGATTCGAAATTGCTCACGTCTTTCAACGCGAGGTGCAGCTTATCGCCTATGCTCGAATCGGCTGCGCTGATATGCAGATCGCTGAGCAGGAAGAAGGACAGCAGCGGCGCGCCGGAAGCTGCGGGTTGGCTCGCAGGGGCCGGGACCGGCAGCTCGGGCTGCACCGGCGGAGCGGCTGGATCGCCTGGGGCGGCTTTTCCGAATAACCGGGTAGCGGCTGCGCCTCCGGTCATTAAGGCAAGCAGGCCAAGCAATTGCTTGACAAAAAGTCTTCTGGACATCATATAGGAACAATCCCTCCGGGGGCAACGCCAAATAGAAAAATAAGAAGCTAGATTCATTATAATGTAGCAGAGGGTAAATTTGAATAAGATAGTTCGGAGTTTTCCTGCACCCACTGATGGAAAAATGGGCAGGTACTAGCCGAAGTTAGTACTGTTCTCGGCCTCGTTCTTCGCTATACTGAAAGTATCAGGACGGCATACTGGAATGCGGTCCGGACAAGAGGTGATACGCTTGAGCAAAAAATGGGTGGAACGCGAAGCGTCGGCCTGGGTCGATCAAGGAATTGTCACCCGTGAGCAGGCCGATCGGATTATCGGACTCTATGAGGATAAAAAGCATGCGGTCGGCCTGCTTCCGATTTTGGGAAGCGTGTTGGTCGGTCTCGGTATTTTGAGCTTTATTGCAGCAAACTGGCAGGATATTCCCCAACTGCTCCGGCTTCTGCTGATCGTGCTCGTCATGTGCGGATTTTACGCTGGCGGCGAGGCGGCGACGCGGCGAGGCGCGCAGAAGCTGGGGATTGCGCTCGCCGGTCTCGGGGTCGTCAGCTTCGGCGGCGGCATCATCCTGATCGGTCAAATGTTCCATTTGGTCGCTTACAATGCCGGGTCGTTCATTCTATGGGCGGCGGCGGGTGCTTTGGCCGCGTACATGTACCGCAGCCGTTACTTGTACTTGCTGGCGCTGCTGTTGTTCGATGCGGCGCAGGTCTACAGCGTCGCTTCGTTCGGCAGCTTCAGCTATACCGCCTTTCTTCTCATGGCGGCGGGACTTGGCTATTACGGCTGGAAGTTCCGCAGCGATCTGCTCGTATGGTGCTTCAGCTTAAGTGTCACGGCGCATGCGCTCATGTGGGTGCTGTCGGAAGAGTATAAATTCATGTGGATGTTTATCCCGGCGCTTGCGCTGTATGTATTGGGGGACTGGTTGAAGGAGCGCCGCGGCGCCTACGCGGTTCAAGCTGCGCCGCTCGCCGCCGCGTTCGTGTTCGGCGTGTTCATGGTGCTGATCGGCGGCGAGTGGAGCGAACGCTCGCTGCGCGAAGGGCTAAGTCCGGAGCCGCTGGCCTACCTGAGCGCGCTGGGCGTGCTGTTCGCTGCTTCGCTGGCCGGCAAATCGATGCGGGGGCGGTTGTCGACCGCATACGAATGGGTGCTGTTCGTTCCGTTCTTCTACTTGAGCGCCGGTATATACGTGATGTATTTGCTGTCGCTGTTCTTCTTCTCGCTGTACGTGCTGTGGCGAGGCTATGCCGAAAGCTGGCGGTTCAAAATCAACTTCGGGACGGCGCTGTTCATTTGCAGCACGCTCGTCGCTTACGGCAAGCTGACGTGGGACTTTATGGACAAATCGCTCTTTTTCATCATCGGGGGCGTTCTCCTGATCGGCTTGAGCTGGTTCTTGAACCGAAAAAACAAACAGGTGTTACACGATGCGGGGGAGGGGAACCGGGATGCCTAACGAGGCGTTGAACTTGAAGAAAAGACGGTCGCGGCTGGTCGCGCTGTTCGCCTTGCTGCAAACGCTTGTGCTCGCCGGCATCGCGATCTCGTACTACGCCGTCGGCTGGTACGGCCAGGACATCCGGATCCGCACCGTACCCGTCGACCCGCGCGATTTGTTGTACGGCGATTACGTCACGCTGGCATATGATATCAATACGGTTACGCCTGCGATGTGGAAAGGCTCGGATCGGCAGGTCAAGCGGGGGGAAGCCGTATACGTCGTCGTGAAGCCGGGGGCCGACGGCGTATACGAGCCCGTGGCGGCTTACGATGCGAAGCCGCCGGTCGGAGCGGGCGAGGTGACGCTGAAAGCGCGCGCCCTGTATACGTGGGATAACAGATACGAAGGCGGCTTCCGGGTGAGCTACGGCATTGAGAAGTATTACGTCCCGGAGAATACGGGCAAAGAGCTTGAGGAAAAAGCCGCGCAGCTGATCGTGCATGTGAAAGTGGCCCCTTGGGGACAGGCGAAGATCGAAGGGCTGGAAGACGCGACAAGCTGATGCGGCACAGATTTCTGGTAAGCTTCCCTTGAATCCCAAGAGGATCCTCTTTACAATGAGAGGAACAAGATGGGGAAAAGGGGAACGGGCATGGAACGCGCATACGAACCACTGAACAAAGACGATAAGGGCCATCAGCCGAGCGGGTGGGAAGGCGTGCTGGTCCTGGACCGCACCGACGAGCTCGGCGAAGCGGACGTGCTGTATCCGTTCGCGCTTGAGGAATTGCTTTGCCGTTATGCGGGCGAAGGAGGGCCTTCCATCGTCCATCTGTGGCGGCATCCGCGAGCGTTCGTGATGGGGCTGCGCGACAGCCGGCTGCCGGGGGCGCCGCAAGCGACCCGTTGGCTCCAGGCTCAGGGCTACAACGTCGCGGTGCGCAACTCCGGCGGGGCGGCTGTGCCGCTGGATCTTGGGGTGGTGAACGTCTCGTTCATCCGTGCCAAGCGGAGAAAGGGAGACCTTGATTTCCGCGACGATTTCGAGACGATGTACGAATTGATCGCGACTGCGCTCCGCGAAGCCGGGGGCGGCGTCGATAAGGGCGAAATCGTCGGAGCGTACTGTCCCGGCGATTTCGACCTCAGCATCGGCGGCCGCAAGTTTTGCGGCATCGCCCAGCGGAGACAGCAGCACGCGTACGTCGTGCAGGCGTTCGTAGTGGCCGAAGGCGCGGGTGCCGCTAAAGCGCGGCTCGCGCGCGCGTTCTACGAGCGGGCGGCCGAAGGCGTAGCGGCCGATGCGGCCTATCCGCGGGTGACGGAGGACAGCATGGCGAGCCTGACCGAGCTGCTCGGCGAGCGGTTCGGCGGCGCCGCGGCGTTCGCCGATGCGGTGAAACGCGTCGTTCGCGAGCGGCAAAGCGAGGCCGGGCTGGCCGCGGCTTCCGCCAAGCTGTGGCTTCCGCAAGCCGCCGAGGTGCGGGAGATGGCCGAACAGATGCGCGCGCGTTACGGCATTCTAGAGAAACCGCAATAACATCGCAGGCAGCTCCTGCTGCCAGAAGCCCCACAGATGCTTGCCGGGCTTCTCCATATATTCAAGCTGGCAGCTCCTCGCGACGAGGAGCTGTTTTGTTATGCGGTTTGCCTCGAGGAAGTCGAACGTGCCGCGGCCGGTGGAGACCTCTGTTTCTTCCGTGCCGATGAGCATGGACAAAGACAGCCAGGACAAATCGCGCTCTTCGGCGATCCGTGCCTGGGTTGACTGCAAAAATGCTCCGGATAAGGATATAACTTGCTTAAATAGGCTAGGATAATCTAAGGCAAGATGCAGCGAGACCGTTCCGCCCAGCGAGTCGCCGGCAAGTATCCGTTCGTTTGAATCGGTGCGTACCGGGTAATGATGTTCAGTGAAGGGCAGCAGCTCTTCTGCGAAAAACCGGCAGTAGGCCGCGAAACGTTCGCCGCCCGGCGCATATTCGCTCGTCCGAACGCTTTTGTCGACGTCGACGCCGACGATAATCGCTGGATCGGCATTGTGATCGTAGATCAGCCGGTTCATGGCGGTGGCGATTCGCCCGAAATTAAAAAAATCTTCGCCGTCCTGGCAGTAAATAACGGGATAGGACAGAAGCTCATTGTAACCGGGCGGCAGATAGATGCGCAGCGCGCGGTTTTCGCCTAAATATGTGGACGGGACAAGCTCTTTGACGATCGTTCGTTTATAGTAGACGTCTTCTTCCATCGGTCGATACCTCCGTTTGTATTATAATAGTTTTCACAATTTTCACCCGCTGTACTATTCATTTTGTGAAACTGTTATAGTTAGTATTTGTGAAAAAAATCATATTTATCAGGATAGTTCTTGTGTTATTTGCAAAAACAGGTTTATAATACTACTATAACAGAATTTGTGTTTTTTCGATATTGCCCCTGTTCCAACATTAACTGTAAGAGGTGACTTATCTGATGAGTAAGCCATATATCGTTGGCGTACAAGAAGTGCAGCCGTTATCCGTTCTCGGTTCCGACGGCCAAGTGGTCAATCCGGAAGCGATGCCGAAATTGACAGACGAGCAATTGCGCGAGCTGATGCGGCGCATGGTATTCACCAGAACGTGGGACCAACGTGCCGTGAACTTGACACGCCAAGGACGTCTCGGCTTCTATGCGCCGGTATCCGGTCAGGAAGCGACGATGATCGGCAGCGAATTCGCGCTGAATCAAGACGATTTCATTTGCCCGGGCTACCGGGATATGCCGCAAATCGTATGGCACGGCTTGCCGATGTACCAAGCGTTCCTGTATTCCCGCGGCCACCAGCACGGCGGACAAATTCCGGAAGGCGTGCATGTGCTCATGCCGCAAATCATCATCGGCGCTCAATATTTGCATGCGATGGGCGTAGCGATGGCGTTCAAGAAGCGCGGCGAGAAACGCGTCTCCATCACGTATACGGGAGATGGCGGTTCATCCGAGGGCGACTTCTACGAAGCGCTGAACTTTGCGGGCGCGTTCAAATTGCCGGCGATCTTTATGGTGCAAAACAACGGTTATGCGATTACCACGCCATTCTCGAAACAAACGGCGGCTTTGTCCGTTGCTCATAAAGCGGTAGCTGCGGGTATCGAAGGCGTGCAAGTGGACGGCATGGACGTGCTTGCGGTTGTCAAAGCCGTACAGGACGCTGCCGAACGCGGCCGCAGCGGCGAAGGCGCGACGTTGATTGAAGCGATCACCTACCGGTTCCTGCCGCACTCGATGTCCGGCGACGACCCGTCCAAATACCGCACCAAAGAAGAAACGGCTGAATGGGAGCTTAGAGATCCGCTGAACCGCTTCCGCCTCTACTTGACGAGCAAAGGCCTCTGGACGGAGGAAGAAGAAGCGGCTGTCGTGGAAGACGCGAAAAATACGGTAGCCGAGCAGATCAAGAAGGCGGAAACGACTGAGAAAATGACGGTTGCGGGCTTGATCGACAGCATGTTCGAGACGACGCCTCAGCACCTGGAAGAGCAAAAAGCGGATTATTTAGCGTAAAGGAGAGGACTTTCAGCCATGGCTCAAATGACAATGATTCAAGCGATAAAAGACGCGATGCGCGTCGAGCTGCAGCGCGATCCTAACGTCGTCATTTTCGGGGAAGACGTCGGGAAAGTAGGCGGCGTGTTCCGGGCAACGGAAGGGCTGCAGGGCGAATTCGGCGAAGAGCGCGTATTCGATACGCCGCTGGCCGAGTCCGCGATTGGCGGTATGGCTGTCGGGATGGCGATTCAAGGCTTCCGTCCGATTATGGAAATTCAATTCGTCGGCTTTATTTTCGAAGCGTTCGACCAAATCGCGGTGCAAGCGGCACGGATGCGTTACCGTTCCGGCGGCCGTTACCAGGCTCCGATCACGATTCGAACGCCTTTCGGCGGCGGCGTGAAAGCAGCCGAGCTGCATACGGACCCGCTTGAGGGCCTGCTGGTGCAAACGCCGGGGATCAAGGTCGTTGTGCCTTCGAACCCTTACGATGCCAAAGGCTTGCTGATTTCGGCGATTCGCGATAACGACCCGGTCTTTTTCATGGAACACTTGAACCTGTACCGTTCGTTCCGCGCGGAAGTGCCGGAGGGCGAGTACACGGTGCCGATCGGCAAAGCGAACGTCGTTCGCGAAGGCTCGGACGCCACGATCATCACGTACGGCGCGATGGTGCACACGTCCTTGAAAGCAGCGGAAGAAATCGAGAAAACGCGCGGCGCGAAAGTCGAAGTGATCGACCTGCGTACGCTGATGCCGCTTGACATCGATACGATCGTCGAGTCGATCAAGAAAACGAACCGTGCGATCGTCGTGCAAGAAGCGCAAAAAACGTCCGGTATCGCGGCTGAAGTGATCGCGCAAATTAACGAAAAAGCGATCCTGCACCTCGAAGCCCCGGTACTGCGCGTGGCGCCGCCGGATACGGTGTATCCTTTTGCGCAAGTCGAGGATCAATGGCTTCCGAACCCGGCGAAAATCGTTGCCGGCTTGAATAAAGTGCTCGATTTCTAAAACGATGAAGCGACAAGGACGGTGAGTGATCGATGGCAACGTTTGAATACCGGTTTCCGGAGCTGGGCGAAGGCATTCATGAAGGCGAGATCGTCAAATGGCATGTAAAGCCCGGTGATTCCGTAAACGATGAAACGATATTGATGGATGTGCAGAACGATAAATCGACAGTAGAGGTTCCTTCTCCGGTAGAAGGCAAAATCGTCGAACTGAAAGTTTCCGAAGGTACTGTATGTACGATTGGCGACGTCATCGCGATCATCGATGTTGTCGGCGAAGTACCTCAGCAAGCCCACGGCCACGGCGAAGCAGCCGCGGCTCCGGCAGCGGCGCCTGCTCCAGCGGCGGTTGAGCCGGTCGGCAGCGCGATCGCGGCCAATGTTGCGGCGGCGAAGATCGACACGCCGATGGCGGGCAGCGCTCCTGCGGCAAGCCCGGCGTCTGCGCCGGCAGCGGCGGCAGGCCAAGTGCTGGCGACGCCGAGCGTGCGCAAGCTGGCGCGCGAGAAAGGCGTGAACATCGCCGACGTGCCGGCGACAGGCAAGAACGGCCGCGTCACGAAGGAAGACGTGCTCGGCTTTGCAGCTGGCGGCGGCAAGGCTGCTGCTGCGCCTGTGGCTGAGGCTGGCGCAGCAGCGCCGGCGGCAGCTGCAGCGGCACCTGGCGCGGCTTCGTCCGCAGCGGGCGCTGTCAGCGGCGACCGCGAGGAAGAGCGCGTGCCGTTGAAGGGCATCCGCAAAGCGATCGCGAACGCGATGGTGAAGAGCGCCTACACGGCTCCGCACGTAACGCTGATGGACGAAGTCGATGTGACGCGTCTGGTCGCGCTGCGCGAGAAAGCGAAGCCGGTTGCCGAGAAGAAGGGCGTCAAGCTGACCTACCTGCCTTTCATCGTGAAGGCTTTGGTCGCAGCGGCTCGTCAATTCCCGGCGATGAACGCGATGATCGACGAAGAGAAGCAAGAAATTGTGTACAAAAAGTACTATCATATCGGCATTGCTACGGATACCGACAACGGCCTGATCGTACCGGTAATCCAGGATGCGGACCGCAAAAACATTTGGACAATCGCAGCGGCGATCAAAGATTTGGCGACTCGTGGCCGCGAAGGCAAGCTTAGCGGCAGCGAGCTGAGAGGCTCCACGCTGACGATTACGAATATCGGCTCCGCGGGCGGCATGTTCTTCACGCCGATCATCAACTTCCCTGAAGTGGCGATCCTGGGTACAGGCCGTATCTCCGAGAAGCCTGTCGTGAAGAACGGCGAGATTGTGATTGCTCCGGTTATGGCGCTTTCGCTCAGCTTCGACCACCGCATTATCGACGGCGCGACGGCGCAAAACTTTATGAATTACATCAAGCAGCTGCTTTCCGATCCGGAACTGCTTGTAATGGAGGTGTAACCCGCTATGGTAGTAGGTGACGCATCGGTAGAAATTGACGTATTGGTCATCGGCGCAGGACCCGGCGGTTACGTGGCGGCGATTCGCGCGGCGCAGCTCGGCAAGAGCGTGCTCGTCGTCGATAAAGAGGAAGTCGGCGGCGTGTGCTTGAACCGCGGCTGCATTCCGTCCAAGGCGCTGATTTCCGCGGCGCATCAATACGAGGTTGTCAGCCATGCCGAGTCCATCGGCATTACGGCTGAGAACGTCAAGGTCGACTTCGGCAAAGTGCAAGCATGGAAGGACGCAATCGTCAAGAAGCAAACCGGCGGCGTCGGCATGCTGCTGAAGGGCAATAAAATTCAATATTTCAACGGCGAAGCGTTGTTCATCAACGAACACGAAGCGCGCTTGTTTAACGATAACGAAACGGCCCGTTACCGTTTCAACGCCTGCATCATCGCCACAGGCTCCCGTCCGATCGAGCTGAAGGCGTTCCCTTACGGCGGACGTATTCTCTCGTCGACGGAAGCGCTGAAGCTGTCCGAAGTGCCGAAGAGCCTGATCGTCATCGGCGGCGGCTATATCGGCATCGAGCTTGGCCAAACATACGCGAAGTTCGGTACGAAGGTTACGGTGCTGGAGGGTTCCGATTTCATCCTGCCGGGCTTTGAGAAAGAATTGACTCGACTCGTCGAGCGCAATTTGAAAAAAATCGGCGTCGACATCGTCACCGAAGCGCTGGCGCAATCGTGCGAGCGGACGGAGAACGATGTGACGGTGACGTATACAGTCAAAGGCGAAGAGAAGAAAGTGACGGCCGATTACGTGCTCGTTACGGTCGGACGCCGCCCGAACACCGACGGCGAATTGTCGCTGGAGCTCGCGGGCGTCGAAGTCGGCGAACGCGGCTTGATCAAGGTGAACGAGAAGTGCCAAACGAACGTGCCGCACATCTACGCGATCGGCGACATCGTCGCCGGTCCGGCGCTGGCGCATAAAGCGTCGTACGAAGCGAAGGTCGCGGCGGAATCGATCGCCGGACTGCCTAGCGTCGTCGATTACAAAGCCATTCCGGCCGTCGTGTTCGCCGACCCGGAAATTGCGGGTGTAGGCCTCAGTGAAGCCGAAGCGAAAGAGAAAGGCATCAACGTCGTAGTCGGCAAGTTCCCGTACGGGGCGAACGGCCGCGCACAATCGATGAACGCAACCGACGGCTTCGTTAAGCTGGTCGGCGATAAAGACAGCGGCCTGCTCGTCGGCGGATTCGTCGTCGGCGCGGAAGCGTCGAACCTGATCTCCGAGCTTACGCTTGCAATTGAGATGGGCGCTACGCTCGAGGACATTGCGCTTACGATTCATGCGCACCCGACGCTTGGTGAAATTACGATGGACGCCGCCGAAGGCGCGCTCGGCCATCCGATTCATCAGTTGGGTAAAGCGTAAACCGAATCGAGAAGAAGAAGCAGCACAGAGAAGGGCTTGCCTCCGCGGCAAGGCCCTTTTTTGTCGAGCCGGGACAATTGCACGCAAGCAGATTCGACTATAATTCGTTCAACTGGAAAGGAGGCGAATGGTATATGGGAACTGACGTTCGGATTGTCGCATTAATCGAAGAGCTGGCCGCGAACGCTTGGCCGGCTTACACGCAGCAATCGTACGGCGCTTGGAAACTGAGGGCGACCTTCGGAACGACCAAACGGGCAAACAGCGTGTTCACGGTCGGTCCGATGCCGGAAGATGCGGATTGGCTGCGCCGGATCGAGCGGTTCTACCAAAGACGCGGACTGCCCGTTTGTTTCTATGTCAGTGACGTGTCACCGGATGGGCTGGATGCGGAGCTGGCCGGACAAGGCTACCGGCTGGAGATGGATTGCTCGCTCATGCTCGGACGTACGGGGGAGGTACTGGAGCGGGTAACGGACGGAGGCCGGTTTACTTTCGATTGTGCCGAGGAAGCCGATGACGCCTGGATTCACGATTTCATGCGGCTGGAAGCTTTTCCTCAGGAACGGTTCGCAGGGTATCGTCATATATTTTCGGCCGTCGGGCCGGAGAAGTCGTTCGTACGTGTCCTGGAGGACGGCGCAACGGTTGGTCTCGGCACGGTTGTGGCGGAGCGGGGCTTCGCAGGGATCAGCAATATTATCGTGGACCCGAAGCATCGGCGCAAAGGCATAGCCCAGCAGCTGCTTCGCGCGCTCGCCGTATGGGCGCAGGACCACGAAGCCGACCGCTTGTATTTGCAGGTGATCGACGACAACGCGCCGGCGGTGACGCTGTATCGGCAGCTTGGTTTTGACAGGATTTCAGGTCACCGGTACTGGATAAAGCCTTAGGAGGAAAAACAGGACGAAACGTTCGTCAAGCTCGAGCATGGGATTGCTGCAGGGCTTGCTCCGACCTGGCGGCCTTTCGCCACAAGGATACAACCGTCATTCGTTAGGCCCGGCATCAGCTTTTATCTGGAGCCTTTCTGTCTTAACCAGTAAGCCAGCGCAGCTTTGACGATAGATATGGAGCGATCCACGAGTCCGAATCCGAATCCGAATCCGGTGACGGTGGTTGATGCCGGCTTTGCCAAGGAGGAGGCGGTCTTGAATGGTTTCCGCACGCCTCCAGCGGATGATTTGCGTGGCTTGGCCGTTCGTATGGCGGAAGCAGGCCCTCGGGATGAAGCATCGGGGCGGAGTTCGTCATTGCCTGGCATTCCGGGGCTGGAAGCCGTAAATTTCCCCATGTATAACGTTTTGGTTCGTTGATGATATGAAAGCGGCACCTGTTTCCCTTCGCTTAGGCGGAGCTTCCTGATTAAGTGAGGCGACAGAAGGAGTTCATCGCTGAACTGGTTTTCGGGAATGACGAGCTTGGCCTTAAGTTTCACGCCGTTTTTGCTCACGGTCAGTCTGGAGTTCGTGTGCCCGCCCATTCCAAGGGTGGCAATCAGCGCGGGGCCGAGCGTAATGCGAGGTTCCCGGCCGCGCTTTCGATCCGTCCCGAGCACGGCTTCACCGCTGCTTAACGTAATCCGGGTCAAAGTGATCGCATTCAGCAGCGAGTTATAATCGATCAGATAGCGGCTTTGATCCTGCAGTCCGAGCGCCAGGGCGGTTTGCGGACCGACTTCGATATACGGGTACGCGCACTCGTCGCCGTCTTCCCTATGAACTTGCACCATCTGTTCCGCGCCTTCGTTTATTAAAATAACGTTCGTTCGGTTGTACAGATCTTCCAAGTCATGCGCAACTTTGCAGTAACATTCCACGACAAGCGTGATTTCATGCTCGTTCCGCCGGTCGGAAATCAACACATCGACGACGTCTCTGCCCATCTTACATCCTACCCTTTCGTCAAGAGTCCGGTTCAATCCGTTACAACGTATGTCAGCGGCTGAATTTCCGCTTGTACGGCTGTCCCTGCCCGCATATATCGGGCTCCTCACGCGAGCCGTAAGGGAATGCGGCGGCCTGTATGATACAATCGGAATATACCCATTTATGGGAAGAAGCGGGGGCGAATCGTTTGCAACATATTCCGGAAAAGCAAGGAAGCGCGGCGGTATATGTCGGCATCGACGGATGTCCGGGCGGTTGGTTCGCCGTCGCCTTGACGGGGGAAGACGGCGGCTGGCTGACATCGTTGTATGCGACCGTCGAAGAGCTGTGGGCCGCTTATGGGCATGCCCGGCTGCTGCTGATCGACATGCCGATCGGGTTGGCGGACGGGCCGCTGGACCGGCGGTGCGATGCGCTCGCCAGGGAGCGGCTAAAGCCCGGACGAGCATCAAGTATTTTTCCTGCGCCCGTTCGCGAAGTGCTGGAAGCCGCCGATTACGCGGAGGCGAACCGTGTGCAGCGGGAAGTAAGCGGACGCGGGTTGTCCCGGCAATCCTGGGGGCTGGTCGGAAAAATCCGCGAGCTCGACGAGCTGCTGCGGCGCGACCCGCAAGCGCGGGAAGCGTTCCGCGAAGCGCACCCGGAGCTTGTCTTCGCCGGACTGTCCGGCCGGCCGATGGAACACGGCAAAAAAACGGAAGACGGGTATGCGGAGAGGATGAGCCTCTTACAGAGCGTATACCCGTCCTCCGGCCGGATCGTAGAGGAGACGCTCGCCCGTTACCCGAGGCGTACGGTACGGCGCGACGATATCGTTGACGCGCTTGTCCTGGCCGCTGCCGCACGGCTGTGCGGCGGGACGCCGGACGAGCTGCCCGAGACGGGCGACACGGATCGCGCCGGTTTGCGGCGGACGATTTCCTTTGTCGATCGGGTCCGCAGGTCAAAGCCCGGCTGGGCGGAAATTCCGACGCCTCTTTGAACGAGACTCCCGGCATCCCCTGAGGCTGTATGGCGCTGTTGAAGACGTGGCTGGGAATCGCCGTACCCGGAGCGCTCTGATTCGCTCATCAGCGCGTGAAAGAAGGCTTGCGCGCTCGGGCAGGGGCTGCTGTCGTCAAGTTTGGCGAAGCGATTGTCTATGGCGGGAAACGGGTTGTTAGCGGTATGATGGTAGAAACTGACTTAGGAAGAAGGGACGGGGGCTAACGCGTTATGAACATCTTAGTTACCGGAGGGGCTGGCTTTATCGGCAGTCATTTGGCGGCCAAGCTGCTCGCCGAGCACGACGTGACGATCGTCGATATGCTGCATCCTTACTATTCGCCCGAACGAAAGCGGGCTCATCTGGAGGAAGTGGTCGGAAGCGGGGCTTGCCGCTGGATCGAGGCGGATTTGCGCGATGAGGATGGACTGCGCCGCATCATGGAGGCGGGACGTTTCGATGCGGTGTATCACCTGGCGGCAGTTCCCGGCGTGACGCCGTCGATCGCCGATCCGCACGGTTATGTCGACCATAACATTCATGCGACGATCAATGTGCTGCGAACAGCCGGGGAAACGGGCGTAAATCATGTGCTGTTCGCCTCCTCGTCCTCTGTATACGGGGAACGGGAAGGCGAGGCGATTCGCGAAGAAGCCGCCAACGGCCGCGTCATCTCTCCTTATGCGGCGTCGAAGGTGGCGGGCGAGTCGCTGTGCCATACGTACAAGTATTTGTATGGGTACCGGATGACGATACTGCGCTTTTTTACCGTGTACGGTCCTTGGGGACGTCCGGACATGGCGATTGCCAAATTCATCCGCAGCGCGATGAACGGCCGGGCGATCGAAGTGTTCGGGGAAGGATCGGCGCGGGATTACACGTATATCGACGACATTGCGGACGGGCTGAAGGCGGCGCTGAACAGTCCGGAGGATGTCGGCGTGTATAATTTGGGCTGCGGGCGGCCGGTTGAGATGAATCGTTTGCTGGACGGGCTGCAATCGTATTTTCCCGATCTGCAAATTGTGCGCAAGCCGGAACGGGTCGGCGACGTGAAGATGACGTGGGCCGATACGTCCAAGGCGGAAGCGCTGCTCGGTTATCGTCCGAAGGTGAGCATCGAAGAAGGGCTGGCCCGCTCGATCGCTTGGGCGCGAAGCCGTCCCGAACACGTCTAGAGCCGGGGAGCCCCTGAGGCCAGGCGGGCGGGCGCTCCAATGAACGAAGCGAAGGACGCCGTCTGCCCGTTCTTCGTTACGGGCACTTATTTCCTGGGGAATGTCCGCATGCATGTTCCGCGCTTCGGCAAGGAGCATGCTGGACATCCATGTTCGTGAAAGGCCCAAAAAAAGTTCGGCCCCCTGCAGGCCGAACTTTTTTTAACCTCTTATGGCATGTTCGCGCCTCTGGCGCTGACATACAGCTGATACCACTCCTCGCGGGTCATCAGCTCCGCTTGGCGCTCCGCATCGCGGCAGGCGGCGATCCGCTTCGGATTGGCGGTGCCGATTACGGGCTGGATGCGCGCCGGATGTTTCATCAGCCAGCCGAGGACGATGGCTTCCGGCGTCGTTTCCTTCTGCTGCGCCAGCCTGGCGACGAGCGCGGCCGTTTGCCGGATGTGCTCCGGCTCGCTGTCCGCCGCACGTCCGGTGAATACCCCGCGGGCGAGCGGGCTCCACGCTTGGATTTGGATGCGTTCCGTTTGGCAGAACTCCAACAAGCCCTCGGCGAAGTTGACGCTCGTGCCTGCGTGCTGATTGACGAGAATGCCCTGCTCCAGCCAGTGCAAATGCCCCAAGCTCATTTCGAGCTGGTTGACGATGATCGGCTCGGACGACGCCTGCTGCAGGAAACGAATTTGCCCGGCGCTCATATTGGAAACGCCGAACCGCTTCGCTTTGCCCGACGATTTCAGCGAATGGATCGCTTCCGCAACTTCGTCAGGCTCCATTAACGGATCGGGCCGGTGCAGCAGCAAAATATCCAGCGTCTCGATCCCGAGCCTTTGCAGAATGCCGTCCACCGCATTCAAAATGTGCGATTTTGAAAAATCGTACCGGCTCGGCACGTCGCCCTCCGCAAATCGGATGCCGCATTTGGACTGGATGACGATACTGTCGCGAAGCTGCGGCCGCTTTTTCAACACTTGTCCGAAGACGGTCTCCGCTTTCCCCATCGTATAGATATCGGCGTGGTCGAACATCGTAATGCCGGCCTCCAGCGCCGCTTCGACCGCCGACTCGGCATGTTTCAGGTGTTCATTCGTAATGGGGTCGCGGTTCCAGCCTCCGCCAAGCCCCATGCATCCCAGCACGAGCCTGCTCGTATTCAAGCCCCAATGCGATAACGGTTGTGATTTCATCGTATCCTCCTTCATGATGTACACCAACAAATCCATCATAGCCGATCTGCCGGCTTAACAAAAGGGATAAAATCGTTGAAACTCTTCGTTATAGGCATAGATTTGTAAGATATTCAGATGAACCTGTAAGGATCCAGTTAGATTTTTGTTTTACTCTTGTAACGGGGTATGAGCCGCAAGAAACGCTTCGGAGAAACGAGGTGAGCCACAGTTCATTGACCAGGCTGATGACGGAAGACGTTGCGATGAATAAGAAACTACCCATCGAAGATCATTTTCACAAGGAGAATGGTGATATGCAGGCAGCCGGGCTGGCAGCTCTTGACTTAACGATGGTATTTGGCGGAGATCGCAAGATCATTCATCCTGCACTGATTTGGGACGAACAAGATGTTATTTTGGTGGATACCGGCACGCCCGGGCAATTGGAAGCGATCAGGAATGAAATGGAAAAACTGGGGGTACCTTTTCGTAAGCTCACTAAAATTATCGTAACCCATCAAGATCTGGATCATATCGGCAGCTTGCCGGAATTGCTCGGCGCGGCTGACCACAAAATTGAAGTGCTGGCGCACGAAATGACGAAGCCGTATCTGGAAGGCGACAAACGGCTGATCCGCTTGCCTGCCGCTGCGCTGGCCCCTGCTGCGAAGGTGGATACCGTGCTTAAGGATGGCGAAGTATTGCCCTATTGCGGAGGAATCACGGTGATATCGACTCCGGGGCATACGCCGGATCACACCAGTTTCTACGTGCACGCATATAGAACATTGCTCGCCGGTGACGCGGCCATCGCCGTTCAGGGTCGGTTGCTCGGACCGGCGCAGCAGCACACGCTTGATATGGATGAAGCGATCCGCTCGCTCTCCAAGTTATTGTCGTACGACATCGAGACGGTGGTTTGCTACCATGGGGGGATTTGCCGGCATGAGGTGAAGCAGCGTCTTGCCATGCTGGCAAACACGTAACACCGGATGCAGTCTTTAGGAGGGGATGAGGATGCAAAAACGGAAAGCGGCCGATGAGGTAATACGCGTCATTACATCCGGCAACACCATCATGGTCGGAGGATTTGGCTTGGTGGGCGCTCCTTTAAGCCTGATCGACGCCCTGACCCGTCATGATGCCGAACAGCTGACGGTGATCAGCAATAACCTGGGCGAACCGGGAAAAGGCCTGGGCCTCTTGTTGCGACAAGGCAAGATCAAGAAGGCGATCGGGTCTTATTTCACAAGCAACCGGGAAGTAGGAGACCGCTTTAACGAAGGCAAGCTGGAGATCGAGCTGTTGCCCCAAGGGACGATGGCCGAATCGATCCGGGCCGGAGGCGCGGGTATTGGCGGTTACTACACCAAGACGAGTGTAGGTACGGAATTGGCCAAAGGCAAGGAAGTAAAGGAAATCAACGGCCAGTTATATGTGCTGGAGAAGCCCTTGTGGGCGAATGTCTCCTTAATTAGAGCGGCGAAGGCCGATACGCTCGGAAATTTGGTTTATTACAAGACCGCGCGCAATTTTAACCCGGTGATGGCGACGGCGGCGGACTACGTGATCGCAGAGGTTGATGAAATCGTCGAAGCGGGAGAGCTTTCGCCTGAAGAAATTGTAACTCCTCATTTATTTGTAGACGCCATTGTGAAGAGCACGCTGGTGTTGGGAAAAGAAGGAGTTGAATCTTAATATGCGTTCGAATCAGGAGATCCAAGAGTTGATTGCCAAGCGGGCTGCGGTGGAAATTCAGCCTTATTCGATAGTTAATCTGGGGATAGGCATTCCTACGTTAATAGCCAAATATGTGAAGCCGGACGGCGGTTATTTCCATACCGAGAACGGGATGCTGGGTGTCAAGGAGCTGACGAGCGAAGAGGAGCTCGACCCGAATTTGGTCAATGCCGGGAAGCTGCCGATCGCTGAGCAAATCGGCGCCTCTTACTTTAATAGCGCGGAGTCGTTCGCCATGATTCGCGGGGGGCATGTGGACATGGCATTTCTAGGCGCCTTGCAGATCGACGAACACGGGCATATCGCCAATTGGGCCATACCCGGACAAAGCATTATGGGAGTCGGGGGAGCGATGGATCTGCTGAGCGGGGTGAAGAAGGTCGTGATCACGATGAACCATACCGCCAAGAACGGAGCTGCCAAAATCGTGAAATCGTGCACCTATCCGATCACCTCGGTACGGAAAGTGGATATCATTATTACCGAGCTGGCCGTGTTTGCCTATCGGAACGAGCGGTTGGTATTGACAGAGCTGATGCCTGGAGCCGACCTGAACGAAGTGAAGGACAAGACGGAGGCATCCTTTGAAATCGCCGACTCTGTCACACAATGAACGGAGGTGCCCGAACAAATGGATAACCGCGTATATGTAGTAAGCGCTCATCGGACAGCGGTGGGCAAATTAGGCGGAGCGCTTAAGGATATGCAGCCGGATGCTCTGCTGCTCCCTTTATTCCAGAATTTGAAGGAGAAAAACCTGATTCCCGACGAAGCCATCGATGAAGTCATTATCGGCCAAGCGAAGCAAAGTCAGGATCAATCGAATATTGCCAGAATGGCTCTGCTAAAGGCAGGCTTTCCGGAATCGCTTCCCGGGTATACGGTCCATCGTCAATGCGGCTCCGGCATGCAGGCTATCCATAATGCGTATTTGTCCATCCGCGCCGGAACCGGACACGCCTATGTCGCAGGAGGGGTGGAAAGTATGAGCAACGCCCCCTATTATATCCGAAACGCCCGATTTGGCTTTCTTTCCGGAAACAGCGAGATTTTGGACCCCAATAAAGAAAGTCAGCCGGGCTCGCAGCCGGAAGAAAAGTATGGCCGTCTCGTCATGGGCATGACGGCGGAAAATTTGGCCGAGGAGTACTCGATTTCCCGCGAAGAACAAGACCGTTTTGCTTACGATAGCCAGATCAAGGCTCGTGCCGCCATAGAAGGAAATGATTTTAAGGACGAAATTGTCCCGGTTGTCGTACCGCAGCCAAAAGGAAAATCTTCCATTTTTAATACTGACGAGCATCCAAGACTAACGGATTTGGAGAAACTGGCAAGCCTGCAGCCGGTTTTCAAGAAGAATGGAACGGTGACCGCCGGCAATTCTTCCGGTTTAAATGACGGCGCCTCCTTGCTGTTGCTGGTTTCCGGAGAGATGTTGAAGCGGTATAAATTGGAGCCGCTGGCTGAAGTAGCGGGCCTTGGGGTGTCGGGCGTGCAGCCGGAGCGGATGGGGATCGGACCGGTAGAGGCAACGAAGAAAGCATTGGCTATGGCCGGTCTGACGCTCCAGGATCTGGATCTGATTGAACTGAACGAAGCATTCGCCGCTCAAGCGTTAGCCGTTATCAAGGAACTGAACTTACCGCTGGACAAGACGAATGTGAACGGAGGGGCAATCGCCCTGGGACATCCGATTGGGAACAGCGGTGCAAGAATTAGTGTGACCTTGATCCATGCGATGCTGAAAAGACAGGTGACCTGGGGCCTCGCCACCCTATGCATTGCCGGAGGTCAGGGGATTTCCACGATATTCCGCGCGGTTCGAAATACATGAATACATTTCATTATGCGAAGTAAATTTTATATTACAAATTGAAAGCGTGTGCATGTTATTGATATAGTGATATAGGGATTAGATCATGCTATCGATACGCACCGCAAATATGGAGGAAACGATGATGAAGGATCTAGCAGGCAAGGTCGCATTTATTACCGGCGGGGGAAGCGGAGTAGGGCTGGGCATGGCGAAAGTGTTCTCGGCCGCTGGCATGAACGTGGTCATCGCCGACATTCGTCAGGATCATCTGGATCAGGCGATGGCGTATTTCAACGAACGGAACGCTCAAGTGCATGCCATTCATCTCGATATTACGGATCGGAAGGCGATGGCCGAGGCGGCGGATGAAGCGGAGCGCGTATTCGGCAAGGTGCAGCTCTTATGCAATAATGCCGGCGTCAACCTGCTGAACCACATCGAGAAGGTGACCTACGATGATTGGGACTGGTTAATGAACGTTAATCTGAACGGCGTCATCAACGGGATTCAAACCTTCGTTCCGCGCATGATCGAGTACGGCAAGGGCGGACACATCGTGAACACCGCATCCATGTCCGCTTTTTACGCGATTCAAGGCAGCACCGTGTATACGACGTCGAAATTCGCGGTACGGGGGATGAGCGAGGCGCTCCGCCTCGATCTGGAGCCCCGTGGTATCGGCGTATCGGTGCTTTGTCCAGGCGCGGTCAATACGAATATTCACGAGTCGGTGGTCACCCGTCCGCAGCAGCTTTCCGACACGAAGACCCAGGTGGATGCCGAAACGATGAATCGAATGAAAGCGTTCAGCGAGGGCGGGATGGACCCCGTCAAATTAGGCGAGAAGGTGCTGGAGGCGGTCGAGAACAATGCCCCTTACATTATTCCTTATTCGGAATTCCGCGGGCTGTTGACACGCTTGCACAACGTGGTGCTGGATGCGATGCCGCTTCCCGAGAATGACCCGGATGCGATCAAGCGCGTTGAGACGATGAACAAGCATAGTAAGAGCAACCATAACCTGTAGCCGGAGGGATTCTCATGAGATTAACAAACAAAGGTATGCAAAGATCACTCGCTGTTGTCATAGCAGCTTTTCTCCTGTTTCTGACTGCCTGTGGAAGCAATGGAGGCAGCGCGCCGGCAAGCTCAGGTACGGAAAAGCCGGCTGGCAATCAAGCAGATTCGGTTAAAGTCGGCGTATTGCTGACCTTCAGCGGTCCGTTCGCAACGGTCGGAGAAGGCTTGAAGCGCGGGCTGGAGCTTTATTTCGAGTTAAATAACCATACGGTGGGCGGCAAAAAAGTAGAGCTTGTTTATGAAGATGACGAGAACAATCCGCAAGTGGCCTTGCGTAAATATCACAAGCTGGTTGACGAAGACAAGATTGATTTGCTTATCGGGATGACGACCAGTACGACTTTATACGCTCTGAGGGACCAGATTGACAGGGATAAGAAGCCTCTGATCGTTGCCAATGCGGGCGGGAACGACAGCTCGTGGGACAAGAAGAGCGACTACATTTACAGAGCAGCCGCTTCCAACTATCAGCAAGGCGCTGCGATTTCCGATTATATAGCCAAGAATGTCGGGAAGAAGGCGTATATCGTTTCATATGACAATCCTGCGGGTCGCGAGCAGGCTGAAGCTTTCAAGAGCGCCTATGAAGCTGCGGGCGGCCAAGTGATGCAAATGGAATTTCCTAAAGTAGGCACGAACGATTTTGCCGGGTTCATGACTCAAATCGCCCAAGCCAAGCCGGATGTCGTGTACAATATGGGACCGAGCACGGACGGGATGAGGTTTGCTGTTCAATTCAAGGAATTCGGTTTGAAGGATAAAATCGCGTTAATTTCTACAGTGCCGACGGATTTGGCCACGACGCCGGAAATGATCGCCGCTCTGGATGGCGTATACGGGATCAAAATTTTCAAAGATTCCTTGGACAATCCGGCGACTAAAAAGTTTATGGAAGCTTTCACGAAGAAGTATCCTAACATTCCGCCTAACATTGAAATTATGGGATACGATTCTGCTATGCTGGCTGACAAAGCGATCGAAAAGGCCGGAAGCACAAAGGCAGAGGATCTGATTCAAGTGATGAAGAACATTAGCCTCGACAGTCCTCGCGGTAAATTTCAAATGGATCCTAAAACAAACAATCCGATATCCGACTTTTTTGTGCAGAAATTTGTAGTGAAAGACGGAAAGCTCGGATTCGAGTATCTGGATACGATGAAAGATGTAGGGATGCCTGAAAAAAATCCATTCAAAAAATAAATCACACCCGTAAAGGAATGTGTTTGTAAGCGCATTCATTGGAGGAGATAACTTGAATGTATCCACATTATTACTACAACTTCTAACAGGCTTGGCTTATGGAATGCTCTTGTTTATGATCGCATCGGGAATGTCTATTATATTCGGCTTAATGAATGTGGTGAATATGACTCATGGTACATTTTTTGCGCTCGGTGCATATCTCGCCTATACATTTACGAGTCAGCACTTCGGATTTTGGGTCTCGTTGATTTTATCTGTCATTGTGGTTGGCGGGATCGGCCTGTTTATTGAACGCGTGCTGCTGGCCCCTGTTTACGGATCGCATGATAAAGAAGTTCTGATGACCTTTGGACTCATGTTTATTATTGCCGATTTGATGAAGTGGATGTGGGGCTCCAATCCGCTAACTTTAGGCGTGCCTCCCATTCTTAACTTTTCCATTTCGATGGGACCTGTCATGTTTCCGTCGTATCGGCTGTTCGTCATTATCATCGGAATCCTGCTGGCTTTCGTTCTGTGGTATATGGAAAATCACACTCAAACCGGCGCGATTATTCGGGCGGGCGTTGATGATAGGACGATGCTGGGCGCACTAGGGATCAACGTGAAATTCGTGTTTGCCAGCGTATTTGTTTTTGGGGCGGCTTTGGCGGCATTCGGCGGCGTATTGGCCGGACCGATCCTGAGCTTATATAACGGGATGGATATTGAAGTTTTAATTCTTTCTCTGGTCATTGTCGTTATCGGCGGACTGGGAACCTGGAAAGGAACGTTTATCGCTGCGATTTTGATCGGTTTGATCGAAAGCATGGGTCAGGTGTATTTCCCTTCCGTTTCCATGGCGCTTATTTTCATCTTTATGATCGCCATCCTAATTGTTAAACCGACCGGATTGTTTGGAAGGGAAGTGGGAGCATGAATAAAAATCAGGTCCTTGCGATTGTTGCCGTAGCGGCAATTCTTGCCCTTCCATTCATACTTTCCACCTATGGCATCCGGTTGGCGGGCGAGCTGTTCATCATGTCCATTTTTGCCCTCAGTTTGGGCCTGCTCATGGGATATGCAGGACTTACATCGTTCGGACATGCTTCTTTTTTCGGAACGGGCGTATATGTGGTCGCGATATTGAGCCAGTTTGTGACCAACACGTATGTGCTGATCATGGCTGCCATTGTGATTACCGGGCTGCTTGCCTGGATTGCTGCACTTATGTTCGTGCGTATAACGGGATCTTACTTTTTCATGCTGACGCTTGCGTTCAACCAGCTCCTTTACGTGTTTTTCTATAAATTTAAAAGCTTGGCCGGAGGCGCGGACGGCATGTCGATCAGCGTAAGACCTGACTTTGGTTTCGGTCCTGTTACGACTCCGATAGGCCGGTATTATGTAATGGCTGTTATTTTTATCTTATGTTATATCGTGCTGCACTATTTCATCAATTCTCCGACAGGCAAAATTGTGATTGGCGTGAAAGAGAACACTTCCCGTATGCGGGCTTTGGGGTATAACACGGAAAGCTATAAAGTGCTTGCCTTCACGCTCTCTGGAATGATGGCGGGATTAGCGGGCTCGTTATACGGCTTCTCCAACCAGTTCGCCAGTCCGGAAATCATTAGCTGGGGGCTGTCCGGACAAGCGCTGATCATGGTCATTATCGGAGGCTCGGGAACGTTGCTCGGACCTCCGATCGGAGCTGCGGTGTTCGTCGTCCTGCAAAGCTATATTAGTTCCTATACGGAACGATGGCCGATTATTATGGGCGCTCTGTTTCTCATTCTTGTTTTGCTAGGACGCGGTGGCGTGGCTCATTTGCTGATCGGCCTGTGGAGAAAGCTGACCCTGCCTCGCACGGACGTTGACGCGGATAATCAGAAGCCGTCCTATGCAATGCCCAAAGTTACGGAAAGCGACAGCGTAGGAGGGAACCGGCCATGAGTCTTCTGCAGGTGGAACGTTTATCGAAATCGTATAAAGCTTTGCAGGTGCTCAAGCAGGTTCATCTGGAGGTGAAGCCCGAGGAGCGGCATGTGATCATCGGGCCGAACGGAGCGGGGAAAACGACGCTGTTTCACTGTATTACGGGAGTCGTGCCCATGAATGAAGGAATCGTGAGAATTCATGGCCAGGATGTAAGCCGGATGCCTTCCCATACCCGGGTATCGGCCGGCATGGCGCGAACGTTTCAGAAAAACAATTTGTTCGGCAAATTAACGATTGAGGAGAACTTGCACTTAGCCATTACGGCCTGCAAGCCTTATCGGAACCGTTTATTTAAACCGCTGAACCAATATCGCGATATGATGGAAGAAGCGGAAGAGCTGCTGACCCAGTGGAATCTGTGGGAGCGCCGGAAACGTGTGGTGAACGAGCTGTCATACGGGGAGCAGCGATTGCTGGAGATCATGCTTGCGATCGCTTCGAAACCGCGTATTTTGCTGCTGGATGAACCGACGTCAGGCATGTCGCCGGCCGAAACGGTCCAGACAACGAAGCTGATTCAAGGCTTGCCCCGCTCCATTTCGCTATTGGTCATCGAACACGATATGGAAGTCGTATTTTCGATTGCGGACCGCATTACCGTGCTGCATCATGGGGAAGTGTTCTTAACCGGCAGCCCTGATGAAATAAGCGGAGACGAACGAGTGAAGGCGATTTATTTCGGCGGAGGTGCACGGGAACATGCTCAAGCTTGAGAACGTTCATACGTACTATGGGAACAGCCACATTCTGCAAGGCGTTTCGTTCGAAATTCCGAAAGGCAAGTGTGTTGCGCTGCTCGGCCGCAACGGTGCGGGCAAAACGACAACGATCCATTCCATCGCCGGTCTGACTCCTCCCCGTAAAGGAAGCATCCGATACGGGGATAAGGAGATATTAGGCGAAGCTCCTTATCGTATTGCCAAGCTGGGCTTCGGTTTGGTCCCGCAGGGAAGACGTATCTTTCCATCGTTAACGATCAGAGAAAATTTGACGATGCCTGCAAGGAAGCCGCAAAATTCAGGGGATACGAAGCTGGACCCGTGGACTTTGGAGAAAGTATACGAGCTGTTTCCGGTTCTTCAGGAACGGGAAACCAATATGGGCAACCAGCTTTCGGGCGGGCAGCAGCAAATGCTGGCTATCGGAAGAGCGCTTATGACCAATCCCCATTTCCTGCTGATGGATGAACCGTCCGAGGGTCTTGCACCGGTTATTATCGGGCAGGTGGGCGAAATTATTAGAACTTTGAAGCAAAAGGGTTTATCGATTCTCCTGGTGGAACAAAATTTTTTCTTGGCATGCGGTGTTGCGGATGAAGTGATGGTCATGAATAAAGGGCAAATTGTGTGGCAAGGGAGTCCCAAAGAACTGCTGGCGGATAACGATATTCAGCACCGCTATCTGGGTGTGTAAGAAATTCGGACCGGCGCCGGCATTCCATGGCGTCTCATCGCATCCGCTCGTATGAGGCGTCCATGAGTTGTAATTGCCAAGATCACCAAATTCCTGTAAAATTTTGAATATCATAAGTTTTCGATATTATACAGGGAGGAACGCCGTGATTATCCTTGAATCTAAACTTCGCGTGCCTAATTACTCTCTTTACCTCGTTAGAAATCGTTTATTATCGTTTATTGAAAATCATCTTGATCGTTCGCTCATTTGTTTGACCAGCGATGGAGGGTATGGCAAAACAACGTTAATCTCAAGTTTTGTTAAGGAAAAAAAGCTTCCGGCCGTCTGGTATCAGTTATCGCAGCAGGACCGAAACCCGCATACCTTTCTCTCCTATATGAAGACGGCCATCTTGCGTAGAATTTCCGGTGAACAAATGATTTACGACGTCAGACCGGAACAAATCGATGAGGAGCTTGACCATCTCTCCGCCTTGCTGTCAACTTGGCCGACCCGGCTGATCATCATCCTGGACCAATACCAATCCGTCGATCAATGCGAACAGATCCAGCACATCTTGACCAGATTGATTGAAAACGCTTCCCCGTCGGTTACTTTTATTATCACGAGCCGGACCCGTCCCAGCTTGCAGCTCGTAAGTTTAAAATTGCAGAACCGCCTGGCTGAATTGCACACCAAGGAGCTAGCGTTTACCAAAGATGAAATCGGTATGTTTTTCGTTGATTTGCACGGTATTGCCTTGCAGGAGAATGAAATAGATCTCATCTATCATAAGACGGAAGGCTGGGTGACCAGCCTGCAGCTTCTGAAGGATTTGATCAAAGAAGTGAATGATGCCGACCGTCCTTCATTTTGGCTGAAGTTCAACGGAACCCCTGACATCAACGATTACTTAAGTGCCGAGATACTGGCTTCCCAATCGGAAGAGATTCGCGACTTTCTGTATAAAACGTGTCTGCTTACGGATATCAACTCCAATGTGATTAACAAGTTTCTCGGCATTCATAATGCGGACGAAATTCTGGAACATTTACTTCGAAATCATCTGTTTATATATAAAAACAATTTGGGCATGATTAAATATCACAAGCTGTTCCGGTCATTTTTGTACCGGGAATTATCCAAGCGGCACAGTAGCACGGAAATCGACGAGTTTCACCAGAAGCTTTCGCTTATTTATGAAAAGAAATCGGATTTTATTCATGCTTTTGTCCATTCGGTGATGGGCAGTCAATTCATTAACGCCGCGACTTTAATGAAAAGCATGAAAGAGCGCTTCACCCGTTCCCAGTTTCTAACACTGATCGATAAGTTATCGGAAAATTTCTCCCCGGATCTTACTTTCGCCAGTATCAGCCTGTTCCTGTTCAGGTGCATCCCATTAGATATGATTAAAGATTTAATCACGCCGCTCGAAATCAATTTCAAAAGTATGAATGGCAATATGAACCCTAAATTATCGGTTCATTTTCAGCATCAGCTTGCAGCCATCTATTATTTTGTCGGTGAAATGAACAAGGCGGAGCAATTGTGCAGCAATTCCTTGAACGAATCGTTGAGCATCAAGGATCAAGAGATGATTTGTAAAAATTTATCGCTGCAAGCGATGCTTTGCATGAAAACCGGGAGGCAGGAGGAAGCGGTGCAATGCGCTCAAGAAGCGTTATCGTACCGGGGCACGTATAGTAATTATCATCCTCATCACATGTCATTGTGCGTATTGGCGGAAATTTATCTAGATCAAAACAAATTGTTGAAAGCGGATTCTTTGATCAAAGAAACACTGAAGCTATCGGAAGAACGCTTTGACTGTGCCATCCTGTTTCCTTACCGGTTGATGGGCAAATATTACCGTCTGCAAGGGGACTATCAAGAAGCGTTTGCCTGGTTCAGGAAAGCCGAGGATATCGGGGTTCAGTTCCATTTGGATTACGATCTTGGCAATGTTTATTTAGAGATGGTTGCCGCCTACATGGAAACCGGACAATGGGAAGAGGCGGAGCTGTATTTATCGAAATCGAGCGTGTCTTTTACACACAATATTTATTTATCCAATAAAGTCAAGCAAATGCAGCAAGCCCTTTCGGAAAAAAGGGGATCTTCTACATCGGCCGTCGACATGGCCGCCCCGACACCCCAATTGGAAGCGCACCGTCCGCTGGTCGTGCAGGAACCCGAACATGCCAAAATATCGATACGCGTCTTGGGTAAATTTGAGATTCAATCGGGGGATCAGATCGTCACCTTAAAAAGAAAATCGAGCTTAAGGCTGCTGCAATTTTTCATTACACATCGGGAAAGCAAGCTGACGAAAGACAGCATCATCGATGAAATTTTTCCCGAAGGCTCGTTTGAAGCGGTGAATAATCAATTTTATGTAACGTTGTCGTATCTTAGAAAAACGTTGGAGCCTCAATTAAAATCGGGCCGGGATTCCTTATTCATTAAGCAGTCCGGCGAACATTATACGTTAAGTTTGGATCATATGGATCTGGATATTCATCAATTCACGCAGCTTATTCATAAAGGGGAATACTCCTCGCTGGAGCATCTCGGCAAATTAAAAAAAGCGGAGCTTTTGTATCGGGGAGATTATTTCGAGGAATATCCTTATGTCAGCTTCCTTGAACTGGTTCGGGAAAAATTTCGTGTTTATTATTTAAAAGTGCTGCAGGAATTAGCTGTATATTATTGGGATCAAGCCGATTACGAGCAAGGCATTTCTTACTTTGAGAAAGCGCTGCGTAAGGAGCCTTATGAAGAAAGCGTATATTTGGAATATATGGAGCGGTTGATGAAAGCCAATCTGGTTCTGCAAGCCAAGAAAGTATCCGAACTGTATCAAAAATATATTGAAAAAGAACTGGGTATTCCTGTCCAGGCCAAATTGCAAAAAATGTTTCATTCCACGTAAGTCTCTTGACGCTGCAGGAAACCATACGCCCAAGCCTCTTCCGATGAAAAGAGGCTTGGGCTTTTTGTGCTTCCGTAGCTGCTCCGTTCCCTAATTGACACGGGGGCCGACCGTTATCACTGAAATTGTTAGAACTTGTAAAGATCGTGTAAGAACTCAGTTAGGTTTGCAGTTTATGCTAATGATGTAACCAAGACTTGGGAGGGATAAGCCGTGAAATTTGTTTTCGTAAACATCATGCCGTATCGGGATTTGCCCGAGGACTTCGTAGAAAATCATGAAAGTGTATGGATCACCATTCCGAGTGAATTATACGATGCCCGGAAAGGCCATCAGATTTTTAACGAGTACATCAAACAATATGAGCTTGCCGTTGACGGGGGCTTCGATGCGATTGGCTTTAATGAACATCACAGCAACGCCTATGGATTGGATAATTCTCCGAACATTATGGCGGCTATGCTGGCGGGGAAAGTTCGCCAATCGGAGAAAACGTGTCTTGTGCTCGTAGGAGACAGCATCGCTTTATACAATCCTCCGATCCGCGTGGCTGAAGAGCTGTCTATGCTGGATACCGTGACTGGCGGCCGCGTCGTTGCCGGTTTTCCAAGCGGAACCTCCATGGATACGAATTTCGTATATGGAATTCCGCCGGCCGAATTAAGACCCCGGTTTTATGAAGCGCTTGATCTCATTAAACAAGCCTGGAGCCGAAGCGAGGTGTTCTCTTTTAACGGGAAGTATACCCAGCTCAAGCATGTCAACTTGTGGCCGCGCCCTTATCAGAACCCGCATCCTCCGATTTGGATTCCCGGCAGCGGAAGTGTGGAAACTTGGGACTATTGTATCCGGAACGATCACCCCTATTATCATCTCAGTTACAGCGGCTTTGAAGCGGGCAAGAAATTTGCGGAATCCTTCTGGGAGCACCGTCAAAAGTCCGGCAAGGATTTAAATCCTTATTGGCTCGGCTACAATCAAATGATCTTCGTTTCCGAAACGGATGAACGAGCGCAGCAAGACTATGAAGAGCATTATCGCTATTTTATAAGAACGCTCATGCATATACCCGGCAAGTATGCGGAAGCGCCAGGGTATCGCAGCGCCAAAAGCGTGGCCCAGAGCGCGGTGAGTCAGTTTGCCGTACACGGCAAAAGCCGGTATGCGAGAAAACAGGATATCAGCTGGCAGGAGCTGGTTGAAGCCGGCAATGTCATTGCCGGTTCGCCTGAAACCGTTCGCGACAGACTCAAGCACTTAATTAAAACACTTCGCGTCGGAAGTATTACGGCGCACCTGAATGTCGGATCTATGCCGCACCATCTGGCCGTAAAAAACATCGAACTGTTCACCAAAGAAGTCATGCCGCACTTGCAAGGCATTTGGGACGATCAATGGCCTGTTGTGGGATGGCCGGACGTTGCTCATAACGACATCAATAAAGCAGCCTCGTCCAAAGCTGCAGTTTTATCTTAAGGGGGAAGGGAATATGGCGACGCCTCAATTGACGGCTATTCCGATACGAGATGGTCATATAGCCAAGGTGCTTGTAGCAGGGGAAGGAAAACCGGTGGTCTTCTTGCACGGTGCCGGTGGTTTGAAATGGGATTCCTATTTAGACGAACTGGCGAAAACATATAAAGTGTATGCTCCCTTCTTCCCCGGCTTGGAAGGAACGTCAGGCAGCAATGAGCTTGATCTCCGGAACTTATGGGATGTTGTTCTGTATTATTACGATCTGTTCGATTTATTAGGATTGGAGCGCATTGATCTTATCGGGCATTCCTTTGGCGGCATGCTGGCCGCAGAATTAGCGGCAACCGATTCGAGAAGAGTCAACAACCTGCTTCTCATCTGCGCAGCCGGATTGTGGAACGAAGATATTCCCATGCCGCAGGCATCTTTCCCTGAGGATTTATACTACGATGCCCAATCGCCCGTAGCCCAAGCCGCCATGGCGGTCCCGGAAGATCCGGACGAACGGATGAAATTTTTTATGGATCAACAGCTTGCAATGGCGGAAGCAAACCGCTACTTATGGCCGATTCCCGATAAAGGTTTGCGCCGTCGGCTGCATCGTATCCGGGCAAATACGTGCTTGGTGTGGGGCAAGCACGACAAAGTTATTCCTGTCGCGTATGCTTATGAATTCCAGAAAGAACTTCCGGACTCGCAAATCGCGGTCTTTGAAGAGTCGTCCCACTTCCCGCAGTTAGAGCAATTGCCGGAAGTTCTCCGAACGACCTTAACCTTACTGGCTCCTGAAAGGTATGAGGAAGTAGGCTCGTCAAGTTAGGTGAATCATGAGGATATGCGAAGCCAAGGCGGCCCGGATTGCCGTATGTTAGAAATGATAAAGATCCTGTAAGAATACAGTTAGGTATGCGTTTTATTCTAAGGATGCAGAAGCTAAACAAATTCATGTAAGCGATACCATCGCGACAATAAGAAGGAGGAAAAGAAATATGACAAATTTTATCACCGGTATTCACCACGTTACGGCCGGCGTCGCCGGCGCACAGGAGGATGTCGACTTCTTTACGCAAATCGTCGGCCAGCGCATGGTCAAGCAGACGATTCTGTTTGACGGCGCGGACAGCATCTACCACCTTTATTATGCGAACCGCAACGCCGAGATCGGAACCGTCATGACAACCTTTCCTTACAAGCAGGCCGGCGTTCTCGCCCGGAGAGGCTCCGGGCAGGTCAAGATTACTTCGTATACCGCTCCTGAATCGTCGCTTGAATTTTGGCAAAAGCATTTTGACAAGCATGGTGTGAAGCACGGCGCGATAGAAACGCGTTTCGGTCAGAAGCGGGTTCATTTCGTTCACCCGAGCGGCCTCGAGTTCGAAATTGTCGGCGACGATAACGATAAGCGCGACGGCTGGATTACGGACGAAATTTCCGAGTCGGAAGCGGTTCGCGGCTTCCACAGCGTCACGATGTCGGTTCGCGAAGTACCGGAACAGGAACGCTTCCTTACCGAAGGGCTCGGCTTCAAGAAGACCGGGGAAGAAGGTCCGTATCATCGCTTCGAAATCGGAGAGGGCGGGGCGAAGAACACGGTATTCCTCCTCCATGAGCCGGATGTTCCGCAAGGCAGCTGGATTCTTGGTCAAGGGACGGTGCATCATGTTGCATTTGCCGTCCAGAATGACGAAGAAGCGACGAAGCTCAAGCTGCATCTCGAAGGCTTGGGGTACACGGATGCTTCCGAGGTAAAAGACCGCAACTACTTCCACTCGGTTTACGTCCGCTCCCCCGGAGGCATCCTGTGCGAAATTGCGACCAGCGATATCGGCTTTGCAACGGATGAGCCATTGGATGGGCTCGGACGAAGCTTGCTGCTCCCGCCCTGGTTCGAGCATCGTCGTCAAGAGGTTCTCGCTACGCTTGAACCGATCACAAATCCGCAGGCCGTCTAGAAGATTGCGGGAATACAGTCGATGAATATTCATTTGCAGCAGCCTGTCGTTACGCGCGGTGTGCCACTAGATAAGAGCAGCGCGGTAGTTATGATGATGCACGGACGTAATCAAACGACGAACGATATCCTTGAGCTTGCGGACCGAATCAGCCTTCCTGACGTTCATTACGTTGCGCCGCAAGCGGCCGGCAACAGCTGGTATCCGAACGGATTTATGTCCCCGCTCAACGACAATGAACCTTACTTGAGCTTCGCGCTGGACTGTTACCATACGCGGATCTCCGAGCTGCTCGAGCAGGGGATCCCCGTAACCAAGCTGGTCCTCCTCGGTTTTTCGCAGGGAGCCTGCTTGACGGCCGAATATGCCGTGCGGCGCCCTGGACGATATGGGGGGATCGTGCTGTACACAGGCGGTGTGATCGGTCCCGAAGGCATGCAGCGGAACGTTGAAGGATCGTTCCTGGACACGCCGGTTTTTCTGGGGTCAAGCGACATCGACGGTTGGGTGCCCGAGCAGCGTGTGCTTGAAACGGCAGCTCTCTATAAGCAGATGGGGGCGGATACGGTAGCCCGGATTTATAAAGATATGGACCATATTGTCAACGACGATGAAATTGCATTTGCAAGAGCGCTCATCCGGCAGGTGCAATCGGCCTAAGCGCCGGGTTGGTCGTCGGGAAGGGGCAATTGTAGAGGTTGCCCCTTTCTCTATGGTTCGCGAAGTTGTATGGAAGGAGACTGTGACTACATGAAATTATTGGCGATCTGCGGGACGATAACCGGATCGAAAACGCTCGCTGTTCTGAACAAGGTGCTGGAAGAAGTGAAGAACGGCGACCCGGCCATTGAAATCCAGCTGCTGGACATGAAGCAATACGATGTGCAGTTTTGCGACGGGCGCTCTCCGGACGCCTACACAGGGGATACGAAACAAGTGATCGATATGGTCAGCTCGGCGGATTGTTTTCTTATCGGCACCCCGATCTTTCAAGGCTCCATTACGGGAGTCCTGAAGAACCTTTTTGATTTAGCACCCGTTTCCGCGTTCAGACACAAGGTGATGGGCTTCATAGCGACCGGCGGAACCTACCAGCACTACCTGGTGATAGAAAATCAGTTGAAGCCGATTGCAGGTTATTTTCGCGCATATACGGCGCCTAGCTACGTCTATGTTCATAACGATCACTTTAATGCGGCCAATGAGATTACGGACCGGGATGTGCTCGATCGAATCTCGTATTTGGCTGAAGAATTGATCATGATGCAAAAAGCGCTCAAATAGGCTGCACCATTATGGGAAAGGGGATGTTCGATCATGGGTCATAAAAGCGGCTATCTGGAGGGGAATGGATCGAATGACAAACCCTTGATTATTGTGGACGATGTAGAGCAAAAAACGGGTTATTGGATGGGGGCGGCCCGATACGCGACCCCGGAGCAAGTGAATGTTATGATCAAAACGGGCAAAGGGCTAGTCTATGTATGCATAACCGAGGAGAAGGCAGAGCAATTAAACCTTCCTCTCATGACGAGCCATGGAAGCAGCGGATCAACTAAAAATTTTACAGTTTCCGTTGATTATAAAACGACCTCTACCGGAATTTCCGCCTATGAACGGGCGGATACCATTAAAGCTTTGGCCGACGATGCAACCGAATCGCTTGATTATAGAAGGCCGGGGCATATCTTTCCTTTGGTAGGCAAAGCAAACGGGCTGCTTGAGCGGCAAAGCATTGTTGAAGGCGTTCTCGAATTATCCGAAGAGATATCCGGCCAGCCGGTCGGCTATATGTGCGAAATTTTAGATGATAACGGGGAAATAGCAAGCATAACGGAAATCGAACAGCTGGCTCGCCGGCATGATGTTCCTATTGTTTGGTTGAGCGAGCTGATCCGCAAGAAATTGGAAGAGCATTGCCGGTTAAGCATGGTTCGTTATGCGGAGCGTGAAACTTCCGGCAAGCCGAGGAAAAATTATTCCGAAGATCAAATCGTCCATTTCACCGATCTTTTGTTCGTCGATTATTGCGAGAAGCAATTTGGCGTCAATAAAGGAATTTACAATACCATCGAATCCTGGTTTTACAAGAAAGGGCATGTTGACATTGTAGAACGAAGAAAGACCGTGCTTCGGTTTCTCCAATTTGTCGATGGAAGCAATCGGGAAAATAACCGAAAGCTTAAGTTTGGCCACAGAGGGTTAGTCCCAAAGCTGGACGAATTTACGGTCAACGATCTATTGAACAGGAGGACTCTCAACCTGTGAAAGGAAGGAAAGTCTCATTAAGAAACCCATCCCGCAGAAATAGCGCCGCACCTGACATGCGCACCTCCTTCAGGAAGGGGCTCATCTCGTGTTCATGTTGAAGCCTTAGGATGCCTCCATACATCGTGAACCTGCTCCCCGCAGGCACACGATGTATGGAGGCATCCTTGTCGTTTCGTAGGAATTCGTTTGGAGCACAAACTGCTTTCAAACTTTGGCGGAGGCCAGCAATTCTTCCGACGTAACGTGAATGCCCTCGCACACCGTGTTGATTTTTTGCAAGCCGGCCGTATGTTCCTCCGAGAAGGCCGCTACATGCTCAATCGAATGATGCATCATGGACACGTTCTTTTGAATTTTATCCATCTGGAATTGAACATCCTGCGCAAACTGTTTACAATAATCGGCCATTTTCCTAATTTCCGATGCGATCACTTCAAATCCCCGGCCTTGTTCCCCGAGTCGTGCCGCTTCAATCGCCGCGTTCAGACCGAGCAGCTTGGAGTTCTCGGCAATTTCCTGGACGGAATTCAAGATCGCATAGCTCCGCTCCACATCCTTGATGATTTCTTCGGATTGCCCCTGAATGATTTGAATTTGCGTGGCCAGGTCAGTTGAGGTCTGGCTTATTTCCTGCGTGGAAATCGCCATCGTTTCAAGAGCGTTCGATATTTTGGAGGTCCCGTTTCTTAACATTTCGAGTCTATGCGTGGACACGAGCGCGGTCAGCACGCCAAGCAGCTCGCCCTCTTCAAATACAGGCACCGCCGTAGAAATGTATGCGACTCCAAATCTTTCGGGCCCGCGTTCTTCCCGGAAAACCTGTTGTTCCTCCAGGGCCTTGGAAGTGACCGTCCCTTTGAATGTTGCCATGGGCTCCCCGATTTTAGTCGGCCAATCCAGGGTTCCCCCAGGCAGCTCCGCGATTACTTTCTCTTTATTGAACACCGTTAGTCTGACATCCTCGGGAAAAGCCAATTGGATAATATCCAGCAGGCCGGCCAGTTGCTCAAGTTTGTTCAAAGCGAAGCCCTCCTTAACTTGTTCATAGTATGTGCAAACCGTAACAAATTGCGGCTCTCGGGGTATTTGCGGTGAAGGCGCTAGGTGAGCGTTACTTTAAATTCTTCGGTCAATAGCGGCACCACATCGAATAAATCGCCGACAATGCCGTAATCGGCCACTTGAAAAATCGGAGCTTCCGGATCTTTGTTAATCGCGATAATAATCCGGGATTGGCTCATGCCGGCCAGATGCTGGATGGCGCCGCTAATGCCGCACGCAATATAAATTTCGGGCGTAACGACCTTGCCGGTTTGTCCGATTTGCATCGAGTAGTCGCAGTAGCCTGCGTCGCAAGCGCCGCGAGAGGCGCCGATCGCCGCGTTCAACGCCTCGGCCAGTTGCTCCAAAGGTTTAAAGCCTTCAGCGCTCTTTACTCCCCTGCCGCCGGCCACTATAATCTTGGCTTCGGTTAAGTCGACCTTCCCGGAGGCCTTGCGCACGACGTCTTTCACGATGGAGCGCAGCGCTGCGGGAGGGCTGTAGCTTACGGGAACGATCGGGGCCAGGGAGCCGGTTTTCTCCGCGGGAGGCACATTGTTCGGGCGAACGGTAACGATCGACGGCCCCTGAACAAACCGTTTCTGTTCCAACGCTTTTCCGGCATAGAGGGAACGTGTAAACAAGACGTCGGCGCCGGACTTCTCAATGGCCGTGACATCGGAGATTTGTCCTGCGTTTAAGTGGGCTGCCAGCATCGGAGCCAGGTCGCGCCCGATGCCCGTATGACCGAGGAATACCGCATCCGGGCGGATGCCGTCGATGAGCTCGGCTATGGCAGGAAAATAAGTATCCGGATTATAATTTTCCAGACTGGGATGATCCAGCACGTGGACGGACTCTACGCCGTATTGGGCCAGTTCTTCGGCCAAAGAAGTGATTTGATGCCCGGGAAAAACGGCAACGAGGCGATCTGCGTCATTTTTAGCGATTTTCGCAGCGTGAAGCGCTTCCAAAGTAACTTGACGCAGCTTGCCGGAACGTGCTTCGGCGATAACGATATAGGTTAGGCTCATAGGTATTCCTCCTCGATTGAATGTTAGATGGCTTTCGCTTCCGTGCGAAGCAGTTGTACCAATTGATGGGCTTGTTCTGCCGGGGTCCCCTGCAGAAGCTTTCCGGCGCCTCGGGCCGGCGGAAGAGAAAGGGAGGCCTGAACGGTTTTGGCGGCGATCTGTGCCGGCGTTAACCCGAGCTCATCCAAACCGATGAGGGTGAACGGCTTTTTCTTGGCTTTCATAATGCCGGGCAAAGAAGGATAACGGGGCTCGTTCAAGCCCTGTTGGGCGGTAAAGAGTGCCGGGAGCGAGATTTCCACCGTTTCCGTATCTCCTTCGGCATCGCGAAGAGCGACCGCTTTGTCACCCGAAATTTCCAGCTTCGTAATGGAGGATACGTGTGGAACATGGATCAGCTGAGCCAGCCGTACGGCGACTTGGCCTGAACCGTGATCTACGGAGAAATTTCCTCCAAGGATAACATCGAACGATTGCTTGCCGAAATAAGCGGCTAAAGCGTTGGAGACGCTAAATTCGTCATTCCCGATGCGCTCGTCCGAGATCAGAACCGCTTCGTCGGCCCCCATGGCCAAAGCGGTTCTTAGCGCTTCGGCACAACGCTCCGGACCGACGGATACGACAACGACATGGCCGCCGTGCTGCTCTTTTAACCGGATGGCCTCCTCCACCGCATATTCATCGTACGGGTTGATGATGAATTTGACCCCGTTGTCGGCTATTTTCCCGTTCTCGATTACGATTTTTTCCTCGGTATCGAAGGTTTGCTTGAGGATGGCATAAATATTCATCGGAATCCCTCCTGCTTTGGATGTATTATTTTAAACCTTTGATTAAAAATTCAGTGGTGCTTTCAATAAGCGACGTCAGGGAATACTTTCGGCCCGATATCAGCCAAGAGGAAATGACTTGATCCATGGCCCCGAACAACAGCCTCCGGGCGTGCTTGACTTCAAGGTTAGGGCGAAATGCCCCCTCCTCCTTACCTTTCTGCAGCACATCTTCGATGAGCCTGAAGAACGGGCTCGTATACTGGCTGATTTCTTTGCGTAGTTCCATCGGATGTTGGCGCAGCTCTACGATGTTTAAGTAGGCGATATGGACGTTTTCTTCCATGAACGTAAATAAAATCTCGCATATGGCATGTATCGCTGCATCCGCATTCAAGGTTTCCTTCAGACGATCGGTTAAGAGCTGGGTAAAACCGGTTAACGTTGTGCGGTACACGGTCGTCAGGATGTCTTCCTTGTTCTGGAAGTATAAATAGATCGTACCGTCGGCAACACCTGCCTCCTTGGCAATTTTGGATATTTGCGCTCCGTTAAAGCCGTGTTCAGCGAATACCTTTAAAGCTGCCTGTAAGATGGCATCCGTTTTGTCAATTTTCTTTCTTGCCATGAAACCTCCGTCATGATAGAATAACTCACAATTAATGAATCTACATTCATTAATTATTGTAGATGACGCCATATGAATTGTCAATGCTTGCAAGAACCGGAAGATAGCTTGCAGACCAAGGAAGGAAGGGAACGATGCATGACGTGGCAGTGGATTAACTTCATCTTGTTTTTGGCGGTAGTCGGGTATGGACTCTATCTGTTTTACAAAGCTGTGTTTCATCGATATTTATATGTAAAGCTCGGCCAGCCCGCCGAATTTCATTCGAGTCTGCAGGGCGGACGGCTTCAGGAATTTGTATCACAGGTATTTGCCCAGAAGAAGCTGATGAAAGATCCGAAGAGCGGCTTGATGCACATCGTCATTTTTTACGGCTTTATCATTCTGCAATTCGGCGCCCTGGATTTAATAGTGAAAGGTTTGACAGGCGGGGGCGCTTTGCCGATTCCAGGCTATGATGCATTCAGCTTGATGCAGGAAATAACGGTGTTCGTTATTCTTGTGGCGGCGGGTTATGCCGCATACCGCAGATATGTGGAGAAACTGCCCCGCTTGAAAAGAGGCTGGAAGCCGAGCCTGGTGCTGTTTTTAATTTTTTTCCTGATGATGACGGTCCTGTTCTCTCTCGGGTTCGAACGGATCTGGCTCATGCACGAGGCATCCGTGTACGCTCCGCTTTCATCGTTGATCGCTGCGGTCTTCAGCGGAATGTCCGAAACGGCTGCGAAAGCCGCGTTTTATATGTTTTGGTGGGCGCACTTGCTGATTCTTCTCGCTTTTCTCGTGTATATCCCGCAATCCAAGCACTTTCATCTCCTGACCGCACCGCTCAACATTTGGTTTCGCCGGGCTGAGCCGGCAGGCCGGTTAAAGAAGCTGGATCTGGACAATGAAGAGGCCGATAACTTCGGGGTAGGCAAAATCGAAGATTTTACGCAAAAGCAGATGCTGGACTTTTACGCTTGCGTGGAATGCGGCAGATGCACGAATGTGTGTCCTGCGTCGAATACGGGGAAAGCGCTGTCTCCGATGCATATGATTATGAAGCTGCGGGATCATTTAACCGAAAAAGGCGCCGCGATTACGTCCAAATCGCCCTGGGTGCCCGGATTTGCTTTCTCTTCGTCCGGCGTGCATGCGATGTCCGGGATCAGCGCGAACGGAACCAACTGGGATTCGCCGGAAGTGACCGATATTGGGCCGACCCTCGAATGGCAGAAAGGCCATTGGGCTGTGCAGGAGCGCAAGGCGGAAGAGCTCGAATTGATCGGAGACGTCATGACGGAGGACGAAATCTGGTCGTGTACCACGTGCCGCAATTGCGAGGATCAATGTCCGGTCGGCAACGAGCATGTCGACAAGATCATCGACCTGCGCAGGCAGCTCGTCTTGATGCAGGGCAGCGTACCGGCTGAAGGCCAGCGTGCGATGCAAAATATCGAAAGACAAAGCAATCCATGGGGCTTAAGCCGGAACGACCGCGAGAAGTGGACGGGGGAAATCGAAGGCTTGGCCGTGCCGACGGTGAAGGACAATCCGGATTTTGACATCCTTTTCTTCGTAGGATCGATGGGCTCTTATGACTTGCGCAGCCGCAAAATTTCCCGGGCTTTCGTCAGATTGCTGCATGAAGCCGGGGTCAGCTTCGCCATTCTCGGCAACGAGGAGAAAAACTCCGGGGATACGCCGAGGCGGATGGGGAATGAATTTTTATTTCAACAGCTTTGTCTGGAAAACATCGAAACCTTCCAAAAGTATGGGGTTAAAAAGATTGTAACCGCTTGCCCGCACACGTACAATACGTTGAAAAACGAATACCCGGAATTCGGGCTGGAGAATGTGGAAGTGCTTCACCATACCGAGCTGTTGGATCGGCTGGTCCGCGAAGGAAAGCTGAACCCGCAGTATGAAATAAAAGAACGCATCACCTATCACGATTCCTGTTATTTGGGCCGCTACAATAACGTTTACGAACAGCCCCGCCGCATATTGAAAGCGATTCCGGGCGCCGAATTGGTCGAGATGGAACGAAACCGCGAGAACGGGATGTGCTGCGGTGCCGGCGGCGGGATGATGTGGATGGAGGAAACGGCAGGCAAAAGGGTTAACGTAGCCCGTACAGAGCAGGCTCTGCAGGTCAATCCGACGGTCATTAGCAGCGCATGTCCGTACTGCCTGACGATGATGGAGGACGGTACGAAAATGAAGGAAATGGAAGACCGGGTGAAAGCGAAGGATATTGCCGAAATATTGGAACAATCCGTCTTCGGATTGAACTAAATGATGAAGGGGAGAGTAAGATGAATAAAATTGTGGGCGGCAGCTTTCTGGTGCAAGAAGCGGATTTGAATCGAATCGTCACACCGGAGGATTTCACGGAAGAGCAGCGTATGATCGCGCAATTGGCGGACGATTTTGTAAGGAATGAATTAGAGCCGCTGGAAGAGGAAATGGAACATCAATTGAACGTCGAGTTAACGAAGGAAAAGCTGCGGACCGCGGGTGAACTGGGCTTGCTCAGCGCAGAAGTACCGGAGCGGTATGAAGGCCTCGATGTGGATAAAGTCAGCGCGCTGTTAATCAATGAGAAGATCGTCAGAGCGACCTCGTTCTTTATCTCGTATGGAGGTCAGACGGGCATCGGTTCGCTGCCGATCGTGTTTTTCGGCAACGACGAGCAAAAGAGGAGATACTTGCCGGGTATTGCAGCCGGAGAGAAGCTGGCCGCCTATGCGCTGACGGAAGCCTCGTCCGGGACGGACGCACTGGGAGCGAAGACGCATGCTAAATTATCCGGCGATGGCGCTTATTATATATTGAACGGAACGAAGCAATTTATTTCCGGATCGAGCTTTGCGGATGTGTTCATCGTCTTTGCGAAGGTGAACGGGACGGACTTCAGCGCGTTTATCGTGGAACGGTCGTTCGACGGGCTGCATATCGGACCGGAGGAGAAGAAGATGGGACTCAAAGGCTCTTCCACCTGCTCATTAACTTTGGAGGATGTGAAGGTTCCGGTTGAAAATTTGTTGGGAGAGGTCGGCAAGGGCCACCTGATCGCGTTCAATATTTTGAATCTCGGGCGATTGAAGCTGGCGGCGGGAGGCCTGGGGCTCTCCAAGGCGGCGATCGAAATTTCGGCTGCCTATGCGAATGAACGCAAGCAGTTCGACCGGCCCATTGCTTCCTTCCCGCTCATCGGCAAAAAGCTGGCCGACATGAATATCCGGACCTTCGCGCTTGAAAGTATGATTTACCGAACGGCCGGCTTGCTCGACGAGGGCTTGAGCGTGCTCGATCACAGCCATCCGAATGTCGATTCCTTGTCGGCCAAAGCGATTTCCGAATATGCGCTGGAATGCTCGATCAATAAAGTGTTCGGCTCGGAGGTTCTCGATTTTGTCGTGGATGAAGGATTGCAAATTCATGGGGGCTATGGGTACATTCAGGAATACCGGATTGAGCGTATGTACCGGGACTCGCGGATATTCCGCATTTTTGAGGGAACGAATGAAATTAACCGGATGCTGATTCCGGATACCCTGGTGAAGCGGGCGTTCAAAGGCGAGCTGCCTTTATTGGAGAAGCCGGGCGAGCTGCAATCCGTGCCCAGCTCCTCTGCCGGCGAAACGTTGGAACTCGAAGCACGGCTAATTGCAAACGCCAAGCATACGTTCCAATGGCTGCTGGCGCAAGCCGTACAAAGATATGACAAGAAGCTGAGCCAGGAACAGGAGATCGCAGGCAACTTGGCCGATATCGTCATTTCCATCTACGCCATGGAGAGCGTGCTGCTTCGGACGAAGAAAATGATGGCGCGGACTCGTGAAGACCAAGCCCGCCATGCCATTCAGATGACGATCGCTTTCGTGCATGAAACCGTCGACAGGATCGCATCCTGGGCCAAGGAAATGATATGTGCCGTCCTTTCCGGCGATGCGCTGCTTGCCGCGTTGGCGGCGTTGACCAAGGCAACGGCCTCCGTACCCGCCGTCAACCTTATTGATTTGAAAAGGAGCGTCGCTTCGCGAGTGATCGACGCGGAAAAATACGTCGTTTAATGGCAGGTCGGCTCTCCTCTCTAATTGAATTACTTTCCATGAGGCGATTTTCTAACTATAATAAAGATATTATTTTTCTTTATTGGCAGAAAATGTGGATGAGCGATGAATTCGAAAGGGGAGCGAACGGTTGGATACCCAGAAACAAAAACACCTGTTAGAAAAAATCGATCACCATCTTCGAAAAACGGCAAGGCGGATGGTTCAGTTTGATACGCTGGACGAAACGCTGCATTACTTAATCGATTCGTTTCACGAGCAGTTCGCTTGCAACTATATGGCGATTATTATCAAGGACGGGCATACGCTGAAGATTAAAGCGAAGAAGGGCGAGGCCCCTCAGTTTGAGCAGCATTTTCCATTGAGCAGTGAAGCCTGTTTGCCCCGCGTTTATGGCGAGCCGCTCTGTACGTTTGATTTGATTAAAGAAGAAGACAATTGCTCTTTGTTATCAGGTTTAAATGCGGAGCAGTTTCAAACTTGGTTTACGTTCCCGATCCGGCAGGAGAACGAAGACAGCTTGGGCTTGTGCGTGATCGGCTTCCGTTCCTTTGTTCCTCTCGTACTCGGTGCGGAGAAGCTTTTCGAGGAATATGGCAAGGACATCGCGATCGCATTTGCCCTGGGGCAGCAAAAAGAAACCGAGCTTAAGAAAATAAAAGGGCTCGAGTGGTTGAAGGAAAATGTATATTTGGGCGGCTCCTCGTTAGAAGAGATCGTAAGTAAAATCGTGGAACGCGCAGGAAAAGGGACGAATGCGGAATCTGCCTTCATTTACCTGTATGACGAAGACACGAACTGTTTTCTGTATCAGCCTCCGTCTTACGGAATTAATATTCCGCAGGACAAGATCGATCTCAAGGAAGCCTACGATTTAAACCCGTTTTTTGCTTTCCTGGAAAAGCCGGGCGGCGGTGAAATTACAATTCCGTTGATCATCAATTTGAAAACGATCGGCGTCCTGCATGTCATCAATAAAGAGCATGCGTTGTTTACAGCCGACGATTTAGAGCTGCTGCAGTTTTTAGCCTCGCACGTTTCGGCTCTGATTGAGAATGCGAGATTGTATTCCAGTGAAAAAGACCGCAAATACCGGCTTGAAACGTTCATGCATCATCAGCAGGAATTGGTCAAGCATACACTGGAAGACGACGGATTCTCCAAAATTTCCGAGTTTTTGTCGGATATGATGAAATGCTCCGTTTTTTTGTTTGACCGGTTCTTTCATCTGACTTCGAGCTGTATCCTGGAATCCGATCCTGCGATGGGGGAGCGTATTCTATCCCAGGTGAAGAACGAAAGGCGGCACTTTCAGCAAAGCAAGCAATTGGAGTATTGGATCACGGTTAACGACCAGCTTGAATTCGGCATGTTTAAGGTCGTTGGAGCAGGTGATCTGTTGGGCTATCTGGGCCTGGCGATTCCCAGAAAGAAGCTCGATACCGTATTAAAGATGACCCTGAACCATGCGCTTAACGTATATGCGGTTCAATTCATCAAGCAGAAGGTTGTTCTTGACGTGCGGGAACAGGTGAAGGACAGCTTTTTCAATCAGTTATTTGTGGAGGAAATCCATAACAAAGGCAAAATATTAGAGTACGCCAATCTGCTGAATTGGAATATTCTCGAGCCGCACGTCATTGGATTGTTTTCCTTTGTGTTCGAAGAGAAGGAAGAGCAGAAATCCAATCTCCTTGAAGTCGATGCCCAAAAAACATGGATCTGGGATCGGATCCGCGACCATGTTTCCAGATCAGAGCCCGGGATTATCCTGACACGCAAGGATGAATATTATGTAACCATTGTTCCCCAAGCCAAAGCGACCGGTGCGTTTTGGAAAACCTTTTATGAAAGAATCAAGAAAATCATTAGCTCCGAGTTCGACCATGTGGCCAGTTATTTGGGAATCAGTCAAGAGGCCCATAAAATCGAAGATTACTATAATTGCTACAAGCAAGCGCAAAAAACGTTGGCTATTCTTTATAATCGCTTTCCGGACAAGCAATTTCTCAGCTTTCATCAGCTAGGCTCCTATACGGTGCTGTACAACTTGGCGGATCCCCATATCGTTCCCCTATTTTTGAGAGCGTATCTGGACCCGCTGCTGCAGTACGCTAACGGAAAGAACCGCGACCTGTTCGATACACTGAGGGTATATTTGCAGACGAACGGAAATATCAAAGATTCCTCCGATCGCTTATTCATTCACCGCAGCTCCTTTAAATACCGCCTGGAAAAAATCAGGGAAATCCTTCAGGTGGATATTGACGATGCCGAGCAGCGATTTAACATCATGCTGGCGTACAAGCTGTATGATCTGCATCTTACGGAAAGCTCCGATGCCTAAACCTTTGTTTACGGCGGAGAATTTTCATTTGTTCTTTTCCTGCATCACGAACGTACCCAATCATGGGTATTCATTGTATGATGATTTCAACACAAGGAATGACTTCGCTGCATAGAGAACGAGCATGAAGGTTTAAGTAACCGCTTTCTTAGCAGGAGGAGGGATGCTCACTTCGATTGCCCTGAATGTATGATTCATATATTTTAGGAGGATGTCGTCGATGAAACTGAAAAAAGCAACCCTTCTCACCCTGTTAATGGTTTGTATCTTCACCGCAGCCACCGGACTTGCCGTTGCCGCTACTAACGGAGCTAAGCTGTTAGAAGTTTCTATGAAAAAGCTCTCTGTAGACTTTATTTCGGACATTGTTTACTCGCAGCCTTCAATCTTTGGCGATCCTAATTTCCCTCTTCATATGGATATTTTGAAGCCCGGCAGTCAAGAGCTTCTTCCCGCCGTTGTATTTGTTCCTGGCGGAGGCTTTATGTCAGCCAATAAAGACAGCTCTTTACAACAAAGAATGACGATGGCCGAATCAGGCTATGTCGTGGCAAGTATCGAATACAGAGTCACCCCCGGAAGCACCTTCCCTTCACCGCTAGAAGATGTAAAGTCGGCGATCCGCTACCTTCGGGCCAATGCTGCTAAATATGGTATTGATCCGGACCGTATCGCGGTGATGGGGAATTCAGCCGGCGGCTATCTGGCGGCATTCAGCGGAACAACCAATGAGGTTGCGGCATTTGACAAAGGCGATTATCTTCATCTGAGCAGCAACGTGCAGGCCGTCATTGATTTATACGGTTTGTCTGATTTAACGAAGGTAGGATACGGTTTCTCCAAAGAGGTGGAAGCTGTTCACGACTCTCCTTCCGCGCCGGAAGGGATGTGGGTAAACGGACCTGCGGTGTTCGGCCCCGGCGGATCGATCCATTCCAATCCTGAGAAAGCGGCCAAAGCCAATCCGATCACGTATATTACGAAGGATGCACCTCCATTCTTAATTATGCATGGCGATAAGGATACGTTGGTTTCTCCGAACCAAACGGAGATTTTGCATGAGGCTCTCGTAAGCCAAGGAGTGGATTCCACCTACTACGTGGTTCAAGGTGCCGGGCACGGCGGACCGCAATGGGTGCAAACGGAAATTACGGATATCCTTATCGCTTTCTTGGATAAACATCTGAAAGACAAGAAGCCGAATTGAGCTTATGAGGCTCCATCATGGCTTATCAAATCGTCCAACCTTCCATCGTTTTCGTTGGAAGGTATTTTCTTTCTTGTTCTACGTCACGATGTGGAAATTTATGCGCTTACTTTCCTGCACGATGAAGGTATTTTTTTGCCGGATTTCTTTTTATAATAAGATTTAAGGAAATCGGTTATTTTAACCCATCCAAATGTAAGCGATAACATTGTATCCAGTCAAAATGAAGGAGGAATCCGGGAAGCAGGTTTACTTTCGGAAGGTGATGTCATGGACCAGCAGCAGGATCAATTGTGGACCAAGGGATTTTTGGGGATCACACTTTGCGGGTTTTTATTATTTTTAAACTTACAGATGCTGATCAGTTCTCTCCCTGCGTATTTAAAGGAGCAATTTCAGGCCAGTGATTTCAGCATCGGAGTGATAACGGGCCTTTTTGCCTTATCCTCGGTGGCCGCGAGACTGTTTGCAGGCAGACCTGGCCAGAAAGAAAGAATGGGTCGGCTTTTGTTCCTTGGTTTATTCATCGCATGGATAGCTACAGCCGGCACCTATTGGTGTCATGCCTTAATCGCCATTTTAGGTATAAGAATGGTGTATGGTTTCGGCTTTGGCGTGGCCAGTACCGTATTGCCCACTATGGCATCCAATCGGGTTCCTCTCGCGCGAATGGGAGAGGGCATGGGGTATTTCGGATTTTCCAATACACTCGGATTGTCTGTAGGGCCCCTCATCGGGATGTATTTGCTCGCCAATTACGGCTTTGGGACTTTAACGGCCGCAGCTTCGATTGTTCTTCTTCTGATTTTTCCTATCATCTACGGGGTGTTGCCAGGAGCAAGCACAATGGCGACAGGAGCGGTTCGAGGGAAATCTTCACAAGGAAACACCTACTTTTCCCGGAAATTAGTTCTGCCCGCCATTTTGAATATGCTCTTATCCATCACTTACAGCGGCCTGATCGGTTTCATCGCACTGTTTGGCCTTCAGCGTAACATTGAAGGCGTGGGCAGCTTCTTTCTGGTTCAATCCTTGATGGTACTGCTGATTCGGCCTTTTGCCGGAAAAATATTCGATCGCAGGGGGCCTGTTGCCGCCGTGATACCCGGTGGTTTTCTGGTCATGCTGGGAGTCATTTTCCTTTCCTACTCGGACCGCTTGCTCGAACTTATATTGTCGGCAATCGTCTATGGCTGCGGGTATGGGATGATCCAGCCGTCCATTCAGGCCTGGATGATCAAGGAAGTATCCGCAGATGAGCGGGGGATCGCGAACGGAATGTTCTACAATTCCATCGATGCAGGGGTTGCGCTCGGCTCCATCTTATTGGGCGTACTGGCCTCGGGTGTAGGGTACGGCTTGATGTATCGTTTGTCCTCCCTGTTTATGGCTTTGTTTTTATTGATTTTCGGGCTTTCGATCATGTTAACGCGTCATCGAAATAAGGTTACCCAAAATATGTAGGACACAGGAAGGTAAGGTGAATGATCACATGCAAGGGAATAGCGTGTCTGTTTCACAACTGTTGGATATGGCGGTGCAAGGCAGTCCCGATAAAGAGGCGATTTATGACCTGACGCGCAGACTGACCTACGGCGAGCTGCAGGAGGAAGTCAATCGGTTAGCATCTGCTCTCGTATCGCTGGGCATCAAAGAAGGGGATCGGGTCGGCGTTTCTTTACCCAACTGGCATGAGACGGTTCAATTATTTTTTGCCATTGCGAAAATAGGGGCCATTCTCGTTCCATTTAACCCCAAGTATCGGTTGCATGAATTACAGCATATTTTAGGAAATTCGGGAGCCAAAGTCGTTTTTGTATCCCAGGAATTTGAAAAAACAGGCTTTGAAAGCGGAGAACCGAACCATTTGCAGCTCATTACGGTCCGGTATGAGAAGGAGGGCTGCCTCTCATTTACCGACCTTCTGGCAGGCTCGAATGACGTCATTCCGCCGCAGCCTGCCATCGATCCTCTGCATGATACGTTCTGTATTTTATATACTTCGGGAACGACCGGCGTGCCGAAAGGGGCCATGGTCACTCATCGCAGCGTCGTTCAGTCCGGCATGACGATTGCGAAGAGCCTGCAATGTGTCTCCGATGATGTGTTTATTATTCTGGCGCCGATGTTTCATATCTTCGGAATGGCCGTTAACTTGATGTCTGCCGTCTATTGTCAATCCAAAATGGTGCTGCTCGAAAAATACAAACCGAAAGACGCCTTAAAGCTGATCGAGCAGGAAAAAGTAACGATTCACCACGCGGTTCCGTCGATGTTGAATCTCGAATTGAAGGACCCTGATTTTGACTCCTACGATTTATCTTCGCTGCGGGCGGGAATAACGGGAGCGGCCACTTGTCCTCCGGAAACGATCAAAGGGGTCCGTGAGAAGATGGGCATGAATCTTTGCATTTCCTACGGCATCACCGAGACCGGTACGGTAACCATCACGCAGTATGATGATAAAGAAAGCAACATTCTCGAGACGGTCGGCAAAGCAGTAGAAGGCGTCGAAGTGAAAATTGTCAATGACCGGAGGGAAACGCTGCCTCCAGGTGAAACCGGTGAAATTGCTTGCAGAGGCTTCGGCGTCATGAAAGAATATTACCAATCTCCTGAGCAAACCCGGCAAGTGCTTGATCCTGAAGGGTGGTATTATACGGGCGATTTGGGCACGATGGACGAAGACGGGTACATTCGATTTGTGGGCCGCAAGAAGGAATTGATCATACGGGGCGGCTACAATATTTATCCCCAGGAAATCGAAGGCTTGCTTCAAAACCATCCGAAAGTTCTGGAGTCCGCGATTGTCGGCCTGCCTGATGCGACTTTAGGCGAGATCGTATGCGCCGCCGTCAAGCTGAAGCCTAATGTCCAGGCGACGCAGGAGGAAATCATCGATTACTTAAAAACGTATATCGCCAGCTATAAGCTTCCCGGCAAAGTGGTATTTGTGGAGGAGCTGCCGACAACGGCGAGCGGAAAAATCCAGAAAGTCAAATTAAAAGATGAGCTTATGAATCGTTTAGAGGCCGGCTGAACAATAGTTCACGCAGAAGTTCATGCTATTCCTACATAGTGGACAAATTGACAAATTATAATTCCTACATGATGCAGGTATACTTAGTTTGAATTTTCTGTAAAATTAAAATTGCTACAAGATATGACAGCGTTTTCAATTTCGAAAAAGAGTTAGGTCTAATTATTAAGAAGGGGTGTTCATATGAAAATGTCAAGCCGAAACATGTTAGTATTCGCTCTTGCCGTCATGCTTCTTGTATTGGCAGGGTGCGGCCCGCAAGGCCCGCAAGCAGGTAATAACGCATCCAACAGCGGCGCGCCTGCCAAATCGGATGGAAGCGGCGGCGACGCCAAAGAAATTAAAATCGGATTGGTGCTTGCCGAAACCGGACCCGCATCCACATTAGGCTTGACGGAAGTTCAAACACAAAAATTGTTTCAAAAGCAATTGGATAAACAAGGGCCTATTAACGGCTATAAAATTAAACTAGTCATGCAGGACTATGAGACGGATGACACCAAAGCCGTCATTGCCATGGACCGCTTGATTTCCGAAGGCGTCGTTGCGGTCGTGGGAGCAACGCAAGTAAGTACAACCGCCGCAATTCTTCCGAAGGCGATCTCGGCCAAGCTTCCGTTTTTGACGGTTGCACCTGCCAATTCGGATAAGGATAACGTATTTGTCATGACCCCAAGTTCAAAAACCGTTTCCGTTAAGGTCGTGGAATGGTTAAAGAAAAAAAATATTACGAAAGTGGCTTGGGTAAATGCCAAGGATGCGTTCGGCGTTGAAGGTCTTCCCGCATTCAAGGACCTTGCAAAAGAAAATAATATTGAAATTGTAGCACACGAAGAATTCGACGCTACGGCTACCGATATGACCGTTCAATTAACGAATGTCAAAAAAGCGAATCCCGAGGTTGTCGTCGTATGGTCCAGAACGCCGGGCGCCGGGGTTGTGGCGAGAAACTTTAAGGCCCTCGGCTTTAACATTCCGATGATTCAAAGCACCGCATCCGCGAACCAGGGATTCCTCGATCAGGTAAAAGGCAACAATGAAGGGCTCTATGTGGTTGGAAGCCGGTTAAGCATCGTCGACCAGCTGCCGGATTCGGATCAGAAGAAAAGATTGCAGGCGTTCCGTGACGCATTCAAAGCCGAATTTAACGGCGAACCCGACTTGTTTGCCGCTCATACGTATGACGGGCTTTCCATGATCGTGGAGGCGATCAAGGCAGGACATACAACTCCGGAAAATATTACGAAGTTTTTAAATAAAGATTTGGGCAAATATCCGGGCATTACCGGAACCTTCGATTTTGCACAGACAAGGCTGACTTCACAGGTGGACGGATTGACCGTACTCGGCATTAAAGACAACGCCTGGAAATACGAAGAATAGTTGGATGGATAATAATCTATGGCAGATATCGATCTGCCATAGATTTTCACTAGAAGGGAGATCGAACATGGATTTCGCGCAATTTTTGCAATTTCTCATCACCGGACTTACCGTTGGCAGCATTTATGCACTGCTAGCCATCGGATTTGTCACCATCTACAATACAACGGGAATATTAAACTTTGCTCAAGGTGAGTTTGCGATGATCGGGGCGATGTCGTGTATTTCTTTAATTGGTTTTGGTCTTCCCATGTTCGCAGCGATTCCAATAGCGATCCTTTTTACCGCGTTTATCGGCTTATTCATAGAGAGAACACTTATAAAACCGGCGAGAAAGAGCGCACCCGTCACCCTTGTTGTCATTACTATCGGATTGTCCATTTTTCTTAAGGGACTCGGATTAATTATTTGGGGTACTTATCCGAAAACCTTGTCGCCGATTGTTCAGATAAAGCCCATCCATTTTTTCGGGGCCGTTATCAACCCGCAAAGTTTGTTTATTTTTGCCATACTGATCGTCCTGCTCGCCTTGCTGTATTTCTTTTTTGATAAAACCTTTATCGGATCCGCCCTCAGAGCGAGCGAGACCAATCCCCGCGCCGCAAGCTTAATGGGGATCAACACCCAGGCGATGTCAGGCTTATCCTTCACGTTGGCCGCAGCCCTTGGAGCCATCGCCGGCATTATTATCGCTCCCTTAACGGACGCAACGTACGAGATGGGCTTTCTAATCGGTCTTAAAGGCTTTGTCGCCATGGTTATCGGAGGGATGAATAATATTTCCGGGGCCGTCATGGGCGGTTTGGTGCTCGGTGTAGTCGAAGCTTTTTCAAGCGGTTTGCTTTCCAGTACGTATAGTGACGCCATCAGCTTCACGGTATTGCTGTTGGTGCTATTCTTCAGACCGAACGGTTTGTTCGGCAAAGCAACCGGTCTAAGAGTATAGAGGGGGCAATCATAATGGCTAAACTTGACGCAATTTTATACGGCAATCGTTGGAAACCGTTTATCGGTTTAATTGCCATCATATTAGCTCTTCCGTTTTTCGTCCATGCTCCGCATATTTTTACGGTGCTGATTCTAATCGGCCTGTACAGCATCATTACGATCGGACTAAGTCTGCTGATCGGCTATACGGGGCAAATCTCTTTAGGGCATGCCGCATTCTTTGGAATCGGAGCCTACGTATCCGGCATGCTGACGACGAAAGCCGCGATGTCGCCTTGGTTGGCCATGATCCTTGGCATGGTGGTCACTTTTGGCATCGCCTATCTGATCGGAATTCCCATTCTCAAGCTGAAAGGACACTTTCTGGCTTTAGCCACCCTCGGTTTTAATATTATCATCTATATTCTAATTGTAGGGTTGTCGGATTATACGGGGGGCCCCTTGGGCCTGCACAGCATTCCGACTTTATCGTTGTTCGGTCTGGATCTGAGCAATCCGCTCTATTTTTATTATTTCATATGGACCGTTGTGGGGCTCGTGATCATTTTCTCAACGAATATCGTTCGCTCTCCTATTGGCCGGCTGCTCAGGAGCATACACGACAGTGAAATCGCTACGCAAACCTTGGGCGTTAACGTCGCCAAATATAAAGTGGCCATTTTTGCGATCAGCGCCGCATATGCCTCGTTAGCGGGCAGCTTTTACGCGCATTTTATTAATTTTATCGCACCTCCTACGTTTTACATTAATTTCTCCATTTTGCTGCTGATCATGGTCATGGTCGGCGGAAGCCATTCCATCTGGGGCGCTATGCTGGGTACGGGCACCATCATGTTCCTGCAGGAACTGATCCGGTATATCGGTAAAGACTACCTCCATCTCAGCGGTCCGGTTGAAATTGTGGTTTACGGTTTTATGATCGTGATTGTGATGATGTTTGCTCCTAGAGGGGTCATTTCGATACTATCAGGCGCCTGGGTCAAAGCTTCGCGCAGCAAAACCAAAATGATGAAAGAAGCAAAAGGGGTTTAAACATGACAAACTTACTGGAAGTTAAGGGATTGACGAAAAAATTCGGCGGAGTAACCGCGGTCGATAACGTTAGCTTTCAAGTTGGGGAAGGGGAGATTGTGGCGGTCATCGGTCCGAACGGTGCCGGGAAGACCACGTTGTTCAATACGATTTCTTGTTTTATGCCGCCTACCTCAGGAGAAGTTATTTATCAAGGAAATCGACTTACCGGCAAAAAAATATATGAGCTGGCGCCGCTTAAAATATCAAGGACGTTCCAAAATCTTCAAATTTTTCGCAATATGACCGTTCTGGAAAACGCCATGATGGGCGCGCATGTGAAATTGAGGACGAATGTGCTCAGTGCGGGATTTCGACTGCCGATCGTCAAGAAGGATGAAGAACAAGCGTATCAGCTCGCTCTGGACGCGCTCGAAATGGTAGGGCTGCTCCATCTGATGCATGAAAAAGCAGGGCAGCTCTCGTACGGACTTCAGAAGCAATTGGAATTCGCCCGCGCCATCATGTATGAGCCTACACTCGTCTTGTTAGACGAACCGATGGCGGGTTTAAACGATGCGGAAACGAAAAAAATGTCCGAATACATCGTAGAGTATAAAAAGAAAGGCCATTCTTTCTTGTTTGTCGAGCACAAGATGGCTACCGTTATGGAAATTGCCGATCGTATCGTCGTCATCGATTTCGGCAAAAAAATTGCGGAAGGAACTCCCGAAGACGTACAACGCAATGAAAAAGTAATTAAAGCGTACTTGGGGGAGGAGGCGGTTTAATGCTGAAAGTAGAAAACTTAAGCACACATATAGGCAACATCCAAATACTGCACGCCATTAATCTCGAAGTACATAGCGGCGAAATCGTTTCGGTGATCGGTGCGAACGGCGCCGGAAAAAGCACCCTGTTGAACACGTTAGCCGGTCTTTACAAGCCGTCGGAAGGGAAAGTGACTTTACACGGCGAAACGATCAGCGGTTTCCCTTCCCATCATGTTGTTGGCAAAGGTTTGGCACTTGTTCCCGAAGGGCGGCAAATTTTCAGCAACCTGACCGTTGAAGAAAATTTACGGCTCGGCATGTATTCCAAATACTTTAAAGAGAAGGAAAGCGTCAAGGGAAACCTGGAGAAAGTACTTGAGATGTTCCCCGGATTGAAAAAACATATGCATAATCTCGGCGGTTTTCTAAGCGGCGGAGAACAGCAAATGCTCGCGATCGGACGAGGCTTAATGTCGAATCCGAAAATTATTTTGCTGGATGAGCCGTCTATGGGGTTAGCACCGATGATCGTGAATGAAATATTGGAAAATTTGAAATATATCAAAGAGCAGCTTGGCACGATGGTCATTCTGGTGGAACAGAACGTCAAAGCCGCCCTGAGAGTGGCCGACCGCGTTTATGTGATGGATCAGGGCAAAATCATTCTAAACGGCACGAGAGATGAAATTAGCAATAACGCAAACGTTCAATCGGCTTATCTGGGAGTGAAAATTTCTTGAACCATACGATTATTCAAGGGGTGTTTGGTTACCGGCATCCCGTTTTTTTATTTTAGCCCGTATTGGAGGAGCATTCCATGTACTCGGTTCATAAGGACGGTTATGGATTCCATCAAATCACGCTGCCGACCCTTCTCCCGGTCGGTCCGGTCAACGTGTTGGTTATTGAGCGGAACGGCAAGTTAACCTTGATCGATGCCGGCATAAATACAGATGAAGCGTTTGCCATTCTGCAAAGCTCACTTGGAAACTTAGGCTATTCATTAACGGATTTGGAGCGAATTGTGCTCACCCATCATCATCCCGATCACATCGGATTAATTAACAGGATTGCGGAGCGTTGCAAGATTCCTGTCCTGGCCCATCCGTTGGCGGTTCCTCGGCTTACTCGGGATCCGGAATATTTAAGCTTTCGCTGTGACTTTTTTGATACATTGTACCGTGAGATGGGCTGCGGTGAGTTAGGCGCTCAACGTATCGAGCAGATGAAAAGAAGTATGGTCGAAAATAAACATGAAAAAGTGACGGCTGAAATCATTGAGGTGGATGAGGGAGGGAATATTCAAGGGCTGGACAGCCTGGAGCCTATTTACGCGCCGGGTCACTCCCCCGACCATCTGATGTTCTATGACCGCCAAAGAAAGGTAATGGCGGCAGGCGATCACCTGCTTCCCAAGATTTCAAGCAATGCGCTTGTCGAGCCGGATATAGACGGGAACCGGTTGCCCTCACTTGCGTTGTACCGGGAATCGCTGTTGAAATGCCGGGAGCTCGCCGCGGATATCGTGTTTCCCGGTCACGGAGAGGCGTTCGGTCAACATGCGGCCTTGATCGACTCCAGACTTTCAAGGATGGATGAAAAGGCGGACAGAGTCAAAGAGCTGATCAAGCTCCGGGCAAAAACGCCGTTTGAGCTGGCCAAGGAAATGTATCCTACGGAGTACCGGCGCCAATTTACATTCGTGATGTCGGAAGTCATCGGAATGCTCGATTACATGGAAACGAATCTGCAAATTGAAAAAGTATTCTCCAATCACGTTTGGTCGTACGCGGCTAAAGACTGATCGAATTAAGTTGATTACGGTGGACGAAAAGTTATTCCGTTTTTCCTACATCGTGAACGTGTTTGGATGCAACTAAATTTTTTATAATTAAACTATAAAGCGCATACAAAAATACGAGCTTATTTTAGAGAAGGAGATTTATAAGATGAACGAACGTATCATCGGCGTTGTCGGAGCGGGAACGATGGGGAGCGGCATAGCGCAGCTTGCGGCTCAGAAAGGGTTTCGCGTTGTTTTATATGATATGAACGACGAGCTGGTCCATAAAGGAAAAGGCCGAATTGCTTCCATCTTGGCCAGATTGGTTGAAAAAGGAAAGCTGACGGAAGCCGATAAAGAAACGACGTTGGCTAACATAGAGGCTACCTCTGATTTAACGCGGATGGAGCAGGCCCATGTTGTCATCGAAGCGATCGTTGAGGATATGAAGATCAAGCAGGACATGTTCCGTCAGCTGGACGCTGTTCTGGGACCCGAAGCGATCCTGGCCACCAATACGTCCTCGTTGTCGATCACATCGATCGCGCAAGCGACGAAACGTGCCGACCGCGTGGCGGGCATGCATTTTTTCAACCCGGCTCCGATCATGAAGCTGGTTGAAGTCGTTCGTGGTTATAACACAAGCGACGATACGGTTGCGACGCTGATGGGCCTGGCCCGGGATTTCGGCAAAGAACCGATTGAAGTGAAGAAGGATTCGCCGGGGTTCATCGTTAACCGGGTCATGATCCCGCAGTTCGTCGAAGCGATGCGCCTGGTGGAGGAAGGGGTCGCGACGATGGAGGATGTAGATAAGGCCGTAAAATTGGGGCTCAATTACCCGATGGGCCCGTTTGAACTGCAAGATTTTGCCGGAGTCGATATCGGATTGCATGTGCTGGACTACTTCTATGAGGAATTCAAGGATGACCGCTTTGCGGCGCCGCAATCCTTGAAACGAGTGGTTCGCGCAGGACGTCTGGGCAAGAAAACAGGAGCAGGCTGGTATGATTACAACAAATAACCCCCACAATCCAAAGGAGATGAACAAGACGATGGAGTTTGAAACCCTGGAACTGACAGTAAACGGTAGAGTTGCGGTGCTAAGCCTGAATCGGCCCCCGATGAATCCTTTGAATAAGAAGCTTTTCAGCGAGCTGTATGAGATACTGGAGGAGCTGGAAAATAACGATGACATTGGCGCCATCATTATTACCGGCAAGGGGGAGCGCGCATTCGCGGCGGGCGCCGACATCAGCGAAATGAAAGAACTCGACGCTGCGGGCATCGCCAGGATGAACCGGATTTCACGCAAAGCCTTCGAGAAACTGGAAAACATCGGCAAGCCGGTCATTGCCGCCATCAACGGACTCGCACTGGGAGGCGGCTGTGAGCTCGCCCTATGCTGCGATTTCCGGATTTGCTCGGAGAACGCGAAAATCGCCTTGCCGGAAATCAACTTGGCGATCATCCCCGGCGGGGGCGGTACACAGCGGCTGCAGCGGCTCATTGGGCAAGCGCGGGCTAAAGAGCTGCTCTATTTTGGCGATATGATCAAAGCGCAGGAGGCGCAGGCTTACGGTTTGGTCAGCAAGGTGGTGCCGCTGGAAAGCTTGATGGACACAGCGCTTGAATGGGCGGCGAAGCTGGCCGAGAAACCGGCGGTTGCCCTGAAGATGATGAAGACTGCCTTGCATACCGGAGCCGATACCGATCTGAACAACGCATTGACCATCGAGACGGTTTGTTTTGGCATTACATTCGAGACCGAGGACAGAAAAGAGGGAATGGCTTCCTTCTTCGAAAAGCGCAAGCCTGTTTACGTCGGTCGATAGAAAGCCCTTGGGAGATGAGAAGCGATGGATAACAATACCGATATCGTTTTGCTGGAAGGCGCACGGACGGCGTTTGCGGAATTTTGCGGCTCGTTTCGCGATATTTCCGCAACTGATTTAGGGGTTGCTGCGGCCAAAGAGGCAATCAAGAAAGCGAAGATCGAGGCGGAAGAGATCGACCAAGTAGTGTTCGGTAATGTTCAGCAATCGAGCCGGGATGCCCACCTGTTGGCGCGCCATGTCGGTTTGAAAGCGGGTCTTCCCATCCCGGTCCCGGCCTTGACGATTAACCGCCTGTGCGGAACCGGCCTGGAGTCCATTCTTACCGCCGCCCGATATATTCTCACGGGTGAAGCTAATGTGGTCCTGGCCGGAGGAACGGAAAGCATGAGCCAGGTGCCGCATGTCATCCGGGGCACCCGCTGGGGCAAGGCGTTAGGCGCTCCTGTGATGGAAGACTGGTTATGGGATGGACTTTATGACACATACGGCGAGTGCACGATGGCCGTTACAGCAGAAAATCTCGCCCGAAAGTATGAGCTTTCGCGCGAGGAGATTGATCAGCACGCGTTGTCCAGTCATGAACGTGCACTAGCTGCAATCGAGAAAGGCTATTTTGCCGAAGAGATTGTCCCGGTTTCCGTGCAGGATAGGAAGGGAATTAAAATCATTGATACCGATGAACATCCGCGAAAAACGAGTCTGGAGCAATTGGGCAAATTGAAGCCGCGCTTTATCGAAAATGGGGTCGTGACGCCCGGGAATGCAAGCGGGATGAATGACGGGGCGGCAGCTGTCATTGTCGCATCGGGAAGCTACGCCGCCCAAAAAGGATTGAAGCCCATCGCGCGCCTGGTCTCTTGGGGAGTCGTCGGGGTCGATCCGAAATACATGGGGATCGGTCCGGTTCCAGCGATCCGGCAAGCTTTAGAGAAGGCGGGTATGACCATAGATCAACTGGATTTGGTTGAGATCAATGAAGCCTTCTCCGCCCAATATTTAGCTTGTCAGAAGGAACTGAACTTCGATCCGTCGATCGGTAATGTGAATGGAGGGGCTGTTGCCCTGGGGCATCCTCTAGCCGCCTCGGGAACTAGAATCAGCTTGTCTTTACTCTATGAACTGGGCCGCAGAGGGAAAAAATACGGGGTATCCTCCGTATGCATAGGTGGAGGCCAAGGGATTGCCGCCATCTGGGAAAGACTCTAGAGGGGGAGTCGTTAGATGTCCGGCAGTCAATGCGAATTACTAAATGTATATCAATTATTGGAAGCGTCCTCTCAAAAGAGGCCTGATAAAGAAGCCGTATACGATCGAACCCGCAGGCTGACCTATGCCGAGCTGCTGCAGGAAACCGACCGGATCGCCGCCGCTTTGGACGCGAAGGGAATTAAACAAGGCGACCGCGTGGGGGTAAGCTTGCCCAATTGGCATGAAACCGTTGCGATCTATTTTGCCGTTGCCAAAATCGGGGCCATCCTGGTCCCGTTTAACACCAAATATCGTTTGCACGAAGCGCAGCATATCATCAAGGATTCAGGAATCAAGCTTCTCTTTGTTAGCGCCGAATTCGACGAGCAGGTTGGGGTCGAATCCGTTGCTCCCCTGGTTCAGGGTGTGGTTTCCGTCCGCTTCGACAAGGAGGGCATCATTTCTCTTGAAAGCCTGATTGAACAGGCGGGGAACCATGTACCTGCGTTAGTGGAAATTGACCCTGTGCGCGATGTATTTTGTGTTCTCTATACTTCGGGAACAACCGGCTTTCCTAAAGGAGCCATGCTTACCCATCGGGGCATGGTCTGGTCGGGCAGAACTATCGGGGAGAGTATTCATAGCAGCCCGGAGGATGTTTACCTCATTCCTGCTCCGCTTTTCCATATTTTTGGCATGGGAATCAATCTGTTTGCGGCGATTTCGATGCAATCGAAAATCGTGCTGATGGACGTTTATAAAGCCAAAGAGGCGTTGGAGCTCATTCAACAAGAAAAAGTAACCGTTCATCATGCGGTGCCGACGATGTATATTCTTGAATTAAATCATCCCGATTTTGCAAGCTATGATTTGTCTTCTTTACGGACAGGGGTTGTTGGCGGGGCTCCGTGTCCTGCGGAAACGATAAGGGCGATCAAGGAAAAAATGAGGATGAACATTTGCAACTCCTTCGGCATGTCCGAAATCGGTTCATTAACGATTACAGCCTATCAGGACACGGAGAAAAACATTCATGAAACGATAGGCAAAGCGATTCCCGGAGCCGAAGCCAAAATTGTTAATGACAGCAGGGAACCGGTTCCTTTTGGAGAAGTTGGCGAAATCGCTTGCAGAAGTTTTGGAGTGATGAAAGGCTATTATAACAATCCGGAACAAACGAGCCAGGTCATCGACCAGGACGGATGGTTTTATACGGGAGATCTGGGGGTTATGCAGCCGGACGGCTATATTCGTTTTGTGGGACGCAAGAAAGAGATGATCATTCGCGGCGGATATAACATTTATCCGGGAGAGATTGAAGAAATCTTGTACCAGCATCCGAAAGTGCTGCAAGCCGCGGTCATCGGACTTCCCGATCCGGTGATGGGGGAAATTGCTTGCGCCGTCATTAAGTTAAAAGCGGATGAACAATCGTCAAATGAAGAAATGCTGGCATACGTTAAACAGCATTTGGCGGATTACAAGGTTCCCAAGCAAGTGGTGTTTACGGAGAGTCTGCCAGCTACAGCAAGCGGAAAAATTCAAAAGTTAAAATTAAAAGAAGCCATATTGAAACAAGCAAGTCATTGAGTTACATGTACAAATAAAGGCGCTGAAATGAAAGCGTTTTATCCCCGGAGAAGAGTGCTCCCTATGGAATAGGGAAAGTTTAATCGGAGGCTGCCATGTATAAAAGTGTTTGGGAATTTAAGGTTAGATTCGCTGAAACGGATGCGGCGGGCATTGTCTACTATCCGAATTTCTATAAGTGGATGGATCAGGCTTTCCATGAGATGTTTGCAGCCATCGGGTTTCCTACAAGAAAGCAGCAAAACGAGAGTCTGGGAACTCCGCTAGTTGAAGCTCATTGCCAGTTTCGCCGGCCGCTGAACTTCGATGATTGGGTGAAGGTAGTATCCGTGGTGTCGGAAGTGAAAAACAAAGTGTTTAAGATCGAGCATACGTTTTATCTCGGGGAGAATCTGGTTGCGGAAGGCTACGAAATTCGGGCTTGGGTTTCCTTGAATGGCGGTAAGCTGAAGGCCGAGCCGATTCCCGAGGAGCTCCGGCAAAGACTACTATCGTCCAACCTGTAGTGACATGCGCCTGCTAACAGGACGACTGCAGATCATAAGTCCATAGTATCGTTGTAAGGAATGAAGGCTGCCGCGAGGCAGCCTCTTTGCGCTGCAAAAGTAGATACAACAATAAAATTAAAAAAGCACACATATTCATAAAAAAAACACACCAATTTCTCAAGTAATTGAAGTAACATACGAATAGGTCCATCATAAATCCAACGAAAGGTTTTGCCTCGAACCCATTGCCGCTAGTAGATGTTTCTGTGTATCCGTTTCAAAATGTAAGCGCTTTACACACGTTCGATGAGATCGCTTTGTCCCGCTGGATCGAAGAGGCTGCGCGTACTGCCGGCATTACCTTGATTCTCAGCCATGTTGCAAAATCCCCCCCATTTTCTAGCCGGAAAGGAGGTTCTTGCTGTCTGTTGAACGGTGTCTGGGTTAAGATTGGCGGTAACAGCATATCGGAACCGTGAATCCACAGAAAACTTAAACCGAAAGAGGGAACGTTCAAATGGGAAAAAAGTCAGGAGTGGCTCAGTTTATCTATGCCAGCCTCACAATTTGTCTGTTGATCTCCGTGGTACTAGCCGGTTGCACCAAAGAAACCAGTAAGCAAGAAACTTCTAAACTGGAAGCATCGAATGATCTGAAGAGTTCAGAACCGAGCCATGGGGGCACGTTAAGAATGATTTGGGTCGACAATATTACCAATATCGGTTATCCGGCCGATCAACGGGTATCCTCCAATTTGTACTTTGTTCAGCCTGTGTTTGAAACGCTTGGTCGCTATGACGAAACAGGAAAGATTACACCGTGGTTGACAGAAAGCTGGCAAACCGATCCCAAAATGAAAACGATTACTATTAAATTAAAGAAGGGGATCAAGTTTCACGATAATACCGACTTTAATTCGGAAGCCGTGAAGTGGAATATCGAAGAATACCAGAAAGCAAAGCGAGCTGAGGTCAATGGTATACAGTCGATCGATGTTATCGATGAGAACACCGTTCGACTGAATCTTGTAGAATGGAATAACAGCTTGCTTGAATCTGTAGCCTATTACGTCAAGATGGCATCGCCCACAGCTATTACAAAGAATGGTAAAGAGTGGGCCAACAACAATCCTGTAGGTACGGGGCCTTTCAAGTTTGTGAGTTGGGAGAAGGATGTTTCCTTAAAGTTTAAGAAGAACGAAAACTATTGGCAAAATGGCAAGCCTTATTTGGATGCCATAGAGTACTCCCTTATTTATGACAGAAACACGGCAGCAATTGAATTTAAATCTGGAAAAGCTGATGTTTTTACGCAAATGAATGCTGATGATTATATCGAGTTGGAGAAGTCAGGAAAATATGTGACCCGCTCGGATGAGAAGATAGCCGGGGCCTTAGTAGGTGTTGGGCTAATGTTTGACAGCGCCAATCCTGATTCCCCGTTTGCCAATGTGAAGGTTAGGCAAGCGGCTATGCATGCAGTCGACTCAAAGGCAATTGCCGACTCGGTCTTGAGAGGATTAGCTGTCCCCACGAACCAATGGAATAACTCTTCGCACCAGTATTACAATCCGGATGTGAAGGGATTTCCTTACGATCCGGAAAAAGCGAAGCAATTGCTGGCGGAGGCAGGGTATCCGAACGGCTTCAAGACGAAGATCACAACGGATGCACCTAGGGTACAAGAAATGACCGCTATTCAAAGCTATCTTGCCAAGGTAGGTATTGATGCTCAAGTGATCAGTGTGGATACTCCGAAGTGGGTCGCTCTGATTGGAGATAAGTGGGACGGGATGGTTATGAGTTATAGAGTGTTGTCACCTAGTACGATAGTCCAGATGAACAGATTGTTGAGCAAGGACGCAGCACTTTATGCGAAAAGCATCATCCACCCGGATAAGGTAGAAAAGCTGCTGGCTGATGCAAGAACCGCGCCTGATTTTGAATCCTCAAAAAAAGCAGTTCTTGAACTGCAAAAAGTAGTCTTTGATGAATACGCCATTAGTTTCCCAACGTTTAGTCTGATAAATGGTATCGCCATTACACCTAAAGTACAGAACCTCGGGATGTTTACAACCAATGCCTTGGATTGGAATCCTGAAGATACGTGGATGAAGAAGTAATTGGTGAATCAGGGCATGCAGCTTCCGGCTTACCCTCGATGCTGTACATACTTTGACGCTGTCATCCAATTCCTGTAAAACGAGATCAACAGATCCCACCACGCCTCTTAACAATGCGTACCAAGGTGGGCCTTTTTATTTTACGGAGGATAAGTATGGAGCAGTGTACTGCTGGATTGTGAGCTTTTAAAATGAACAGATTTAAGTTATTATTGATTGCAAAATTAAATTATATTTTATTGGCTTTATAATAAGAATTAATTTAGGAAGTGGTTTTTTGAATAGTAAATTGCAGTCTGACTGTGAAAATTGTTTTGGGTTATGTTGTGTGGCATTACCCTATACAAAATCAGCAGATTTTGCTTTTAATAAAGAAGGCGGAGTCCCTTGTCGTAACTTGTGTCCAGATAATCGTTGTAGCATACATGAACATCTAAGAGATAAAGGTTTTCATGGGTGTGTTTCCTATGAATGTTTTGGTGCAGGACAACATGTTTCACAAGAAATTTTCAAAGGTAATGATTGGCGAAGGAATCCAGAGTTATCAAAGGAAATGTTTGCAGTATTTCCTATTGTTCAACAGTTGCATGAGATGCTTTGCTACTTAAGTCAAGCTTTAGATTTAGAAGAAACTCAACCCATCCAGAATGAATTGCAAAGCGTTTTTGATAAAACTTTATCTTTAACTAATCTTAATCCGAAAGATATTCTAAATTTAGATGTACCCGCCCACAGAGAAATCGTGAATAATTTATTACTCAAAACAAGTGAATTAATTCGAAAAGAATTCATTCAAAGTAATAAGAAAAGCAAGATACGCAAGGATTTTATAGGTGCGAATTTAAAAGGTGCTAACCTGCGAGGTATGAATTTAAGAGGGGCATTGTTGATTGCATCTAATTTGAGGGGGGCTGACTTAAGAAAAGTGGATTTTATTGGTGCAGACTTAAGAGATGCTGATTTATCAGGTGCAAATCTTACCGGATGTATTTTTCTTACTCAAGCTCAAGTTAACTCGGCTAAAGGTAATAAAGATACTAGATTACCTCATTACTTAAAAGTTCCTGCTCATTGGTTAAAAAATTCAAACTAACTTAGAATAATGGGGATGGCATGGATAAGTTCAGTGAACTAAAGCAAAGACGAGAAGCACTAAGTCAGAAGAGTAATATGCGCCTTGAAAATATGGATACAATCCTTCGGGAGTCTGACAGGGTCGCGCAGGTTGCGAGTAATTCGAGAGCCATTTTGGATGATCTGGAATTTGATTTTGAAGTAGTTACCGGGTTAGACAGTCTGGATGTAAAATTTCTTTTTTTTGCAACGGCTCTGCAGTGTGCCAGACAGTACTTTTTAGCGAATGACAAGTTTAGATTTGACAAGGCAGCGGATGGGGACAAGTTTATGCGTAAATTAGTTCCCAAAAGCTATGAACACATTTTACTTGGGTCGGTCCCTTATGATGCCATTAGAAAGTACGAGGGCTTTGAAGGGCTGAATACCGGAATTAGCGGGGCGAATCACCGATATACGACTTTAGGGCATGACCCTTTAGCATCCCATTTAGTGCTTATCTTACCTTAAAGCCGAATTCCTTTTTGAGGAAATAATCGCCAGCGATAAAAACGGCGTCAATATCATGATTTTTAATAAACCCGCCGTAATCAATACATGTATTTCCGCGCCAAACTGAAACCGGTACTCTCAAAAACATGGCGTTATCAAAATCGATTTGATGGTCAAGCCATTGATTTTGTGTGAACAAGATAGATCACCTCATGTCATTCATTGTTTTGAGCTGCACAAAGAAAAAAATCACACCTTATAAAATGTATCCCTTTAATTCCGCGATACGTTTTATAGGGCATGACTTAGTTTTCCATATAAACCAATAATTTATTATATCACAGATCTTAGATGAAATCCAGGATCTCCAAATGGTCCAACTGAGTAGTAACTGACCATCCCATGATTAGCATGGAGAGGTGGCGCATCATACCGAAGGTTTTTCATTGACCACTTTCACCTTGAAAATGTTGCCCAGCTTGCCGTCAAACCGTTTGTTCAGCGGATTTTTCATATCCCTTCCCAACTCGCGAAAAAACATGTCCACTTCCACAGATTTTGTTTGCACCAGCACATTCAGAACACCCGCGGAAGCGATATCCTGATTCTCGTCGAGGGGCACCGAAGTGAGCACCATATACTTCTTCGTTAGTGTTTTCATATGCCTTGTGAAGGACTCGATGATCTCATGGTTCTCGAATTCATTGATCGCTTGCTGTCCCTGTGGCGTAAACCATAATTCCACCTTCATGTTTATCTTTCCTCCCAATCCTTAATTCCGAGAAATCTCTGATCTTCGCTTCTTCATTTCTCATACCTGTTTCTTATCCCTGGGCTTGCCCCAGGAATTCTCCTGATTTGTTTCCTGTTTATTTTCAAATTCCTGTTTGGAAATCCCCTGATTTCTAGCACCCCTTGCCATGGTCAGCTGAAAATCATTGAGCGCAACCAAGCTGGCTTTGGTTATATAGGCTCGTCCATTTTCCTCTATAAAAAGAATACGATCCCCCGCATCGACTTCTAATAATTCACGAATGCTCTTGGGAATGGTGACTTGTCCTTTACTGCTGATTCTGGAAATTTCCAACTTATTCACCCTTCTTTTAGTTTCCTGCGATTTAGATATTTGTATAAGCTTGGAAAATTTAAGTTCTTTACTTTCTTTACTTTCTTTACTTCAATTCATTATATCCCTATTTATTCAAAATGTATATTATTTTCATCGGACCGAATATGAGGTTGCGCCTCAAATAAGGACATTTTATGATGGAATTATTTTCAAGGTATAATTTTTTTTATTTTACGGAAAATGATCATGTTACAAATTTGTTTTTGGAGGAACTACAATGCAAACAGGTACAGTAAAATGGTTTAACGCTGAAAAAGGTTTTGGTTTTATCGAAGTTGAAGGCGGAGACGACGTATTCGTTCATTTTAGTGCGATCCAAGGTGACGGTTATAAATCGTTGGATGAAGGTCAACGTGTTCAGTTTAATGTGACACAAGGTAACCGCGGACCGCAAGCTGAGAACGTTACGAAAATTTATTAAGATGCGCATCAAGCTGCTCCTAACGTTGTAGGAGCAGCTTTTCTTTTGTTCGAGTAGACCCTCTAGAGTGATGAAAGGGGCATGTACTGTTGTGTAATGGAATATAATATTAAAATGAAGCGAGGTGTTAAGAATGAATCGAGACGATTTAATAGAAAAAGTCGCAAAATCGAGCGGTTTTTCAAAAAAGAATGCAGAAATGGCGGTTGCCTCTGTGTTGGATTCGATTTTTGATGCTTTAAAACAAGGTGAAGACGTTCAGCTCCATGGTTTTGGTAATTTTGATGTACGTGATCGTGAAGCGCGTATGGGAAGAAACCGTAAAACAGGTCAAGAAATAGAACTGCCTGCTGGCAAAGTTCCGGTTTTCTCAGCAGGAAAAGCTCTGAAACAAGCTTTAAATTAAAAGTGTACGGGTAAGCAGGGAAATGAATTAACCCTCACAGATGATCTGTGAGGGTTATATTGGGGCGCTTCACGTAAAACCTGGATAAATGACTCTATCACCTGCAATTTCTGACCTTATACCAACTTGTATACTTTTCCTTGCTGTAATAAACGATAGGCACCAATCTCTTCGCTTGGATTCTCCGTACTGTCACTATAGGCTGTGTCTGCATAATGGCACAGGAGCGTTTTCCGTTGAAAATCCTCTGGTAGTGTTAACAAATCAGCAATCGGCGTGTGAAGATTACGAATGTTTCCTCCTAATGCTTCCGTTTCGCCGAACCATGCATCGTGGATGATTAAATCGCACTCATTAAGCCAAGCAATTAAATCATGATCAAATCCTGTATCCGGGGCATAACCAAGCTTGAAATTACCAAAGTCGAATTTGAAAGCTAGCGTTCGCGGGACGTGACGCGTGTAGGTATAGCTGACTTTGAAGTCCCCGAAATCATGGAAATGATCAATCGGAACCGGGTCAAAAAACCAGTCAAAGTTAGCAAGCCCGCCTCCTTCACGCACAGAAGGCTCAAGTGCTGGACGTAAATGAGACCAAATGTCTTGAAGCAGCCAGTCTGGACCATAGAGCTTAACGGGGTTCTCGGTTTTGTAATACTGAAAGTATGCGAGTTCCTCGAGTCCGCCGACATGGTCTGCATGCATATGAGTAATGAACAGCTCGCGATAACGATTAAGCTCGAGTTGCTGTTCCCCGTTCTCATTGTTATAAAGAACCATTTTTCCTAGATAAGCCGGGCAGTCAATGAAGAACTCACGACCGTCCACGTTGATCAAGCAGTTCACAAAAAAATGTCGCGCAGTGAAGGCATCTCCGACGCCAAGTGGATAAAGTGTTACCGATTGTGCCATATTGTTACCTCCATCTCTTAGTTGTTTAAATTAAACCAAATCCAAAAATCAAACTAACCTCCATTGAGGAAGCATACAACCTCCAAATGAAAAAAAGCCTTCTTAACTCTCATGAAAATACGAGAGAAGAAGGCTTCCATCCATATGGTCAGCATTCCTATGAAATTACTTTGTTTTATAGTTAGTAATTTAGCATATACGAGCGCGGTTGTCAAAGAAAATTCTTGTAATAACAGCTACTCTGCTGTTCTAACCGACTCCAATCCTATGCGAATATTGTCTCTTATTGTTTTATTATACGAATAAATAGACAGAATCATAAATTTCTGATATTTTACTTCATTTCAAGTGATTAAGTAAAATTAAAAAAAACCTATATTTGAAATGGCAAGGTAAGGAAGAGCAGAAATGAGTGCTTCAAGGAGGGCTTGATGAAAAATATATCAAAATGGAGTCGGATCTTTTCTTTGAACAGCATGTCGTTCATTTTTTTATCAGCTGTTTTGTATTGGCTAAGCTTCAGTATGGTGCGTCCCACTATGGCACTGTTCTTTGACGATCAGGGCTTTTCGTCACTAACCGTGGGCTTATTTATGGCACTAAATTCTATAATTCCGATTGTTTTTGCAATGCCGGTTGGAAGCTGGATTGATAAGATGGGGGCACGGAGAGCTGTGACCGTCGGTTCTTTCTTAAGCTTGATCAGTGGCGGGGCCTATTTGATCGGTGGAGGATCTTATTCCAACATTTCAATTGTCTTATGCGGACAATTAATTAGCGGAGTCGGGGGGATGTTCTCTTGGGGGGCACTTCAAGCTGCAGCATCACTTTCAGCCACAGCTCAGCAAGGCAGCGGCAAAGGCAATCGAATGATTTCAAGCTTTACGTTCTATAATTCGATTGCACAATTGGCAGGTCCGGCAGCGGGAGGATTCTTTTCGGAACTTGGCGGGTTTCAGCTTGTTTTTTGGATTTTTACTGCGATCAGTCTGATGGGAATGCTTCTGGCGTTAAAGATTCCGGCTTCGAACGAGGGGAGCGTTACGTACACTTCAGGGAAAGCGGAGACATGGAAGCAAGCATTCATGCAGAGCTACGGAAGCGGGTATTTGCTATTGCGAAAGAACAAAGTCTTTTCGGTGGCTATTCTGCTAAATGGCGTATTGTTTATGTTGGTCGATCTTCGCACTACTTTTTTACCTTTGTATTTTTCGAATATCGGATTAACGTATAGCGAAATCGGGACGATCCTCTCCATATCTGCGCTGGCGGCCTTACTGATTCGGCCCTGTACGTCCTATTTAATGGATGCTCTCGGGCACCACCGGATTATGTTGATAAGTATATTCAGCGGTGCAGTATGTTTGCTGTTATTGACATTAGAGCCTGATTTCTGGCTTATCGCAGGTATTATTTTCATATGGGGAGCATGTACAGGAATTAATCAGCCTATGGGTTTAATCATGGTCTCTCAAGCTGTTCAACCGGAGGAGCAGGGAATGGGGATGAGTATTAGGACCATGTCAAATCGCATTGTTCAATTAACGAATCCGGTTTTATTCGGTACACTTAGTACAGTGATAGGTCTTTCCTTTGGTTTTGGGGTTATGGGCGTACTGTTGCTCGGGATTGGTTTCGTGTATCGGCGGCAAAGACGAGCGTATGCTTATAATAAATCGTTAAAAATGTAACCAGCATAGGAATTGTTACCGTTGAAAGAGGTCCTTACATCGAGTAAGGACCTCTTTTTTGATTTCCAGGATAACGATCCAATTGCTCCAGCATGTTCTGGAATTTTTTTTCTTGATTCTCATGCTGCTTCAGTAAGATCTCTTCGAAATAACGTTCGTTTTGCCGGTAAATTAAAAAATAGGGAATAGACAAGGTATAAGGAGCCTCCTTCAACGGAATAAATGTGAGTTCTTCCCGTTCAAGCTCTCCCTCCACCAGAGATAGGGGCAGAAAGGATATGGCGTTCATGCGAATAATGAGCTGCTTAATCAGCCCCGCATGATTAGTTACAAACTTCCTCTTATATTCTAAGCTCATCAAGGGGTGATCCCGAAACAATTCGTAATAAGGTTGGTAGTACACGATAAATTCATGATTGGTTATGGACGGAAGGCTGGAGACACTTTGCGTGATCATAGGATGATGCTTTGATAGCACCAGATGAAGGGCTTCCGTACCGATATGATGGGTCTCTACGTCCCTGTGCTTGATAGGCTTATTCACAAAAGCCATATCAATTTCTTTGCGGAGTAAAGAATTGATCATATCTGTAGAATAAATTCGTATTAAGGATTGACTTGTCTCTGGCGTAAAGCTGAAAAGATCCTGGATTTTATCCAGTATTAATGGAAATGTAAAAGGGATGGAGCTACCAATAATTAATTCTTGCTTGTCCAAAGGCTTGTTCAATTTGTTGACCGCTTCCCCGAAGGTATCCAGTATTTGTTTGGCGTAGGGCAATAAAGCTTCGCCTGCAAGGGTGATTTGAACCCCTTTTTTTCCACGAACGAACAATTCATGTCCGAGAAAATCTTCCATATAACGAATACGGTTAGAAATCGTCGGTTGCGGAACGTATAACATTTTGGCCGCTTCGGAAAAGTTTTTACAATCGCAAATGGTAAGAAAGGTTTGCAGATGGTCGATGTTCATTGAAAACATCCTTTCCGGAATCCAAAATTAACTATATGTAATATAATATAACACAAACAAAGTTAAATGCGTATACCCCGAGGTTCCACTGGACTTTTTTCGAAATGTTAAGGCTTCCAAAAGTTTTCGTTATCACATCTATACGGATAAGGTATTTTAAATGTTATTATATATAACATATAATTGACTTAAGGAAGAGTTGACAAAGGGGTGAAACAGGCATGGGGCTTCTGGATATTAGTCAATTGTCCGTTACGTTTCGTACTGATCTTGGAGAAGCAAAGGCGGTTTCCGATGTGTCTCTCACTCTAGGGAAAGGCCGTGCATTAGCCATTCTGGGCGAGTCCGGTTCAGGAAAAAGCGTGATGCTCCGTACGATCTTGGGCATTAACAGAAGCAAAAAAACGAATATCGGGGGCAGAATCATTTTCGAAGGTAACGAGTTGACCCAAATGGGAGAGGATGCCTACTTAAAGATCCGCGGGAAAGAGATCGCCATGATATTCCAAGACGCGATGACGGCTCTCGATCCCGTGTTCCCGATCGGTGTTCAGTTAACCGAAACCATCCGCAAGCATTTAAAACTAGGGAACAAAGAAGCGGAGCATCGAGCCGTTCAACTTTTGGATCAGGTCAAGCTGCCTTATCCTGAGCTTCGGTTTCGCAACTATCCCCATCAACTAAGCGGGGGCATGAGGCAAAGAGTCATGATCGCCATGGCGATAGCCTGCGGTCCCAAGCTGCTGCTGGCTGATGAGCCTACGACTGCACTTGATGTGACCGTCCAAGCACAAATCCTCAGACTTATATCCGATCTCCGAAGGAGCTCCGGTATGAGCATGATCTTCGTCACGCACGATATAGGCGTAGCGGCTCAGGTTGCTGATGAAATAGCCGTGATGTACGCGGGCCGGATCGTGGAGCAAGGGTCCGTTGAAGCGATTCTTCAACAACCGAAGCACCCGTATACCAAAGCGATGATAGAAGCGAATGTGACTCCCGGAAAAAAAGGAAGGCTGCAAACGATAGGCGGCCAGCCTCCTGTCCCGTATCGGCTTCCTAGAGGATGCAGCTTTGCACCGAGATGCAGTATCGCTACGGATGCGTGTTTATCCGGTGTTCCTGATTATTATATTCAATCTTCAAGGCCGCTCCAGCATTCTGTTCGATGCTTTCAGATGAATGATCCGTCTTTCGTACAAGCGAAGATATGATAACAGACCAAAGGAAGAGGTGGGCCGGATGAGGCTAAGGAAAAGGATGAACGTTCTGGCGGCGTTAGCGACTATGCTTTTAATACAAGCGTGCACGGGTTCACCGACAACGAATGAAGCTTCAAGCCCAACGCAGGGAACAGGGACTGAACAGGGGGGGACATTGATCGTAGCGATGACCAGCTCGGATCTTCCTACGATGGATGTCGTGCCCTCGCAAGGGCTGGAAGCCTATAAATTTGTCGGATTTCAGCTTTATGACGGATTAGTCAATTTTGATCCTTTAGCGGCGGATGAAATTGTTCCCGGATTGGCAAAGAGCTGGGAGGTGGATGGAAAGAAATGGACCTTTCACTTAAGGGAAGGCGTTAAGTTCCATGACGGAAGCCCGTGGAATGCCGATGCCGCAGTGTTTAATCTGGATCGATTAATCAAGAAAGATTCTCCGGACTATAACGCCAATATGTCCGCTCTTAACTCCCGCAGAACCCGTTCCATCGATATATATCGGAAAATCGACGATTTGACGCTGGAAATCTACACCAAGGAGGTTGACGGCTTCATACTGTACGAACTTCCTTATATTTTGTTCGCGAGTCCTGAGGCTGTAAGAAAGCACGGCGATGCCTATGAGAAAAATCCGTCAGGTACCGGGCCTTTTAAGTTTGTGGAGTATAAGGAACGGCAATATACGGTCATGGCCTCGAACAAAGAATACTGGAAGGAGCCGGCTAAACTGGATCAATTGATCGTGCGTCCGATGCAAGACCCGGCATCCCGCTATGCAGCTCTTCGATCGGGTGAGATCCATCTAGCCGAGGTTCCGCCTCCAGACGCCATCCCTGAAATCAAACAAAGCGGGTTTCAGGTTGTGACAAAGCCTTACGCGCATATTTGGTTTTATCAGCCTAATATGTCCATTCCTCCCTTTCATGATGTCCGTGTTCGGGAGGCGTTCGCTCTTGCCATCGATAAGGAAGGGCTGTGTGAAAATTTGTTAAATGGGGCGTGTGCTGCAGCGAACGGTCCCTTTTTCCAGGAGCAGAAGTGGTACCCGAAGGATGCGAAAACGTTTGAATATAATCCGGAGAAGGCAAAGCAACTGCTGGCGGAAGCGGGCTATCCGGATGGAGTAGATTTAAAGATTCAAATGCCATCCAGCGGTTCGGGCAACATGTGGCCGCTCCCGATGGCGGAATACATTCAGATGAATTTAGCTCAGGTTGGCTTCAGGGTGAAATTCGATGTATATGACTGGAGCACGATCAGCAATACGTTACGAGGAGAGTTCCCGAGCGGGGTCCATGCGATCGAGATGTCCCGGGGGATGCGTGTCCCGAGCGACTTCGAACGGAATTTCATCACTCCTCCACCCGGCGGAAGCAATAATATGGGATATAACAATGAAGAATTAAGTAAGCTGATCACTGAAGTGAAAAATACGGTCGATGTAAGCAAGCAGGATGAGCTTTTGTTGAAGGCCGCCAAGTTGATTCAGGACGATGTCGCGTATTTACCTGTCGTTCATGATCTGAATCTCAGAGCATTAAGCCCGAAGGTGAAAGGCTTTGAACCTCCATCATCATGGTTTGCAGATTTCCGGGGCGTCTGGGTGGAAAAGTAAAAACAGGCTTCAAGCCTAATAAGGTGGGATAACGCAAATGAACCGATATGCATGGAAGCGCGTGGGGCTGGCCATCCCCACCCTGTTAGGGGTTTCACTCATTATTTTTGCCCTCGCACACATTATGCCTGGGGATCCCGTCAATATTCTGCTTCCGGAGGATGCGTCCGTCGAAGACAAGCAGCGAATTACGGAGTTATTAGGTCTGGATAAGCCGCTCCCGGTGCAGTTCGGAATATGGCTCCTGAATGCTCTCCAAGGCAATTTGGGTATGTCCATCGGCATGCGCTCACCTGTCATCGGCTTGCTGGGGACGGCATTGTGGAATACGTTCATTTTGGGGGCGGCAGCGGGACTATTCGGTTTTTTCTTTGGCACACTGCTGGGGACAATTTCAGCGTTTCGTAGAGGAGGATGGGTCGATAAGCTCGTTAGCGCAATAGGCTTAGCGGGGATTAGCGTCCCGGCGTTCTGGCTCGCTTTTCTTCTTATTGTCGTATTCTCGGTTGAGCTCCATTGGCTGCCGTCCAGCGGAATGAACAAAATCGGGGGCGGAGGATGGCTGGATTCCCTTCAGCATCTCATCATGCCCGCGATTGCGATAGGTGTCTCGACGGTAGGGATGATGGCGCGAATGGTTAGAGCAAGCATGATACAAGTGTTGACGGAGGAATTCGTAGTTACCCTAAAAGCCAAAGGGATGCTTAGAGGGCGAGTACTATGGCATATCTTCCGCAACGTTGCTCCACCGGTGCTGACCGTGACCGGATTGGAAATCGGCAGCTTGCTGAGCGGCTCTGTGTTGGTGGAGACGATATTCAACTGGCCCGGAATCGGCAGTTTGCTCAATCAAGCAATCGGATTAAGAGATATTCCGCTAATCCAAGGCGGCGTCTTGATCATCGCTCTCATCTTTGTGTTAGTGAATCTCTTGATCGATTTGGTTCATTCATCGGTCGATCCTCGTATTCAAAGATCATAGCTCTTCATGGAGGTGAAGGATCGTGCAAGAAAACACATTAATCGGAGAAAACGTGAAGGTTGATGCCAGCACGGCTGTTCCGGAAGAAGAACCTAAACGCAACTCGGCATGGAATAAATTCAAGTCGGATCCGGTTGCGTGGATTACCGGTTTATTCATCGCCATGCTGCTTACTTCTGCGATCTTCGCACCGTTCATCGCTCCCTACGATCCGTATATCGGGAGCGCCACTGAACGATTGCAGCAGATCGGCAGTCCGGGGCACGTATTAGGGACAGATGAACAGGGCCGGGATATGCTCACTCGTGTTTTATACGGGCTCCGACTTACGATATTAATGGGCTTGCTTCCTGTACTCATAGCCGGTGTAGTGGGGCTGACCCTGGGCATTATCGCAGGCTTTTACGGGAAACGCATGAATACGCTCATCATGCGCTCCATGGATGTGTTCTACGCCTTTCCCGCCGTCGTTCTGGCTATTGCCATATCCGCCGCAGTAGGACCTGGCATTCAAAACTCGTTCATTGCGCTGCCTTTCGTCTTTATCCCGCCTATCGTGCGTGTCGTGGAAACCTCAGTACAGCAAGTAAAGGGACACGAGTTTTTCGAGGCGGCTAGGGCGAGCGGTGCAGGGGACTGGATGATAATCAGGTATCATCTGCTGGGCAATATTATGCGGCCTGTTCTGTCGTTCGTAACTACATTGTTCGGATTAAGTATCATCATCTCCACCGGTTTAAGTTTCTTGGGCCTGGGCGTTACACCGCCGGTTCCTGAGCTTGGGAGCATGCTGCGATCCTTGCAAAGCTCGTTATACATTCAGCCTTGGGTAGCGATTGTACCCGGGACGGTAATCTTTTTATTGGCTTTATCCTTTAACCTGTTTAGCGATAGCTTGCAAGATATGTTTGACTCCAAAATATAGAGAAACATTGAAAATCCGGAGGTGGACGGTGCCATGGAGCCAGCTGTACAACGGGAACAACCGCTGCTTGAGGTCATTGATGTGAGCAAAAGCTTCTCCGTACCAGGTAAATCCAAGAATGGAGAGAAAATTCGAGTAACGGCAGCCGATAAGATCCATCTTACGATTCACAAAGGCGAGACACTGGGGCTGGTAGGAGAAAGCGGTTCCGGGAAATCAACACTGGCCAGGCTGATCCTGCGTTTGGGGGATGCCGATACGGGGACGATCCGGTTTATGCGAACGGAGATCCAGCGATATACGGCAAAGCAAATGAGGCCGTTTAGAAAAGACATTCAGATCATTTTTCAGGATCCGTATTCTTCCTTAAATCCACAAATGACGGTAGCCGACAATATATGTTTTAATCTGTGGGTGCATGGCGAAGGCAAGCACGCAGAGTCGAGAATGAGAAAAATACTACAAGATGTCGGCTTAACGATGAAGCAATCGCAGCAATATCCATTTGAGCTAAGCGGGGGGCAAAGGCAGCGAGTGAACATTGCCCGGGCGCTTATCCTGAATCCCAAGCTGGTCATAGCGGATGAACCCGTATCCGCCTTAGATAAATCGATACAAGCTCAAGTACTCAATTTGCTCCAGGATCTAAAAGAGGAATATCGGTTGAGTTATTTATTCATCTCGCACGATCTGAATGTCGTGGAATATATGAGCGATCGGGTCGCGGTGATGTATTTCGGGAGAATCGTAGAGCTTACAGATTCAGACACCTTATACAGCGGGGCTAAGCATCCCTATACGCAGCTTCTTTTGAACTCCATACCAGCGTTGGAGGGAAAATTGGCGGCAGAGGATTCCGGATTAATGGAGCAAGCGAATTATGTGAAACGATGTGCTTTCTTATTACGCTGTCCTAAGGCAGGTCCCCGGTGCCAGGTGGAATCTCCTTCGTACATTAGTACGGAGGCTGGACACGATGTTTGCTGCCACCTCTACACCGGCGGTGTAGAGTGAGGTTGTAGATATAAAATAATCGGAAATATGAAGGGAGCAATTAAACTATGGCTGAATGGAAACAAATTGTCGATTTGAAGAAGAGTGCTGTAATTGTGGTGGATATGCAGAACGATTTTTGCCACGAGCAAGGTTCCGGTGCTTTAAACGGCGGGGACGTCACGAACCACTACGCCATCGTTCCGAATTTGCAAAAATTAATCGACGCAGCTCATAACGCTGATGTTCCTGTCATTTTCATTAAAACGACTCATGATGAGACGACAAATTCAAAGGTATGGCTAAGCCGGAGAAAGGGAAGAAAGCACGATACATGCACCACAGGTACTTGGGGGGCCGAGTACTTTGGTGTTGCTCCAACCGATAAGGATATTGAAGTCATTAAGCATCGTTACAGCGCTTTTATCAAAACGGACCTTGAGCTAAAGCTAAGAGCGTTAGGCTGCGAAACGCTGCTGATGACGGGTGTCGGGACCAATATGTGTGTGGAATCCACGCTTCGTGACGGATTCATGCTCGATTTCTTCGCTATACTCGTTTCCGATTGCACAGCGACAGGGTCAGAAACTCTATATGAGGCAACTTTGGAAAACGTCCGCAGAGGCTTTGGCTGGGTTGCGGACAGCGATGAAATTTGTTCGGAGCTAAAAGCGTTTGCTGAGGTTGTATAAGTAATAAAGTAATAAGGGCCTTCGATTATATTGGCCGCAAGCGCGACTATGAAGATCCAAAGACCGTAGCTTCTATAGGGAATATCCCCAGCAATGGTTATACTTTCTAAACTTAATACGTTCGCCCTAAAAGGAAAACGCATAGGACTTTATGGACCGGGCTGGCGGGATCAGGAGCTAACGGAGGAAACACGCCAGCTCTATGATCGTGCAGTGGCAGAGCTTGAGAAGCAGGGCGCAACAGTTATCGCTGATCCTTTTGCCGGAACCGAATTTGCAGCTTATGTAAAGTCAGCCGGGTCTGTGGGGATTGAGTCTGATTATCTATGACATGGAAGCATACTTAGAGCGGCTCGGGCCGAATGCTGCGATTAAATCAGTAGCGGAGTTGATGGAGAAAACAGGCCAAAAGCCGTCTGTGTTCGATAGGTATAAGGAATCGCTGCCGGATCCGGACTCCGTTCCGGATTTATCCATTTTCGTTCAGGTCCGAACCAAATATCTACAGATCTTTAATGAGGTTATGGACGAGCGTAAATTGGATGGCTTAGTTTTTCCACAGATGTTTAAAGAAACGCCGCTTTTTGATAGTAAGGACAATATTGGGGCCACAACGGTTTCTGAAATCAACAGCCGGTGTACCTCTTGTAAACGTACCAGCAGGATATTATTCAAGCGGTTCTCCTTTTGCCTTAGCATTTATAGGAAAAATGTGGAGTGAAGCCGATTTACTGGCCATGGCGTATGATTACGAACAAGCTACAAACTATCGTATAGCGCCTAAGCTTGTGGAAAAGCCATAATACAGGGAGTGCGCCCCCGTTTAAGCTGAGTTAGCCTAAAACGGGGGCGCTTATGAATTAAAGTTCTTAGTCGTAGATGGGGTAACAATAACCCATAAGTTTATTATCTTCCGCTTACGGCGTCATTTCCGGCGCTTTACGGTGATGCGTGTTCTGTTCGAAGGAATAGGCTAGTTTGAGCAATGTCGCTTCACTGAAGGCCCGGCCAAAGAAGTCCACACCCACTGGCAAGCCATCTGAAGTAAATCCTGCTGGAACTGTTACGGTTGGCCAGAAAGTAAAGGTGCTGAGTTTAAAACCTTCACCAATATTTTGATACTCTTTCATTTGAGTATTGTCAATTTTAACCGGCGGGTTTGCTGATGTCGGGAAAATGAGTGCTTCCAGCTGGTTGTCCGCCATCATTTTAAGGACGGCTTCTTGTGCAAGTTTCGTTCGATAAAGCAAAATATCTTTGTACTCTTCAGAATTCAATGACTCACGACTGTTGCGTTGCTTAAGCATTTGCTCGTTGGATGGGTGGTACTTTCCTGATTTGATGATGTCATCCAAAGAATGGAATGGCGCTTCTGCACCAAGGGAGTTTAAATAGTCGTTGAAATTGAATTTAAATTCCCAAGCGCTTAAACTTCCGTATTTGTTTATTTCGGCGAAGTTTGGAATTTTCACATCGTCTACAATAATGGCTCCTGCCTTCTTCATATCCTCGATCGCTTGATTCATTACTTTGTTAACTTCGGGATTCGTACCGAACACTTCGCGGACGATACCGATGCGGGCGCCTTTCAAACCTTCTTTATCAAGGTATGCTGTGTAATCCTCAGGGACAAAGCCGACACTCTTCGCCGTTGAAACGTCATTAGGATCGTATCCCGCTGTGGCGTTCAGAATTAAAGCGGCATCCTCGACAGAGCGGGCAATAGGGCCTCCTGTATCCTGCGCATGAGCAAGCGGTGCAATGCCGTCAACGCTGGAAAGCCCAACCGTGGGACGAATGCCCACAAGACTATTGAATGAAGAAGGTACGCGTATGGAACCTCCGGTATCAGTCCCCAGTCCTACAGCTGCAAAATTGGCTGCGATGGCAGCACCCGTGCCGCCGCTTGAGCCGCCAGGTACACGAGTGAGGTCATAAGGGTTTAATGTCTGCCCGCCAAGAGAGCTTACAGTCGTGTATCCGAATGCAAATTCATGGAGATTCGACTTCGCCAAAATAATCGCACCGGCATCTTTCAGCTTTTTCACTTGTGCTGCGTCATCCGGAGCCATCGCACCTTCAAGGCAAATACATCCGGAAGTAGTTGGCATATCCACTGTATCGATATTATCCTTCACAATAATGGGGATGCCATGCAATGGTCCCCGAGGCCCTCTCTCGGCACGCTCCGCATCAAGTGCCTTTGCAATATGGATCGCCTCAGGATTTAACGTAAGGATCGCATTCAAGGCAGGTCCCTTATCGTCGTATTTTTCGATCCTGGTTAAATACTGCTGTACAAGCTCCTCGGATGTCAATCGACCGGATTCCATCGCTTTCTGCATCTCTGTTATGGAAGCCTCGGGAAGCGTGAAAGGAAGTAAGTATTTGTACACTCGATAGGCGAGTACGGCTGCGTCTTCGTTGGTGAGTGGTTGTCCATACCCGAATGATTGGGATGATATGCCGTTCATCAATTCCGCTTGTCTGACATTTAGAATTGAAGACTCATAAGGACTATTCAGGGGGATATCGTTGTAACCGAATTTCTTAGCATAAGGTACGTTAATAATTTTATCCAGCAAGGAAGCCGCTTTCTCGCGAGAGAGAGACTCCTCGGCTAGTGAAAAAGTAATGTCCAAGGATGCTCCGGCGGCTTTACTTGCGGCAAACAGTGCATCGTTGAAATCTTTTTCCGTTACAGCAGAATAGGAACCGGCCTTTTCCTGGAGTGCATTAGGAATCCAGTTTTGCGCTAAAGCTTCCTTTACTTCGGACGATTGGACGGAAGCGATGGGTAGCGTAGCGACTTTGGGCGCTGCATATGCAGACAAAGATCCGACTACAAGAGTTGCCGCAGTACAGGCCGAAAGAAAAACATACTTAAAGTGTTTCATCATTCTACCTCCAACAAAATTATGTATACGATTACTAGAAAGTAAATATAAGAAGTTCCTGATAAATCGTAAAATAGACGTAGTTTGGATCATGTGATATTTTCGCGAAAATGATAGATGTTCGACGTAGTAGTAGTTCAACTAAGTGTTATATTCATAACTTCAACCCCTATCATGTCATATTAAATAACAAATTCATGTTAATATATATATCATTATAAGCGATAAAGATCAAGAGTTAATAAAATAAATTTATATCAATAGATTTGGATAAGTTTGATAAGGATTGTGTATAAAAACTCTGCAAAGATACTGGCTGTATAAGGTTTGACTAGTATCTTCCGTCTGTAGAAGCAACTTTATTACTTTAATATGATGATATTAATAAACGATGTTATGAAAGTTAACGTGTTATTTTGAACTATTTTATATATAATTTGGTTGCATTTATAATAAACCGATCGCAATAAATGAATTATTACATAATAGGAAATATATGGTA
>NZ_VIDW01000059.1:0-25971 GCF_006519665.1 Paenibacillus sp. tmac-D7 | reverse complement strand
TGCGTAACCTTTTTTATGTACTGATTTAGCCGTTATAGCGTATAAGGTGAACCGTATCATAAGTAACGGCTAAAGACCCCCTCGATAAAGGGGGTCTTTGTGCTTGGATGGCATTTAGGAATTGAATCAGAATGAGTTGATGCGCAGCAAAATTCTTCCGCGGCCATGTCTTGCTTCGCTTTTCTCTAGTGGTTTGTTAGTTTGGCTTAGCGGGAATATGGAATCGATCTCTGCTTTGATCGTACCGTCTGCGACTTGCTTATTCAGCATGAGAAGTTTAGTCCAGTCGAGAATCTGGCAGTTGATTTTCCCTCCTCTAACGCAGAAAGCGCTGTGCGGGAACAATGAGCACAAAACGCGCTGACGAGCGTAGATGGATCCAGTGCCGCAAAGCAGCAACTCATTTTAATTAAGCCATGCCAAGCACAGCTTTAAGATGGGCCACGATGTCCGGATAATCCTCTGCAACATTTCGATTTTCCCAGGGATCGTCCTTTAGAAAGTACAGTCGATCATGTTGGGCCTGTTCTACGATAAGCTTCCATTCTCCGTTGGAGACCATTCGCCATTTGCTAGGATGTTGGGGACCTTCGTCCAAACCGGAAATTTGTACTTCCCGCACGGTTTCGCTTTCGCCCAACAGATGAGGTTTGAGAGAGAGCGAATCCTCTGCTTCCACCATGGTTAGATCAGCAAAATCCAGGATGGTGCTGGCCAGATCTTGCAGTTCTACAAGCGCATCGCTGTATTTGCCCTTTTGGATGTTTGGACCGCTAATGACCAGAGGGATGTGCACGGATCCCCGTTCGGGTTTGCATTTGCCGAATTTATCAAAATCTCCCAGCAGATCTCCATGATCGGAGGAGTAAAGGATCACGGTATTCTCCAGCTCTCCTCGTCGCTTTACCTCTTCAAGAAGCAGGCCTACATTGCGATCGATGTTTTCCAGCATGGCTGCGTAATTTTGCCGGATGCTATTCCACGTTTTCTCCGGAAGGCTGCAACGATTCGGTTTCGCAAACTGGACGTTCTCCCATGCGGCTTTCATGCGATGGGTGATGTCCCAGGGCTCGTGCGGCCCCACGAAATTCACCATGAGGAACCATGGCTGATCTCGGGGAAATTGTTTGAGCATTTGAATCCCGTTGCGGGTCAGCCAATTGTCGCAATACGCCTCGTCCGGCAGATCGGTCGCGTTCGTTCGTTGGCCGCGCTCCGTCATATCTTGCAAATGAATTTCAGCCAATCCTTGGTCGTATAAGTACTTCATATAGGGATCCCGGGGAGACTGTTTGCCTGAATGGACCGCATCGATCTTCCCGGCGTTGTCGATCGCATCCGTAAATCCCAGCTTGCCGAGATCGTCAATCCAACCGTCCAGCCCCCACCATTGCGTTGCTTTGTGAAGATCGAACTTGCCCACTCCGCCGACGCGATAGCCGTTATCCTTCAAGACGGAATAAATTGTTTTTCGAGATAACGAGTAATCTTCATGGTTTCCGGCAACATCAGCTTTGTTATATCGTAATCCGGAAGCGAGACAGGCCCTGGCCGGAGCGCACAAAGGCGAGGGGGTGACTGCCCTTGTAAAGGTAACGCCTTGCTTCATCAAGGCTTCCAAATTCGGCATACGCAGCGGTAATTCATTCATGCCTAGATCCGATAATACGTGTGAAGCGTACGGCATCCAATCTCCGCGATGCGTATCCGGGAATAGAAACAAAAAGTTGGGACGGTTCATAGCCAGCTCACCTCTTTATGGAGTCCGTTAAGGCTTTATTGATGAAGGATTGGATCCCCCACGCTGATCTGCCAGCGTAGTAACTCTTCTTCCAATCGTCGGATATGATTGTGCTGTGCGGAGTCCTCAGCTAAATTTTGAATTTCCCATGGATCATTAAACAAATCAAACAACTGAATCAGATCCGTTCCCTTGCCTTCGGAACGATAGTAGCGAATGAACTTCCAACGCCCGTCGCTAATCATGCGCTGATAGTTTTTGTATACGGAAAATACGCTTTCTCTGATCGCCGTTTTCTCTCCGGAAATCAAAGGAATCAGACTTCTGCCTTCTACCGTATCGGGTAACGGCGTCTTGGTCAATTCACTTAATGTCGGGAAAATATCGATTTGGCATCCTAGGCCGCCGACTTCGACACCTTGCGGCAGACCAGGCCCACGCATGATCAGAGGAACGTGAATACTATGCTCGTACACATTTTGCTTGCCTAACAGTCCGTGCTGTCCCAAGGCAAGTCCGTGATCCGCCGTGTATACAACGATCGTCCGTTCCGTCTGATTACGCTCATCCAATGCTTGGAAAATACGGCCGATTTGCGTATCCAGATGGGTGATCATGCCGTAATAATCCGCTAGATGTTGACGGATCTCGCTTGGCGCCCTCGGAAAGGAAGCCAGTCGTTCGTCCCGCACATCCGATTCGCCGTTATCAAACGGGTGCTCCGTCCAGAAATTTTCGGGAAGCGGGATGTCGCCTGCCGGATAAAGGTCTGAATAAGCCTTCGGCGGGGTTCTGGGGTCATGAGGCGCGGTGAATGCCACATATAAGAAGAACGGATCGTCTTCTTGATACCCGCGAATAAAGTCGATTGCCGCTTCCGCAAAAAGCTCCGAAGAGAACGCATCGTCCGGACACGCCGCTTCCGCGGGGTAAAGGCCGGTCGGGTCGTAATCGTGTAAGGCCAGCCCCGTGTGATCGGCCATGCCTCCGAAAAAGATTTTCGCCCCGCCCGAAAAACTTCTGGCGAAGCTTTCTTTGCCGTTATGCCATTTGCCGATGCCGAACGTTCGGTACCCCTCTCTGCGGAACGTCTCCGGCAAAGTGGCGAGTGCCGGATTGAGCGCCCACAAGGCCGGATTTTCCGTCTCCCCGAGCGAAACCTCGTTGGCGGTAACCGTCGCTTTAAAGACGTTAGCCCCCGTCAAAAGACAGGCGCGACTTGGCACGCATAGTGCAGCCGTCTGCCCTCCCATCGTGTAAATCGATTCGTAAAGAACGCCCGTAGCTGCCAATTGATCTAGTGTGGGGGTCTTTACAACTGGATTCCCATATGCGCCGATGCCATCGAATCTATGATCATCCGCGATCAAAAACAGGATATTCGGTCTTTTTATGGCGGATTGCCGATCTCTCATCGTAACCTCCTTGATTTGTTGCTTATTTGATAGCTCCGCTCGTTAGGCCGCGCTGCATGTATTTTTGGCCGAAAATATACAAAACCACGATGGGAATCGTAATCAGCACGAGCGCCGCGAATACTTTGTGGTAATCGGCCGCGTATTCTTGGATAAAATATTTGGGAGCCATCGTTACCGTCAGCATCGTCTCTTCATGAATGAAGACGAGCGGGAAGATGTACTGATTCCACGAATTCAAAAAAGCTAAAATGCCAATCGTCGTAAGCACGGGTACCGCTAAAGGCAAAATCACATGCACGAACCTTCCCCACGTGGTGGCACCGTCGATCTCCGCCGCCTCCAAAAGCTCGTTCGGAATCTCATCGAACGAATTGCGGGCGATTAACAATGATAAGGGGATGATCATCGCGACTTCCGGAGCGATCAACGATAAATAGCTATTCATCCAATGAAACGCTTTAATCGTTTGAAATAAAGGGACAAGCATTGCGACCGGAGGAATCATAAGTCCGATCAGACAAATCGAGAATACGATAGAATCGCCCGGGAATTTCAGCTTGCTGAAGCCGTATGCCGCCAATGTGACTAAGGCGAGCAGAATCACGACTACCGAGGTGGATACGAGAAAGCTATTCATGAGAAAATGAGGGAATAAATTTAGACGTAATACAGCTTGATAATTCCCCCAACCGTCGCCCTCAAAAGAATACATAACCAGGTAAACCAATGGCACGACCCAAATGATAGCCAAGATGAGAAGAAGGAGGTTCATGATAATCTTTTCAGCTAGCTGCAGTCGTACAAACATGCCTTACCTCCTAGTCTTGTTATAAATATTCAATTGAAAAACGGTATATATAAATGCGATCAGCAGCAGGATAACGGAAACCGCCGCACTATATCCCGTTTTAAATTCCAGCATAGATTTCCTGTATAAATAGATGGATATGAGCTCCGTCGCTCCTCCCGGCCCGCCCTCCGTCATAATCCATACTAAGTCGAATACTTTGAGAGCGGATATAATTCCGAGAATCAAAAGTGTGATATGGGTACCGACAAGCAGCGGAAAAATGATGTGGCGAAATTGTCTTATCACCCCGGCCCCGTCGATCTTGGCCGCTTCAAATATTTCCGGGTCCATATTCAACATGCTTGTATAGTAAATCAACATATAAAATCCAGTATGGGCGAATATATAGGCGGCAGCAATCGATTTTAAAGAAGTAACCGGATCGGATAGCCAGGAATGCGTCCAACTATCCAAACCAAATATCTGAAGCAGATGGTTGAGTAGTCCGAAATTGGGTTCATAAATGCCTGCGAAAGTCGTTCCAATCGTAACGACGGCAATCACGTGAGGCAGAAAGAAAATCGATTTAAACAGGTTGTCCGCAATCCACACTCCATTCAGTAAGGTGGCGAGGAGTAAACCTACGGCCATGGAAGCGGGAACCGTCATGATCAAAAAATAAAACGTATTTTTAAGCGCGTTAAAAAAGTCGGGATCGCCGAAAATTTGAACATAGTTATCGAACCCGATATATGTTCGACTCCCGATGCCCGACCAATCGAAGAAACTGGTATACACATTGTAAAAGATGCCAAAGAACGTAAACACGGATACAAATATCAATAAGGGTAACGAGAAGCGCCTGCGGTTTTTGAGAGACGCGTTCCATTTTTTGTCGGCAATCGCCACTTGGATCCTCCTCGCATCGAAAGTAGGGGAGAAACCTCTGCCAAGGCCCCCATGACGCCGGAGGCCGATTTAACAGAGGTTCGCTTATTGAAAATATCAAGATTTCTTTAATGGAACGTAATATAATCCAGATGGCAGAAATAGTTGTTGGAATTGGCGTTCTTGGTGTGCTTGACCACTAATTTGATCGTATGGCTGCCGGGGGCCAAATCTTGTTTGTCATACGCCTTAACCTTGCTCTGCTGTGAGGCGGCATAAGAGTCGAACGTCGTTTGGAGGACACCGTCGATATAAATATCGAATTTGCCTCCACCAGGTCCTTTTTGGGTATACAGGGTAACTCCAGTACCGTTGAATGAGTATTCCGCGTAATCATTTTGCGTGTTGCTATACGAGATCGTTCCGCCGTAGCTTGTCGCTCTGGACACATGGTTCCAAGTTCCGCTGTAGGAAATGGAAGGGCTAGTATCGTCGATTACCGTATCCTCGGCTGGAGCTTGCGGCGGATTTACGGAATACTCGAACAAATCCAAATTGCTGTTGTAGCCGGTAGAATTAGGATTCTTGGTGCCTGTCACGACCATTTTGATCGTATGTGTCGCGTTGGTCAAGGAAGTTGTTTCGTACGCCACGACATCGAAAATCGGGGAAGGCGAATACGCATCGAATGTCGCCACTTTGTTTCCGTCGATGTAAATGTCGAAAATTCCGTTCGTTGAATTCTTTTTCGTGATCAGCCTTACTCCTGTGCCAGTAAACGTATATTCCGCATATGCGTTTGCCTCGCTGCTGTCTTTCGCCGTGCTCTTGTAATAACTGGAGTTGCTTTTGCTTTCCCATGTGCCGCCATATGTAATTAAAGGGCTTCTGTCGTCAGTCTGTTTCCAACGCGGGATCAATCCGATGTTATGCAAGAGGTCTAAACCCGCCTGTGATATTTTCCCATTTGGTCCGGGTGGTACGCTCACCGCAAAAGAAGCATAGCGCTTGTTGTAGTAATGCACCTTATTGGCAACGTAGGCAGCGTTATTCCACGGTGCAGCCGGAGCCTCATTATTCTGAAAGGACCAATAATCGGCATAAAGTTTCCAAGCTTCTTCCCATGGCCGGTCATTACCAACCGGCGGATCTCCATTCACGAGTTCGGTAACATGAACATCGGACGCGGAAGATTTCGAATCATCGTGGAAAAATACGAGCGTATTCGGTTGAATGGATTTCACGTGCGCCTCTAATTGGGCAGCCTGGTTGTTCGTAATTGCCTTGGCATGGTCGAACCATACAGCCACGACTTCGCCATAGTTGGTCAGCAGCTCGGTAAGTTGGTTTTTGGCAAACTCCGTATAGGTACTATTGCCGGATACGCCATTCGGAAAATGATACCTGTCATCTGCATTGTAATATATGGCGAACTTGAGTCCGTATAAGGCGCAGGCATCTGAAACGGCTTTGACGATGTCGAGGTTCGGCGCAGAACTGGTCGCAATATCATAGGTTGTATAAGCGCTATCCCAGGCAGCCCACCCGTAACGGTGTTTGGCAACGACAATGACGTACTCCATGCCGGCGTCTTTAGCCGCGGCCACCCATTGATTCGCGTCAAAATCGGTAGGCGCGAATAAGGTGGATGGATAATTTTGCGGATTTCCTTCGCCGCCGACCGTGCCCGTATACGTATTGAGCCCGTAATGCGGGAAAAATCCGAATCCCAGCTGCACATATTCATCCGGAGTTATGGCCAGAGCTCTCGGGGTGTAGGGGAAAATAGAAAGCAGCGTTATAACAAGAACAATTCCTATCGATTTCTTGAATGGCATCGTAAACATTTTAATCCCCTCCAATGATTGTTTTTCAAGCACGGAGTATGACAGGTCAACTTGGCCTATTTATCGCTTCACGGCTTCCGAAGCTTTCTGAACCTCTGCCATCGCTTGCTCCGGAGATACAGCCCCGGTAGCCACCTGTTGCAAGTTTTTGAATAGCGCCTGTTCGATGGAGGCGTTGTCCAGGAATCGGATTCCACCTACGTCGTTCGTAAGCGAGTTTAATATGACGTCCACGGACTGTTTCTCGATGTCCGTTGTTAACCTCGATGTATCCATGGACAGCCCCTCTTTCACGGGGAGGAACTGCAAGGATTTACTCAGAATCGTTTGATACTCTCCGGTTGCCATGAATTCTACGAATTTCCAGGCAGCGTCTTTATGTTTGGAATCTTTGCTGATCCCGAGCGGAACGTCGCCATTGATCAGAACGCTTGTTTTACCGCCATCAATCGTAGGTACAGGAATGAGACCGAAGGTGCGATCGCCGATATGCAGTCCATCCTTATTCGCTACGTCGGTCATGATCCAGGCGCCCACGAGGATCATCGGAAGCTGTCTTTTTTGCTCGTACATGTCCCTGAGGTCCGGATCATATTTGGTCGTCAGGTTCCCGTCTTGAAAGAGATGATCCGTATAAAATTGTTTGAAGGCTTGGGTAGCCTGGATAAATTCCGGGTCCGTAAATTTCACTTTTCCAGCGTCCGCTTCGTACAATTTCCCCGGGGCGATTTGGTTGACTAGCGTATAAAACAGATCCGTAACCGTAGCGCTTTTCCCGCCAGCAAAGCCCAATCGGGGAATAATCCCGGGCAATTTGGCGTCCTCGAATTTTTTCACCGCTTGCTTGAGTTCTTCATAGGTTTTGGGCGGCTTTGCACCTACCTTATTGAATAAGTCGACGTCATATGAGAGAAATGGTGTAACCGCAACCCCGGTCGGGATGGTCTTATACTCATTCTTTTTGGCGGATTCCAGCGGCGTGGGTTTGAAATTCTTCTCCCAATCTTTCCCCAGCGATTGCTCAGCCAAAGGAGCCAAGGGTTCGAGAATGGGGGAATAATTTTTGATCATAGGACCGTTCTGAAAGGCCATTACGTCCGGAACTTCTCCGCCTTGAATGGCCACTTGGATTTTCTTCTCATAGTCGGCGGAAGGAGTGCGAACATAATTCACTTTAATGTTCGGGTATTTGTCGTTAAAGGCTTTGATCAATTCCTGCCATACGCTATCTTCAGGAGACCAGGACCAAAAGGAGATTTCTTCAACTGCCGAGGGAGTGGCAGGTGTTTGCGTCACACTAGACGAAGTCTCGGTGCTGTTCGTTTTATTCGATGAGCAGGCGGTAAGAAGCAAAAGGCCGACAAGTAAAATAAGGCTTATACTCTTTTTTTTCATAAACAGATCTCCTCTTCATGATAATGATGAAGCCGTTTCGTGCATTTCGTGACCAAGCTTTTCATTTATGTAGCTGTGCCGGGAGAATCTCATCTTTTATCGAAAGTTTTCTTAGGGTCCCATTGCCCGTTAGACACCACCTATTTAGTATAATCATAATACCAAGTAAATTTATCGAATTAAATTAATATCACTATAAGTGCTTTTCTGCAATTAGTCAATAACGAACTTGAGAATGGTTGTAAGTCAGCGTTTTAATCGGATTTATAGCGTTTTTAATGGTTGATAAGGTACTTGTTTATCCTTTGATTTGATCTTGAATAATTTGCGTTCATTCGGTTTACTTCGGATTTATTGTTAAATATAATATAATGTATATACTAAATAATTATAGTAAACTGAAACGGGGTGAGGTGATATCCGTGCAGGCTAAAGGTCAAATTGGCAATCTTGATCTTGTCAAAAAAATTAATATGGAACATATCATCAACACGATACTCAAATACCGCCCTATTTCCCGGGCTAAAATCGCTTCAATTACGGGCCTCAATAAAATGACCGTCTCAAGCTGCGTAGATTTACTCTTGCAGAAAGGGATCGTCGTCGAATTAGGTACGACGGGAACATCAAGAGGGCGGCCTCCTACATTGGTTGATATCAATGAATTAGCCGGAATTTGTGTGGGCGTAGATATAGAGATTAACCAGTTCACCTTGCTGATTACCGATTTATTGGGCAAAAAGCTGGAGAGTATGATTTTCCCGATGAATAACAAAAATCCGGCTTATTTCGTGAACACGATCTCGGGTATCTTAGCGGATTTAAAGAAAACGCACTCCCATCGCCAGTTAGGCATTGTAGGAGTCGGGATTGTCATTCAAGGCTATTACAATATAAGAACGGATGCCGTAGATTACAGCGCCAACTTGCAGGAATGGATTGATTTTCCGTTACTGAGTGAGCTTACGAAACAGATTCCTGATATTCCGATTTATATTAACCCTGCGCCATATGCCGGAGCTTTGGGAGAAGTTCATTTCGGACGTTCCAAATCGGTGGACCATTTGGTTTACGTGACCAGCTCGTGGGGCTTGTCCGTTGGCGTATACAACAATGGAGAGCTGTTTACTGGAACGACTGGCACCGCGGGAAGACTAGGACATTCCACCATCCATATGAACGGTAAAAAGTGCTCCTGCGGCAGCAGAGGATGTTGGGAAATGTATGCTTCTATTAAAGCGCTATACGACTTGCTGGAATCAACCCCCCAGCAGTTGTCTTTCACTGAAATTGTTGATTCCCTCCATGCCGGGGATTCCAAAGTAACGAGCGCCGTCCACGAGCTTGGCCATTATCAAGGCATCGGTCTAGCCAATGTCATCAATGCTTATAATCCAAGGGTGATCTGTATCGGTGGACTTCTTGCTCTGCTTGGTCCTAAGCTTATCAACTCGATATGGAATACGCTGAATGAAATGATTCCAGAGCGTTTTTTGAGAAATGTGGAAATTTACTGCTCGGATTTGGGGGAGCTCGGAGTTGCCCACGGTGGAGTTTCGATGGTGATTGGCCAGCTTTCGAATACGATTATCCATTATTCCTTACTGGAGTAATATCGTTGTCCTTTAGAAAGAATTCTGGGCTATTTAATGAATGTAAGGGTTGTGGCAGGTCGCCGGCGGGCGCCCTGTCACAACCCTCTTTGTTTTGCAGCAGCATTGCCCCAATTGCACAATTCCAGTTTTAGCGCTCCGTTCAGGAGCTTTTGAGATTCGTCAACAGGCAAGGTACTACACAAAGTTAGTACTCCCCGAAGGCCGGATTCCTCTTTATAATCAATTCATGGAAAGGTTACGTATAAAAGGAGGGCCGTCATGACGCCGGGGGCTGCCATTGCTTATTTGCTGCTCAGCTACGGCATGGGCGGCGTGTTAACGGGATATTGGATCGCACGTCTGAAGGACGGAGGCGATTTGCGGTCGCTCGGCAGCGGGAATCCGGGCGCGCGAAATGCCGGTCGCATTTACGGGAAGGGGGCCTTTATCGCCACCTTCGCCGGAGATGCGCTCAAGGGAGCGTGGGTGGTCGGCTGCGCGAAGTGGATCGAACCGTCAAGCGTGTTCATCCTTGCGGCGCTGCTGGCCGTGGTGCTTGGGCATATGTACCCGGTGTGGTTGTCCTTTCGCGGAGGGAAGGGGATGTCGGTCTTTTGCGGAGGGGCCGTGCTGCTTGATTGGAGAATTTGGCTCGTGATGCTTGCAGTGGCGGCCGTGCTGGTCGTTGTCCTGCGTTCCTGGACGCCAGCCGGTCTTATTGGAGTAAGCGCGTTTCCTTTATTATGGCTGCTCTTCCACTGGGAGACGGGACCGATGCTGCTCGGAGCGGCGGTTGCGGCAGTCATCGTGAACGCCCATCGGGACAATGTGAGACAACTATGGATGAAACGGAGCTGATCCGGATGCCGATCCTTTATAAAATCGCGGAAACGGAACGAGAGCGGGAGCTTGTCGCTCATCTCAACTATAGAACGTTCGTAGAAGAAATTCCGCAGCATGAAGCCAACGAGGCGCGACGATTAATCGACAGATACGATGCAGAGAATACGTATCTTCTCGCAATGGACGGAGAACGGTTGGCCGGGATGCTGGCGGTGCGGGACCGGAGACCCTTCTCGATGGATGCGAAAATCGAGCGGTTCGAACGGTTTTTGCCCGTTCAGCTGAATCGGATGGTCGAGATCCGGCTGTTGGCCGTCGACCCGGCATATCGACGCAGCCGGGTGTTGTTCGGCCTGATCCGCTTCTTAGACCGCTACTTGGAGCGGGGGGACTACGATATGGGCATCATCTCGGGAACGACCCGCGAGCTGCACTTGTACCGGCATCTCGGCTTCCTGCCGTTCGCCGAGCTGGTAGGGCGGGAGGGCGCTTGGTACCAGCCTATGTATTTGACCAGGGCGTCCTATGAGGCGTCGCGGGCTTACAGGTATATGAAGCGGGACGTCCAGTTTCTGGCCGGTCCCGTCGAGGTGGCGCCGGAGGTAGAGCGGGCGATGCAGGGCAGGCCGTTGTCTCACCGCTCGCAGGCGTTCATGCGTATGCACGGGGAGGTGCGCCGCAAGCTGTGCGCCATGTCGAACGCCGCATCCGTGCACCTGATGCTCGGCAGCGGGACGCTGGCGAACGATGCGGTCGCCGGGCAGCTGAAGCGGTACGGCGGCCGCGGGCTGGTGCTCGTCAACGGCGAATTCGGCCGGCGTCTCACCGTGCATGCGCGCCGGTGGGCGCTGCCGTTCGATACGCTGGAGAGCGAGTATGGACAGCCGCTTCATTATGAAGGCGTGCGCGCTGCGGCGGCTGGCGGGAAGTACGCGTGGCTGTGGGCGGTGCACGGCGAAACATCGACCGGCGTGTTGAATGACTTAGCGCAGCTGAAGCAGGTTTGCCGGGAGTACGGAATGCGTCTGGCGGTGGACGGCGTCAGCAGCCTGGGCGCGGTGCCGACCGACTTGTCGGGTGTAAGCTGGGCTAGCGGAGTGAGCGGGAAAGCGCTGGGCGCTTATACGGGACTATGTTTTGTTTTCCAGGGGGATGAACCGCGGGTCTCCGGCGATGCCCAGGATCTGCTGCCTGTGTATATGGATGTGGACGCGTACGAGCAGAGCGCAGGCATCCCGTTCTCACAGTCATCGAACCTGCTGGCCGCGCTGGACGCAGCGCTCCGCGCCTTCGAAACGGACGCGCCTTATGCGCATACGGCAAGTCGGTACCACTTGATCCGTTCCGCCGTCGAGGAGATGGGGTTACGTGTGCTCGCCCCGAGGGAGCATCAGGCTCCCTACATTCTGACGATAGCGCTGCCCAAGGAGTTGTCGTCCAGGGAGCTCGGGCAGCGGATGCTCGATCAAGGCTTCGCGCTGCAGTTCGAAAGCGGCTATCTGTTGGAGCGTAATTGGCTGCAGATCGCTTCGCTCGGCCATTTGAAGGAGAAGGACATCGTACGGATGCTGGACGTGCTGCGCCTATTCGTTGAGACGATGGGAAAGCGCCGGCAGCTGCCGCTTACGAAGGAAGCCGGGCCGCAGGCCGTAGCGGCGAACCGATAACGCAGGTACAAGCTCTCCGCAGCTCAGCTCGAGCGGCCGGGGGGCTTTTCCTGTTAGGGAACCGCGGTTGCAGCATGTTCTACTGTAACTTTTATACAACAGAAAGCGTTAATTGATTAAAGTAGAAGTTATGCCTTTCGTCGATCGAAAGTAGGTGCCGATTTGAAGAGGAGGAACAGCTTCTTATTGTGGCTGCTCGCCGTTCTGGCAACCGCCTGCGTATGGGTGGGCAATTATGGGTACTATTTGGCGCATAAGCTGCCGGATATCGTTTTTTTGAACCATTATTATGCGTTCACGCCTTCTCCAGGGCGGCCTATGGACTTATACTACGTCACGCATCGCGATTCGCGCAGGCAATTGGTGACCGTGCAAATCTCGGAACAAGTCCATTGGTATGTTCGCGGCACATCGACCTACGGGGATTACGGACCTTACCGGCTGCATAAGGCCAGTCTCGAGCTCATCCCGCAGGAAGGCCAACTGCCGACCGAAGCGCTTGGAACGTTCCGTGAATTTCGCGTCTGGTATAGCGACGGACCGAGTGAAACGGTGCCGATCGGGGAAATTACATTTACGCCTGCCGAGGATCTTCAAGGTCTCCCGCTCGAAACGGTGCAGGCGTCCTCCAGCAGCACGGGCGAGCATCACCATACGCTCGCAGCGAAGCAGGACGTGCGGCTGCAGTCCGTGGCCTTCAGCTTACATTCGAGAATCGCCGACGCATTTGACATGTCGGTGCATCGGACGATGCACGAAGAGGTAACGGTTCCGTTTGAGCTGAAGACCGGGGAGACGGTTACCATTGACGGATGGTTCCGCTTCGAGCCGAATGATCCCCGGCGGATGGAGGCGTATATGCCTGAGATGAGGTTGCGGCTGGAACCCGCGGAAGGCTCGGCATCATCCGGCATCCGTTACTGGACGCAGACGTTCTACAAGGCGCCTGAACCCGATAAGCAGGGGATCCGCCGTCTGATCGAAGACCGGAAGGGGGCTGAGCGTCTTGGCGAATAGCTTTCGCAAGCTGTCATGGGGATTGCTGCTTGTGCTGCTGGATATCCGCATCGCCTACTTCGATGTATGGCCCGATGTGATCGGGTATGGAATGATGTACTTCGCCTTGCAGCGGTTGGGCGCGGTGCGCCCCGCTTATGGCAAAGCCGCCGGTTGGGCCGCTGCGATGGCTGTCGTTTCGTTGGCCGAGATTTGGCCGGGCCCGTCCGGATTTCACGCCGATGCCCCGCCCTCCCCGGGCTGGATCGCGTTCGGCGGTATGCTGCTGCTGCTGAAGCTGCTGTTCATGCATCAAACCTTCGCGGCCATGGAAAGACATGCCTTCGATGGCGCCCTTCCTGCAGAAGCGCACGTCTTGCGTTTCCGCAGGCGGCTGTATACGGGCGGACAGTGGCTGATGCTGCTCGCGCTTCCTTTCGCTCTGAACGCCCCCGATGAATCCCGGATGTTCGCCTTTGTCGCGGTGATCCCGATGTTCTTGCTGGAGCTGATGGCGGTGTTTACGTTCCGCAGGGCGGCCCATTGGCAGGGCCGGCTGTCCTCTTAATTACAGGTTCCCTCTTGCAGAGGGAGCCTTTCTTTTTCCCAAAAACCGGTAAAATCAAAAAATCTTAATCGTCTTTGACCTATATTTTACCAAGACGCCTCCAGAATATTCGGGAAACTTCGCTATAATGAAGGGGATGGAAGGCGAGAATCGAGAGTCGGGGTGAGTCGATTGTCCCAGAAAGACCGGGATACGAGCTATAGTCGTTTGTTTGCCGAAGAGCTGCGGCTCGCGGAAGAAGCGAAAGAGGTAGTAAGGGATCGTGCGCTTTCCGGCAAAGAGCTGTACAAGCTGCATCAAGAGTTGGCGGGACAATACGAGAAGCTTCTCAAGACGACCATTAAGCTTTCGCGCATCAGCGATATCCAAGGAAAAAAGCTGAAGGAGCAAGAGCAGGAGATCCAGACGGCGAACGAAAGCCTCAAGCATCTGGAGAAGCTGCGGCAGCGGCTCATTGCAGACATTTCCCATGAGCTGGGAACGCCGATGGTGGCTGTGCAGGGGTATGTGAAGGCGCTGCTCGACGGCGTTATTCAACCGGAAGAGAAATACATGCGGCTTATTTACGACCGGGTGTTGACAGTGAACCATCTCATCAAGGACTTGTTCCTGCTGTCGACGTTCCAGGCGAATCAAAATCACTTTGAGCATCAGCGTATCGAGATCGGCGCTTTCGTACGTGCGGTGGAACGGAAGTTTATGCCGGATTGCGAGCGGGCCGGGATTGCGATTGACATGGAGATGCCCGGGGAGGGTGCAGACCCGGTTATCGTATGGGGCGATCCGGTGCGGCTGGATCAAGTGTTCGAAAATTTGCTGCGGAACGCGATGAAATTTACCCAAGCGGGCGGAAGCATCCGGCTGTGCAGCGAGTTTCAACCGAAATACGAGGGAGCGCTGCTCGGACATTGGTTCGTGAAGGTATCGGATTCCGGTATCGGTATCGCCGAAGAAGAGGTGCCGCATGTATTCGAGCGATTCTACCGGAGCAAGCGGGCTAGCGCTAACGGCATTGAGGGGACCGGCTTAGGACTGGCCATTACTAAGGAAATTATCCAGAAGCACGGCGGCGAAATCGGCGTGACGAGCCGGGCGGGAGAGGGCAGCACCTTCTTCTTCCTGATCCCCGCCGAATCCGTAACGTCCGTCGACGGGCAAACGCGTTCTATGATTAAAGGAGGCTTGTCATGAACAATCAATTGTATGAAGTGCAGCGTTTTTTGCAGAGCAACCGCATCCTGATCAGCTTCTCCGGGAAGCTGACGCAAGGACTGATTGAAGAGTACGGGGCGGCTGTCAAAAAATATCTGGAGCATGCGGAGCGGCCGACGAGCGAAATTCACGACGTCTTTTCTATTTTTATCGAGCAGACGCAGAACATTAAGAATTACTGCAGCCATCAGGAAAAGAGTCCGCATGGCGAGAGAATCGCCTCCTCCAGTGTCGTGACGATCGGCAAGACGGAGCACAATCATGTGATTCATTCGGGCAACCTGCTTGCCAATGACGATGTCCTCTGCTTGCGCAAGACGTTGGATCAAATCGTTTCGCTCGACAAGACGGAGCTGAAACAGCTGTACAAAGCGAAGCTTCGCGAGACGGTCAGCCCGGACGCGCTCGGTGCCGGCATCGGGTTGATCGAGATGTCGCGGAAAGTGAAGCACCCGCTCGAGTATTCCATAATTCCGATAGACGAGCACGTGTCGTTCTTTACCTTAAAGGCGGTGGTTTGAGTTGGATACTTTGATGGGCCTGCAAATCGAATCGACGAAAAGTACGCCGGCGGTTCAGTTCGATACGGAGACGAACCATTTAGTCATAAGCGGACAATCGTATCCGGAGAATGCATTCAAGTTCTACGAGCCGCTCATGCAATGGATAGACCGGTATTTAGAGCGGGTGAGCGCGGAGGAGTCCGTACTGCTGGAGCTCAGATTGCCTTATATCAATACCAGCAGCACCAAGTGCTTCATGATGCTGCTGGAGAAATTCGACGAAGCTTACAGGGGCGGGAAGAACATCCGTCTGGCTTGGTACTGCAGTCCGGATAATGACAGCGAACAGGAGTGCGCCGAAGAATTCAAGGAAGATTTGAACCTGCCGTTCGAGATCATTCTAAGAGAAGAGGCGTGAGCCTGGTGAAATATTACGACAAAGGAACGCTGCGTATTATCGGATTTGCAAGTCTGGTCATCATCTTCTCCATGCTGCTGATCGGCGCCATCGTGTATATGTTTACCGAATCGGGCGTCGTGAAGAAGCTGAAGGAGAAGGATTTGCCGAGCATCGCGCAGGCGATGGCAGCCAAGGTGGACGGTCGAATCGATCGGGCGAAGGAAACGTCGTTCGTGCTGGCCGCCGACCCCGATGTGCGGCGGTGGCTGCAGGATGGAGAGGCTGCAGGCGAGTACCAGGAGCGCTCGCTGCAGCGGTTAACGACGCTCGTGCGGCAGTTCGGCTACAGCAATTCGTTCATCGTAAGCGCAGGCACGAGCAAGTATTGGGGCGAGAACGGCAAGCTGCTCGGGTCGGTCAGCCCGAACGAGCAGGCGGATCGGTGGTTCTTCGATTTCCTCGCGTCCAAGCAGGACATTCAGGTCAACCTGGACTACAACAAAGAGCGTGGGCAAACGTTCGTATTTACGAATGCGCTTGTGAAGGACGGCGACCGGCCGCTCGCCGTCGTCGGCGTCGGGCTTAGCCTGGAGGACCTGGCCAAGGAGTTCCAGCAGTTCAAGTACGGCGAAACAAGCCGCTTGTGGCTGATCGACCCGAAGGGCGAGATCGTATTGGCGGCGGAGACGTCGGATTACGGCAAGCAGATCGGATCGTTCCTGGACGGGAACATCGTCTCGCAGCTGCTGGAGCAGGCCAGTCCGGTATCGCAGACGCTGGAATTCCAGAACCCGGACGGCGAGCTGACCGATCTGATCAGCTACCCGCTGACCTCTACCAACATGCAACTGCTGTTCCAAATCGAACGGCAGGAGACGGTGTCGTTCCTCAGCCGCATTAAGCTGAACACGGTTGCCGTTTCACTGATCTCGTTCGTGTTGATCCTGTTCTTGTTCTATTATGTTTCCCACCGGTTGGCCAATCCGTATGAGCGGGCGCTGCAGATGAATCAGCAGCTTGAGCGGAAGGTGAAGGAGCGGACGCAGGAGCTGGCGGAACGGAATGAGAAAATGATGGATAGCATCGATTACGCGAAGCGCATTCAGGAATCGCTGCTGCTGCGCCCGCAGGAATGGACGACGGCTACGAAGGAGCACGTATTGATCTACAAGCCGAGAGACGGTGTCGGCGGGGACTTTCACTGGGTGAAGCCGCTACCCGGCGGGACGCTTATCGCGATTGGCGACTGTACGGGGCATGGCGTACCCGGGGCGCTCATGACCATGCTCGCCATTTCACTGCTGGACCGCGTCGCGGAGGAAGGATATGCGGAGGAGCCGGCCCGCGTTCTGGGCGAATTGAATCGTCTGATCAAGAAGACGTTGAACCAAACCGAACCGAATGGCTTAACCGACGACGGGCTCGATATCGGAATTTGTTATTTGAGCGAGGACCGGACGCTGCTGCGCTTTGCCGGGGCCAAATGCTCCTTGTATTTGAGGGATGACCGTCAAGGGACGCGCGTGCTGGAAGGCGGACGCAAGAGCATCGGCTACCGCAGGACGCCGATGGAGTACCCGTTCGTGTCGCATGAGCTGCGCCTGCAGCCGGGTACGTCGTGTTATATGGCAACCGACGGCTTCTTTGATCAAAGCGGCGGGGAGAAAGGGTATGCCTTCGGCAAACGCCGGTTTACCGAGCTGCTCGACCGTTACGGGCATTCACCGCTGCGTGAACAGGCAGACCTGTTCTGGCACGAATTCCAAACCTATATGGGCGACGAGGCTCAGCGCGACGATATTACGCTGTTGGCGTTCCAAGCCTCGTAGAACGAATAAACATCCCCCGGCTAACCTTTAAACAAGTACCCCGCGCCGCGAATGTTCAGCACATAATTCGGATTGGCCGGATCGGGCTCGATTTTTTTGCGGATGCTGCTGATGTGGACGAAGACGGTGCGCGTATCCCCGATGCTGTCGCTCCCCCACACCTCTTTATACAGCTGGTCGGGGGGGAAGACGCGGTTCGGATGAGCGGCTAAATGAACGAGCAGCTGCATTTCCTTCACGGTCAAAGCCGCTTCCTTCCCTCCCGTCCTGATTCGGAGAAGAGCCGGTTCGATTTCTAATTCGCCGACGACGATGATGTCCGGTGTCTGCACAGAGCCAGAGGGCTTGGGCTCCGGCCGATTACGGGCGATAGGAACTCTCCGCAAACTGGCATGAATGCGGGCCACGACGACAGCCGGATCGAACGGCTTCTCGATGTAGTCGTCGCCTCCGAGCTCGAGGCCGCGAATGATATCGCTTGAAGACGTGTTGCAGCTAATAAACACAACCGGCACTTTCGATACGCTGCGGATGCGGCGGCACAGCTCGTAACCGTCCATATCGGGCAGCACGATGTCCAGCAGAACCAAGTCGGGCGAATCCCGCTCGAAGCGCTCCAGCCCTTCGCCCCCGCTGCCTGCCTCCATGACCTGGAAGCCTTGCGGCTCTAAGTAGAGCCTGAGTATATCGCGAATGTCTTCCGTATCTTCGACGATCAAAATTTTCTCGTTCACCATGAGATGGAATCTCCTCATCGTCCGAAAGGACGGACTTTACCGGTTATTTGGGATCGAATTTATAGCCTACTCCGCGAATATTGTGAATGTAGGTCGGCCTTGTAGGGAGAGGCTCCAGCTTCTTGCGCAGATTGCTGAGATGGACAATGACCGTACGCGTATTCCCGTGACTTTCCATTCCCCAAACCGAGGCATACAGCTCTTCCAGCGTATAGACGGTCCCGGGGTTGCGTGCGAGATGGACGAGCAGCTGAAACTCTTTGGTCACAAGCGCGATCGGCTTGCCGTCCAGCAGCACTTGAAAGCGGACCGGGTCGATCTCGAGACCGGCGTATGCAATGACGTCATCCTTGGCGGGGGCACTCGCCTCCCACTTGCGATCTCTGCGAAAGATGGCGGTGCGCCGCAAGTTCGCGTGCACCCGGGCGACGAGCACCGCGGGGTCGAACGGCTTCACGATATAATCGTCGGCGCCAAGCTCTAATCCTTGAATAATGTCGCTCGAGCCGCTTCGACTGCTGATCAGCACGATGGGGGCGTTGGAATAGCTGCGGAGCTCCGCGCACGTCTCCAGGCCGGCGGTTGCCGGGGGGCCGATGTCCAGCAGAATCAAATCCGGTTCGACCGCGTCGAACTGCGTAATCGCTTCTTGCATATCGGTCGCTTCGTACACGTCGAAACCGTCATCCGTAAGGGCGTTGTTAAGTAAATTGCGAATCTCGGGCTCATCCTCCACAATGAGGATCTTCCGGTTAGCCACGTGCGGATTACTCCCTTCGCTCGACTTCTGTTGTCTACGGTAAGGCCCCGGCTGCTTCTTGCGAGCGTTGCTTCTCCGGAGCTTTACGAATTTTGTTGAAATATATCGGAAAAAGGAACGAGTTAAAGCTGAATTGATCTACTTTAGTCGGATTTTAATCGGAATTAGGTCTAGAAGCCTATATAATATGAGTATATCACAAAATTGGAAAATTTGGGTCGAAAACATAGAGCGGCGTACAGCAGACTCGGACAAAAGGGGCGATTCCAATGGCTAAGGTGCTTGTCGTGGATGATGCGGCATTTATGCGTGCGATCATCGGTGGAATGTTGAAAGAACTGGGGCATGAGGTCGTCGGCGAAGCGGAGAACGGCGTTGTGGCGCTCCAGAAATATTGGATGCTGAAGCCCGATTTGGTTACCATGGACATCACCATGCCCGAAATGGACGGTATCGAGGCGCTGCGAAACATCATGAAGTACGACCGCAACGCCAAAGTGCTGATGTGCTCCGCAATGGGCCAGCAGAAGCTGGTCATCGAAGCGATCAGCCTGGGCGCGAAAGATTTTATCGTGAAGCCGATTCAGAAAGAACGCGTGATTAGCACGCTGCATCGCTTGCTCGGTTAAACCAGAAGAGCCGTTCTTCACGTCTAACGACGGGGAGAACGGCTTTTTTTTCGCTGTTTGGATCACGGCTCCGCGGCTGCGGCTCCTTCCCGGAATAAAAAGACAGAAAGCCCTGGCGGCTTGTCCCGTAATCGACCGGCACGCAGGTGCGGGATCGTCGGTTCAAGCCGAGGGCTTTCCAGACAAGTGAATCGTTTACGTCTTAGCGATGGTTACTTGGCGTCGGTCATAACCTGCCCATATTGATCATCCGAAAGGATGCGACGGGCCGTTACATAACGCTTCGCATAATAAGAATCGGTCATCTTCGTGATCACAACGCCTTCGTTCGTGGCGGAGTGATAAAATTTGCCGTCTCCTACGTATACGCCGACATGAGAGATGCCTTTGCCGTCCGTGTTGAAAAAGACAAGATCGCCGGGACGGAGGTCGTTCTTCTCCACCGTGGTGCCGAGCTGGGCTTGGCCCTTGGAGGAGTGCGGCAGGTCGACGCCGAGTTTGTCGAACACCCAAGAAGTGAAGCCGGAGCAGTCGAAGCCGTTGGTTGTTGTGCCCGCCCACTTGTAAGGAGAGCCTAAACCTTCGTTAACCGCTGCGCTTAATGGGGTTTCAGCAAATACGCTGCCTACCGAAATCGTGCAAAACAGTGCTGCGGAAAAAACAAAACTGACAAGCTTCTTCAAAGAAGTTTCCCCTTCCAGAGCCTACGAGGTTAGCTGAAGGGTTCGGTTGAAGGTTCCCTATGATCACTCTGAAGCGAGATCAATTCACCCAAAAACTGGTTCCCCCGTTTTCTGCGCGCAGAAATTCGGCAATATTTTCTGTTTTATTTTCCAAGTACAGTTATTCGAGCAAAAGTGACGATATCCTTCTTTTGTCACAAACTTGTAATAAATACAGGGATTAAAACGAAACCGGGCGGGTATACTAGATAGATTGACATTGTAAGCGGATACATACAAATGCGGAAGCCGGGCCTTCCGTAATTTTTACACGTGCTTCGTGAACGATTGTCGGAACGCCTCGAAAGCTCGCGATTGCGCATACGAGGGCGGCCGATAGTATCGGTACGGTACCCAGGACCATGGCACAAAGCTGTATAAGACCCGGATTCATTGAGAGGATTTGACAACGCTTTATAGCTTCACTACAATTTGTAGTGTGGGGTGCATGGCAAATGAAAATTCATAGCTTCAAGTTTTATGAGAAGGGCTTGAAACGGTTCTTCGGACCGCTGGAGTCGAAAGTGCTGGACATCCTGTGGACGCATCCGAATCAGTCCATTAAAGAAGTCCAGAAGAAGCTGGAGCAGCAGGATGAGCATTTGAACTTCAATACGGTCATGACCGTGATGAACCGCTTGGTCGACAAAGGCGTGCTCATGAAGAAACAGGCGGGGCGGGCGTCGGTGTACGAGCCGGTGCATTCAAAAGAACATTTTCTGGATATTCAATCGAGGGAAATTGCGCACGAACTGCTCGAAGATTTCGGTCCGCTGGTTGTCAATCATATGCTCGACGCGCTGGAAGAGGCCGATGCGGAGATGATCGAGAAGCTGGAACAAAAAATTAAAGACCTGAAAAAGGAAAGATAGGCCATGTGGGAAAATCGGTCTAGAATGTTATTTGCTTCTGCGTTCGTCCTTGCGCTGATCGTGTGGGTCCAGATGGGGCTATATGCGGCTCATGTTCTGTTCGGCTGGTCGCTTCGGTTCAACGTCTTTGAAATTTGCAGCAGTCTGCTGAAGGCGCTCGGCTTCGATTCGGTGACGCCGCTGCTTAGCGTGCTGGTCGCTTATACGTTCGGCTTAAGCCTCTGGATCTGGGCGAAGCAAGTCTGCTTGTCGAGGCGCGCCTACCGGAAGCTGCTCGCTTCCCGGCATGAGCGGTCGACGCAGGAGCTGAACGCCCGGTTCAGCGCGGACAAGCCTGATCTGCTGGTCGTCATGTGCGCGGAGCCGATCGCGCTGACGCTCGGATTGTTCCGGCCGAAGATCATCTTATCGACCGGATTGCTGAAGCTGCTCGATCGCGATGAGCTGGAAGCGGTCGTGTACCACGAGCAGTATCACCGGAATCATCGAGATCCGCTGAAGACGTTCTTGCTGCACCTCGCTTGTTCGGTCATGCGTTATATCCCGATTCTGCGCTGGTGTTACCATCATTATAAGATTGCGCGGGAGATATTGGCCGATCGCGAGGCGATGGCGGTCATGGGATCGCCGGCGAGCTTGGGGAGCGCCTTGTTGAAGCTGATGAAGAAGCGGGAACGGACCGCTTCGATGGACTTCGCGTACGTCTCTTTCGCAGATACCTCGATTAACTACCGGATCCGGCAAATTCTCGATCCGCAAGGCGAGCCTTCGCTGGGACTGCCGGTAAAGCTGGCGATCGTGTCGCTGCCGGTTGTGGTTTTCCTGTCGGGTTTGTTTTTCTTGTCGCTGCTTTAAGTTGAAGCCGTGGCGTTTGAGCGAGTCATATCGCGGATCGGTCCCGTTAAGGGATTTTTCTTTATACAATTACACTACGAATTGTAGTGTTAACAATTGAAGGAGGCGTATTGATGACAACGAAAACACTCGCATTATCCGCAGGAGTTGCAGTTGTGTTACTAGCCGGGGCCTATGGCGCGTACGATTATTTTGCCGGCAATCATATCGAGGTGAAGGAGGTCATTCCGGCCTCCGCGCCAGTCGGCGGAGCCGCTGCGACGGGACAAGCCATCAAGGCGGAGCAGATCGACGGGAAGTGGTCGGTGCTGCCGGCATCGGAGGTGTATTTCTCCGTTACTACGTCGAAGGAGACGGTGAATTTTGTCGTGACGCCGACTCAGGGAAGCTGGGAGCTGAACGCGGCCGATGCGTCGAGGACGACGGCCGAAGGCAAAATCGAGACGAGTGCGCTGCAGTCGGGAAATCCGCAGCGCGACAACCATATTAAGAGCAAAGATTATTTCGACACAGCGCAGTTCCCGGAAGCGGTGTTCACCGCCAAGTCGTTCGACCAGCTGCCGCAGGCATGGAAGGAAGGCGAGAAAGTCGGTTTTCAAATGAGCGGTACGCTGCAAGTGAAGGACAGGAAGAAGGACGTGACGTTCCGGAGCGAGGCCTTGTATGAGCAAGGGCGGCTGAGGCTGGAAGGCAGTACGGTCGTGACGTTCGCCGATTTCGGCATGAAAAATCCGCACACCGTGGCGCTCGACACGCAGAATGACATCCAAGTGCAGCTTCGGCTTGTGCTCGAGAAGGCGCAGGGGTAATGGATAGGGAAGCGCGGGGCGAAGGCGCGGTTTGCGGATGGGCGCTGGGGTCGTTGGCGGCTGCGGTCCGCACGCACGGCTGGGCCGCACTGCCGATATCGGGAGATATCGCGCAGCGAGGCCAAGGCCGCTGCTGCGTCCTTGGCCTCTTCGCCGTGCGTCGCGCACGCCGCTACGCTTTCTCCGTCCAAAGCGCGAATTGCGTGCCGATCGCCCATACTTTAAAGAACATTTGCGCCAGGCGGAACACCTGGACGGCGAGCAGGGCCAGGAAGCCGGCCCAGAAGAAGGACGCCGCCATCACGGCCGCCGTCGCCAGAAGCCCCAGACCGAGCACGGTAAGCGCGGCCAGTACGATTGCCGGCAGGTGGCGGACGATAAAGAGGCAGGTGAACAGCATCGAACGTCCGCTTGCTTTGCCGATCTGCAGGTACATGAAGACGAGCTGGATGAGCAGCAGGTAGACTGCGAACGCCGAAAGTGCAGGCAGCAGCGCGCGCACAAGCCCCGAGTAGGACACTTGAGAGCCGAACAGCTCGGTGGCCAGCGGTACGAGCCATACGAGCGGAGCCAGCGTCAGCAGCAGTTGAGCGGCGTAGAATCCGAAATAGGGCAGCGTCAGCCTGCGGATGCCTTCCACGAACCGGTAGCCGGCGTTCATGTCACGGTTCTGAAGCGAGTAGTAGACACCGGCATTCAGCAACGGATGCAGCAGCATCCGAAGCGCAAGCAGCGCTAGTCCCCACCAGAGGAAGGGCTCGATCAGGTTTGTCTTCATCAGCTGGAATTGGCTTTCAATCCAGAACAGCTGCACGGCTTCCTTCGACAGCTCCGTCGGGTAGCGGTGAAGCAAGGGCAACACAACCGACTGGACCAGCTTGTAGAGGGCGATACCCCAAGCCAGATGGTATACAAATAAGGCGAAGACGGCGAACGGCTGCCCCCAGGCGATCGACCAGCCCGATTTAACGCGATTCCACATGTGTACGAACCCTCCTCACCACGCGACCCAGCCGAACAAGGTCTCCAGTATTTTAACGATGCCCATATTCCAGCGGACGGACAGCTTCGTATCCACGTTCGTCTTCATAAAGCCGTTAATCCGCTTGTTTTCCAGCACGATCGTATGCTGCGGATCGATCGCCGCCCAGTCGAGCGGCGCGGCATGCGTCAGCTTGTAGATGATTTCGCTCTCAGAGCCGTTCCATGTCTTATCGATTTGCGTGCCGTCGGCAAAGTGGAATCGAACCGGGACGCTCGGCACGGTGCCGCCGAGCTTGCGCAGTTTGACGCTGTTCTCGTACACCGTTTGGCCGTTCTCCGTCATCTTCTTCGTCTGGATCCCCGCCACTTCATAATTGGCCATCATGCCGCCGTACACATATTGATCGAAAAATTCTTTCCAGCTCGATTTCGTCACATCTTCCACGGTGCGTTGAAAATCTTCGGTGGACGGATGCTTGAACTTCCAGCGCTGGAAGTACGTCCGCATAATTTTATTCATCGTCTCCTGGCCCGCTTGCCCTTCTATCGCTTTCAGCACGAGCTTGGCCCGGGTATAGACATTCTCGGCGTAGTTGCCGTGCCCCGCATAGTTCCAGGCGTTCAGCTTGAGTGAAGCAGGGGCGGTGATGTAGCTCGATTCGACGAGACGGTTCGAACGCACGCCGTACTCTTTCTCCATCAGCCTATCTTCGGCGTAGGACGTGAACCCTTCGTCCAGCCAGGCTTCCTCGAATTCGTTGCTGGCTACCATGCCGTAAAAAAACTGATGCCCGATCTCATGAACGATGACGCGTTCGAGCTCAAGGCTCGGGTTGTCTTCGCTTGCTCCCCAAGCGGTGACGAGCGTCGGATACTCCATACCGCCGGCGCCGTTGCCGTTCTCCGGAGGCACGACAATGGACAGTGTCGAGTAAGGATAGCTGCCGTACCATTCCGAATAGCGGGCGAGCGCTTTCTTCGCGGCCGTCATATAACGCGCTTTCAGATGCTCGTGCTTCGGATCGAGATACAGCTTGATCCGGACGCCAGGCAAATCCTTGGTGGCATAAGGCTCCTCGAAGTAGACGAAGTTCGGTGAGGCGGCCCAGGCGAAATCGTGAACGTCGTCGGCGTAGAAGGTATAGAGCCGCGTCTTGCCGTCGTTCACAACAGGTTTGGTCGGGAATCCGCTCGCCGCCACGGTATAGCCCACCGGCACGCGCAGCTTCACATTGTAGATGCCGAAGTCGGCATAAAACTCGGAGTTCCCGTGATACTGGTGCAAATTCCAGCCTTCTTCCGCTTGCCCGCGCGTTCCTTTGGGCTCATAGACGGCGATTTTCGGGTACCACTGCCCCGCCATCATGAAGTCGCCGGCGTACCCCATACGCGCAAACACTTGCGGCAGCTGCACCGTGAACGAGGTGAGCAGCGTCACCTGCTCGCCCGGGGCGACAGCCTTCGGCAGCGGCACCTTCACGAGCGTCCGGTCATGAACGTTGCCGTCGTCCGGCTGCACGTACTCGATCCGGTCGGTCAGCTCCGTTTCATTCCCGTTCAGCATTTGAATGGAAATGAGCTTCATGCTCCCGTAGTTGTCTTCCGTGCTTGCATCCTCGCGCAGCTTGCCGCCGGACTCCTGCATGAACGTCGTTTTTTTCGATTCGAACGCATTCGGATACAAGTGGAAGTACAGATCCTGGACCGGGACACTGCCGGGGTTTTTCCAAGTGAGGGAGGAGGTGCCGTGAATCAGTTTGCCCTCGGCGTCGAACTCAGCGTTCAGGTGGTATTCGACGATGCGGTTGGACAAGGGTCTGGGCGAAGGCTTCTCAACCGGCCTCGCCGGCAAGCTCGGCGGCGCGGGCGGAGGCGCCGCAGGCTCGGTAACCCGCCCGCTGACCGGCAGCG